>NZ_RZAA01000030.1:0-1199 GCF_003994535.1 Pseudomonas sp. PAMC 29040
ACCCCCGACATCCAGTCCGCCGCCAGCCTGCTCAGCAGCGGCGATGTGTATTCCGGGGCCTACAACTTTATGAGCAGCATCAGTGCCGGCGTCGATCCGCGCACCGGTGCGTTCTCGGCCTCGATCAGCCTGCCCACCGGCGCCGCCAATGATTTGCGCGGGCCCATCGGCCAATTGCATCTGAGCCATAGTCCGTTGATGGCTGCCGACCAGGGCTTTGGTCTGGGCTGGATGCTCGGCACCACCTCCTGGGACGGAGCCAGCCAGCAACTGCAGCTCAATTCCGGCGAGCGCTTTCGCGGTGAGATTGTCGGCCAGAGCATGCGTTTCCCCGATGTGCGCTTGCCGGTGGTAACGGTCACGGTGCAGCGTCAGGAAATGTGGGTCCGGCATAACGATGGCAGCTGTGAACGCCTGATCCCGCTGGCCGGACACCCGAGCCTGTGGGTGGTCAGCACCCTGGTGGGCGCCGACGGTAGCGCCTTGACCTTTGACTGGCGTTCGGTTGGCAATGGGGCGTACCTGCAAAAAGTCAGTGATGCCCAAGGCCGCACGGTGCTGGCTCTGGCCTACGAGGGCGTGACAACCCATCTGACCTTACAGCCGGATACCCCCGCACAGGTGGTGATGTCTTTTCACCGGGTCTCCGGGCAGTTGCGCCGGGTAACGGTGGACGGCCTTCCCGACAGCGGCTGGCAGTTTGAGTACACCCGCAGTGATTCAGGCCTGTTGCTGCTGAGCAAATGTACCCAGCCCACCGGCAGCACCGAGGAAGTGACCTACAGCGAGAGCAATGGTTTGAACTTGCCGGCCGGTGCTCCGTTCCCACGGATGCCGGTGGTCAGTCAGACCCGCAAGGACCCGGGGGACGGCCAGCCGGTGCAACTGGTTCGCTATGACTATGGGCTGTACGGCAGCAATAACTATTTTGGCTGGCCGGCGGTACGTCAGTGGCGTAATCGCGAAGACAACCTCTACCACCTGACCGGTGCCGGCGATTTTCTTTATGGCTCCACCGAAACCCTGATGGATGCCCGGGGTACTGTTTTACAAACAGTGTCCCGCACCTTTAACCGCTTCCACCTGCTGACCCGTGAACGCACGCAACAGGGCCAGACGCTGCAGGAAACCGAGACCACCTATTACGACGAGCCCTGGCTGCCCATTGCCCGGCAACTGCCGTATTTCCAGTTCCCGCA
>NZ_RZAA01000031.1:0-1016 GCF_003994535.1 Pseudomonas sp. PAMC 29040
GTCATATTCGGCGGTCCAGGCGGTATAGGTCTCACCGCTGTCGGTCTGTTTTTCACGGCGGATTTCCCGGGCCATGCCATCGAGCCAGACAGTTTCCTTACGCCCGGAAGCGCCGATTCGGGTCTGGCAGCGCTGGTTCGCTGACAAGGAATAGGCCCAGTTGACCTTGGCCTCGAAGGCCGAATCCGGAGCCGCGACTTCCTGAGTCACACGCCCCAGGGGATCGTGGGCAAAGGCCATGCGCAGCTGCTCGTCGGTCTGTTCGGTGACCATTAGCCCCGAGTACAGATCCTGTGAGGATTGGGAGCTGGATTTATGTCCGTCGTGGCTGGTGATCGTGACCTTTTCCTGGAGTACGGCACGTTCCAGCGAGCGGGCGTTGCGCGCCTGAGTGAGGCTGTAGCTGTAGGCGCGGATTGTGCTTTTGCCCTGTACCCTTTGGGTTTCACTGAGCATACGGCCGTGATGGGGCGAGGCCGGATCGTTAATGAAACTTTGCGTCGAGCGGCCCAATTCGGTGGACTGATTGCCCTCAACCAGCAACAAACGTTCTTCACTGCTCTGGATAAAAGTCGGCAACGCAAACCCTGGAGCATCCCCACGCACGGGTAGGGATTGATAGCGATATCTGGTCTGTTTGACTGGCCCTTCGGTGCCGGGTGGCGGGCTGACCGTACGATTTTTCAGACGGGTGATGCGGCCCAGTGGGTCGGCCGGGCAGTTGTCGGTCTCGCCACTCACCGGGTAGTACTCTGACTCTTCTATTCCACCCAGGGCATTGCGGTGCCACACCGGGTTGCCCAGCGCGTCGTAGCGGGTTTCTTCTTCGGTAACAAGTTCTCGCAGCACCCGTTGGCCATCCAGCTGCGCCTTGCGGGTAATGACCTTGTGCGGGAACTGGAAATACGGCAGTTGCCGGGCAATGGGCAGCCAGGGCTCGTCGTAATAGGTGGTCTCGGTTTCCTGCAGCGTCTGGCCCTGTTGCGTGCGTTCACGGGTCAGCAGGTGGAAGCGGT
>NZ_RZAA01000032.1:0-764 GCF_003994535.1 Pseudomonas sp. PAMC 29040
CCGGGCTGGCTCTGGCCGTAGGCGCCGTAGACCGGGGTGTGGATAGCGTCCTGGGCTTCTGTGGTCACTGAGCCTTGGGCGTCGGTGCCCAGCAGCATGACTTCGCGCACTGCCGATGCCAGTCGACTTTCTGCCACGGGAACAGCGCCGGCCCTTACCCAGCGGGTCTGGGTGTCTTCACCCATCTCGCAGCTGAGCTGGCCGCCGGTGTGGTAACGCCAGCGCGGGCCGGTAGAGTCTTCGGTCTTGATGATGTTGCCCGCCGGGCCGTAGTGCCAGCGGCGCTCGCCGGTAGGCAGGGTTACCCCGATCAGTCGGCCCAGGGCGTCGTAGTGCAGTGGATTACCGCGCTCGTCGCGTTTGAGATTACCCAGCGCGTCGTACTCCAGGGTTACCGGTGCCGGGTAATCGGCGCGGCTGTGGCTGACGTTGATCAGCTGGGTGAGGTCGGCGGGATTGTAGGTAAATGTACTGATATTGCTGGCGCTGGCGTCGGCAAATACCGTTTCCAGTCGACGAATATTGTCGAGGGCGTCGTACTGGAAGTGTTGCTCGCGGTAGGTTTTGCCGTGGGCATCTTCGGGCAACGACGGCCCTGCAAGGCGATGGGCAATCATCCGTCCGCGCAGGTCGTAGTCGAAGGTTTCACTACGCACCAGAACACCGTCGCGGGTCAGTTCGCGCCGGGTCAGCTTGCCGTCTTTGCGCCATTGCTGGGTCTGCACTTCTACATGCTGTGCATTCGGCGTTCGGGTAGCCGTTTC
>NZ_RZAA01000033.1:0-726 GCF_003994535.1 Pseudomonas sp. PAMC 29040
TTAGATTACCTTCGCTTCGTTTTTCAGTTTCTCGACCAGTTCAGCCACCGACTTGACCTTGATGCCGGCGCTGCGTGCCGCCGGCGCTTCAACTTTCAGGGTCTTGTTGGTCGAAGCGGTCGAAACGCCCAACGCCTCTGGCGTCAGCACTTCAAGCGGCTTCTTCTTGGCCTTCATGATGTTTGGCAGGGACGCATAACGCGGCTCGTTCAAACGCAGGTCGGTGGTGACGATGGCCGGCAAGCTCAGCGAAACAGTTTGCGCGCCGCCGTCAACTTCACGGGTAACGGCAACCTTGTCGCCCGCCATTTCAACTTTGGAAGCGAAGGTGCCCTGACCGTAGCCGGTCAACGCAGCCAGCATCTGGCCGGTCTGGTTGTTGTCGCTGTCGATGGCCTGTTTGCCCAGGATCACCAGTTGCGGCTGTTCCTTGTCGACCACGGCCTTGAGCAACTTGGCCACGGCCAGCGAGGTCAGGTCTTCGGCAGATTCGACGAGGATGGCGCGATCGGCACCCAGAGCCAGCGCGGTACGCAGCTGTTCCTGAGCCGTGGTCGGGCCGATGGAGACGACGACGATTTCAGTCGCAACGCCTTTCTCTTTCAGGCGTACGGCTTCTTCCACAGCGATTTCGCAGAAGGGGTTCATCGACATCTTGACGTTGGCGAGGTCAACGCCGGAGTTGTCCGCTTTGACGCGAACCTTGACGTTGTAATCGACCACTCG
>NZ_RZAA01000004.1:0-465186 GCF_003994535.1 Pseudomonas sp. PAMC 29040
ATGGTGAGTGAGTCGATATCGATTTACAACAGCGAGCGTCCGCACCAGTCTTTGAAATACAAAACGCCCGATGCAATGCATCGGGCGTTGGGGTGAAACAGGTGTAAACCTATTTCAGGACTAGACAGTCGCACACGACTTCGAGGGTGGCGGTACAACTGAGCAAAAGGCGCGATTACAGGTGGAAATGGCCCGCGGCCTCTGGCTGGTAAAGCACTTTCCTGATCTCGATCCGGCGGGTGCGATCCGAGATTCGCCAGTCGATGGCGTCCCCCTCCTGATAACCCAGAATGGCAGCGCCGATGTCGGAATAGACGGAATGCTTCCCTGCGTTGCTGTCTGCATCTTCAGGGTAAACCAGGGCCACTTCGATCTCTTCGTCGTCCAGCTGCAGCAAGGCCCTGGAGTTCATCGTGACGACATTGCACGCCACCTGCTGCGGCTTGACGACAATGGCTCGCTCAAGCTCATGCTCGAGTTCAACCACGGCCGGGCCTTGCTCGAGCACGATCAGACTCTCCAGCCTGGCCTTGTCGATTTCAGTGATGTAGATCCTGGTGGAGTCGCCAACGGCACCTTCGCGCAACAACTGGCGATAGCGCCCCGCCGTCATGGAAAATGACTTCAATGTCGGGGTTTCGCTCTCGAGCACAAAGCCGCTGCGCACAAAGGCTTTCAGCGAGCGCCCGTTGTCAGGGTGGATCTTGGCGATGAGCTTCTGGGCCCGCATATCGAGGAAGGCCAGTTTCATGCCTTCGCGGATCGTGCGGGCGCCAAGGTTGCGGCCCCATTTGTCACTGTCCCCGATGACCAGGACAATCTCGCAATTGGGCCCGGTCTTGATTAGACGGACAAAGCCCACCGGGGCGTCATGCCGGTCATAGACCATGAAGAATCGGCCGCCTTGGTTGAATAGGTGGGTCAGGATCGGCGATTGAGTCCGATCGATAGCTTGCCCGATGGAGCGAGAGACATGACGCGAATCGCTCAGATAGCAGGTAACGCGCTCATCCTCCAACCAATCCATCAGCGTCAGCGCGTGCGCCCGAGTAATTTCAGGGCATAGAGAAACGAAAGGCTTGTTCATCTTCAACACACATATTTGTAAAAGGATGAAAGCCCTTCATGGCTATGGCCATGACGGTTCTTTCGGCAACCGGCTATCTTAAGACATAACGCGAGTAATGCCGAACAGGGTGGAGGACATTCGACACCGTTCAGCTCTGCCGGCGGGGGCCAAACTCAGGACTATCAGTAACAATCCCTTAACCACCGGCTACAAAAAAGCCCCGATCAGCAACATATGATCGGGGCTTTCTTTTGCCTGCAGCTGGCACCTTGCTGTCACCGTCGTTTGCACGGTAAGTCGAGAATAGCTGGAGGTCTTGAATTGTATGGTGTCCCAGGCGGGGTTCGAACCTGCAACCTTCCCCTTAGGAGGGGGATGCTCTATCCAATTGAGCTACTGAGACAAATCATGTGCACTGCACGCGGTGTGCGGTGCGATCAACGGCGTGCATGGTAACGGGCAAGGCTTTATTTGTCATGTCGTGCGTTGGCTTTTTAACTGTCACAAGCATCGCGTACAAGTCTCGCACCCACAGAGGTCCTGCCCTGCCCCGAATATGCTGCCGTTGCCCAGGCACGCCGGGGCGATCAATTGCAGGCGCCCCGCTGCTGATAAAGGGTCATGAGCACGGTCAAATAATCGTATACAAAATGTCACGTAACGGTGCACCAGAAATTCAAATACTGCTTTTTTGCATCAAAAAGTAACAACCCCGCAAATGGCCATCATCGCCAATCGGCCATGCTTTTATCCCTCGCCTGATCTTCCCGCCCGAAATCTTGAAAAATAAAATCCATATTTTTCAGTCAGATAAATAGCAACTTTGAAATCTTCCGCTGCTGATAGCCACACGCAATTTTTCGCTGGCATGAATATCGCTTACACCCACACGCCACTTGTATACAAAACAGACAAAAACTAAGTACACGTTATTTCGTGGCCTGCGGCATCAAGCAGGCATACCGCGGACTTTCATAACCAGTGATTCTCGCTAGCCGTGACGAAGATTTGTCGAGCCCGTGCTCATGAACAGTCATCACGCTGCAGGTATCAGGAGCTTGCCAGAATGCGTTCAAGACTCTCCCCTACCATCGCTCTGGATTTACCTTCCCCGGTTTCAACCCCCGCCCTCGCTCCTGACAGCGTGTCGTCAACCCTGGCGCTCAGTCCGCGCTTGCACAACAGCGACCTTGCCCCCACCAAAACCGAAGGCCGGCGTTGGGGCAGGTACAGTATTTTTGCGTTGTGGACCAACGATGTGCACAACATTGCCAATTACTCATTCGCCATCGGCCTGTACGCACTGGGCCTGAACGGTTGGGAAATCTTGCTTTCCCTCGGAATCGGCGCGGCCCTGGTGTTCAATTTCATGAACCTGTCGGGCTATATGGGGCAGCGCACCGGGGTGCCTTTTCCGGTGATCAGCCGTATAAGTTTCGGCATTCATGGAGCGCAAATTCCGGCATTGATACGCGCAGTAATCGCTATCGCCTGGTTCGGGATTCAGACCTATCTGGCATCGGTGGTGCTGCGGGTGTTGCTGATCGCGGTTCATCCGGGGTTTGCCGAGTATGACCACAACTCGATTCTTGGTCTGTCGAGCCTGGGCTGGCTATGTTTTGTCGCCATCTGGTTCGTACAGCTGGCGATTCTTGCCTACGGCATGGAAATGGTCCGGCGCTATGAGGCGTTCGCCGGGCCGGTGATTCTGTTGACGGTGATCTGTCTTGCCGGCTGGATGTATTTTCAGGCCAACGGCACCATTGCCTGGTCAAGCCGCGAGCCGTTGAGCACCGGTGAAATGTGGCGCAACGTGTTTGCTGGTGGCGCGCTGTGGCTGGCGATCTACGGCACGATGATTCTTAATTTCAGCGATTTCTCCCGCTCTTCGCCCTGCTGCAAAACGATCAAGGTCGGGAATTTCTGGGGCTTGCCGGTGAATATTCTGGTGTTTGCCGGTATCACTGTCCTGTTGTGCGGCGCGCAATTCCAGATCAATGGAAAAATCATTGAGAGCCCGACGCAAATCATCGCTTCGATTCCCAACACTTTATTTCTGGTGCTGGGCTGCCTGGCGTTTCTGATCGTTACAGTGGCCGTGAATATCATGGCCAACTTTGTCGCTCCGGCATTTGTACTGAGCAATCTGGCACCCAAATACCTGACCTTTCGCCGCGCCGGGCTGATCAGTGCAACCATTGCGGTGCTGATCCTGCCGTGGAATTTGTATAACAGCCCGCTGGTGATCGTTTACTTCCTGTCCGGTCTCGGCGCCCTGCTCGGCCCGCTGTATGGCGTGATCATGGTCGATTACTGGCTGGTACGAAAAGGTCAGGTCGATGTGCCGGCGCTGTACAGCGAAGACCCCAGCGGCACTTACTACTACTCCAATGGCGTCAATCTACGCGCGGTCGCAGCCTTCGTTCCTGCCGCACTGATCGCCATCGTGCTGGCCCTGGTCCCGGGCTTCCACACCGTTTCGCCGTTTTCCTGGCTGATTGGTGCAGGTATCGCGGCGATGCTCTATCTGATCATCGCCAAGCGCCAACCTTATTACGCCCAGGTCAGTGGCGAATCGATTGCCGTCGAGAATGCCAGCCATTGATCTGTCACGGTCTGCCTGGTGCAGACCGCCCCCCCCTCACTTCAAGGAGAGCCCATGCGAATTCTCGTGGTTAATGTCAACACCACTGACAGCATCACCCAGGCCATTGCCCGCCAGGCGCAGTCGGTGGCAGCGCCCGGCACCGAGATCATCGGCCTGACCCCCGCTTTCGGCGCAGAGTCGGTGGAAGGCAATTTTGAGAGCTATCTGGCGGCCATCGCGGTAATGGACTGTGTCATGGCCTATGACCGGCCTTTCGATGCGGTCATCCAGGCCGGGTACGGCGAGCACGGCCGCGAGGGGTTGCAGGAACTGCTTGATGTGCCAGTGGTGGATATCACTGATGCTGCGGCGAGCACGGCGATGTTTTTGGGGCGGGCCTATTCGGTGGTCACCACCCTGGATCGTACCGTCCCGCTGATTGAGGACCGCCTGAAGCTGTCGGGGCTCTGGGATCGTTGTGCGTCGGTGCGGGCCAGTGGCATGGCGGTGCTGGAGCTTGAGGCGTCACCGCACAAGGCGTTGGAAGCCATTGTTCGCCAGGCCGAACTGGCAGTTATCGAAGATAAGGCCGAGGTTATTTGCCTGGGTTGCGGGGGGATGGCCGGGCTTGATGAACGCATTCGCCAGCTTACTGGAGTGCCGGTGATCGATGGCGTGACGGCTGCTGTAACCATTGCCGAATCACTGGTGCGCCTGGGGCTGTCTACGTCCAAGGTACGCACTTATGCAACGCCCCGGCCCAAGGCGATTGCCGGCTGGGCGGCACGGTTCTGCCGATAGCTACGGGCGGCTGACTTACCCATGACTGCATGACTGGCGGGGTGCTGTCGGCAGCTGTCGTGCAATTTGCACTACAGCAAAAAGCCATCATTGCAATCTGCAATCATCCGCCCTTTAAAAACCCACTCAAGATGCTGTTTTATAAGGGTTTTACCCTATAAAAAAGTTGGCACGAAGAGTGCTCTATCAACAGTAATCAGTCCATGCCCTCAGAGATGACCGCCATGAACAGCACTCTTTTACTGTTGAACGCCCTTGGGCTTGCCGTCCTGGTGGCTTTTCACTTTCAACCAGCCCCCACCGCCCCACAGACTGCCGAGCTGGTCACTTACAACAAACCGCTGACCCCCATGCCACAACTGGCTGTGATGACAGAGACCGATCAGGTTGCACCTCGATTGACGGCTGAACGCCCCGTGGCCAGCGCAAATATTCAAGACGAGCGCTGGTTTTTTTAAAGCAGCGCCTGAACAACCCGGGTAAGGCCGTCGACTCGCAGTTACGCCGAGTGGGCAGCAGGGGCCACGCTCGCATCAATAAGCGCCAACAAACCTTGAACGCCCCGGGACAGCGTGGCCGAGTTATTCAGTACCGACACCTGCTCTGCCTGCAGTTCATCAGTGGTATCGAGAAACAATTGATTGCGCTGCAGACGGGCGCTGATTTCAGCCGGTGTCTCCCGGCCACGCGCCAGCAAACGCTGGTGTAGCACCCGGGTATCGACGCAAACCATGATCGCCAGCAGATCCGGGTAACGTTCACGGGCGTTTTTGAGGTAGCCGCGGGAGCCGTTGACCACTACATGGCGCCCGCTATCGAGCCAGTCGTCGATCTGAGCCGGAATCCCGTACTCAAGGCCATTGGCCTGCCAATGCATGGCAAACGCGCCCTCCTCCTTGAGAGACTGAAAGACTTCCCGGGAAACCCCCAGCGCATCCTCTCCCACAGCCTCGCAGGAGCGGGTAATCACTCGCCGGATAACCTCACAGCCGCGCTCGGGCAGATAAGGTCGTGCTGCATCAATCAGGCTGTCCTTGCCTGAGCCCGAAGGGCCCATCAAATAAATCAATTTGCCTGGCATGATTTGGATCTCCCGGAACCTGACTGCCCGTAAACCGAGCCACCCGCAGAATGCGCAAACACATAAGGGCCGGCTAGCGGCTTTCAAGCATTCGTCGTAAAAAACGTGCCAGCGCTGCTTTCGGATGAAGAACACGACTATCAGCTTCCCAAGCCAGTGCAGATTTCCGATAATCGTTACTGGCAAAAAGCCTCTATCCGGTTCAATATTTGTCACAGAATTGACGCCAGGGAAGTGGCGGACTTAAGGCATGATGCGTGCCTCTTAACAATTCAGGTTGAACATTTGGCCACAGGGACGGTCTTAAACCACATCCTGCGGCCAATTCCGAGAACCGCTCCCCTGAACTAACCGGTTAACTATAATGCGCCCATTGAAACAGGCAATTTACTCAAGCCGTACGGCCGACAAGTTTGTCGTACGCCTGCCAGACGGAATGCGCGAGCGCATTGCCGAAGTGGCTCGCGATCATCACCGCAGCATGAACTCTGAAATCATCGCCCGACTGGAGCAAAGCCTTATTCAGGAAGGCAATCTGGGTGAAGAACTCAGCATGCGCCTGGACAGCCCCGAGCTTTCCCTGCATGAGCGTGAACTGCTGCAACGCTTCCGCCAACTCTCCCATCGCCAGCAAAATGCGCTGGTGTCCCTGATTGCTCACGACGCCGAAGCAGCATCCAGCGCGTCCTGACTCAATACAGATACAAAAAAGCCAGCACTGCGCTGGCTTTTTTATGGGCGTTATTTACGCCTGGCTGATCTGGCGCGGGTCATAGCAAGAAGATCGTTGCCAGGCCCAGAAAGATAAAGAATCCACCACTGTCTGTCATGGCCGTGATCATCACGCTTGCCCCCATCGCCGGATCACGCCCCAGTCGGGACAGCGTCATGGGGATCAATACTCCCATCAGCGCAGCCAGCAACAGGTTGAGGGTCATGGCAGCCGTCATCACCACCCCCAGCGACCAGCTGCCATACAGCAGGTAGGCGACGACACCTATCACGCCACCCCACACCAGGCCATTGATCAGGCCTACGGCCAGCTCTTTGCGCATCAGGCGCGAGGTGCTGCCGGTATTGACCTGGTCAAGGGCCATGGCGCGCACGATCATGGTGATGGTCTGGTTGCCGGAGTTGCCGCCAATCCCCGCCACGATGGGCATCAGCGCAGCCAGGGCGACCAGTTTTTCAATGGATCCTTCAAACAGCCCGATCACCCGCGACGCAATAAATGCAGTCA
Source organism: Pseudomonas sp. PAMC 29040 (assembly GCF_003994535.1). NCBI lineage: Bacteria > Pseudomonadati > Pseudomonadota > Gammaproteobacteria > Pseudomonadales > Pseudomonadaceae > Pseudomonas > Pseudomonas sp. PAMC 29040. The sequence continues at coordinate 6,779 of NZ_RZAA01000004.1, forward strand.
CCAGGTTGACCGCCAGCCAGGCCCAGCGGTTACGCAGGGATTTCCAGACCGATGCAAAAATGTCTTCCTCTTCACGCAGACCGGCCATGTTGAGGACTTCGTTTTCACTTTCTTCCCGGATCAGGTCGACCATTTCATCGATGGTCAAACGGCCAATCAGCTTGCCGTTCTTGTCGACCACGGGCGCAGAGATCAAGTCATAACGCTCAAATGCCTGGGCCGCATCGTAGGCATCTTCGTCCGGATGGAAACTTACCGGGTCGCTGGCCATGACTTCAGCCACCTGCTTCTCCGGGTCGTTGACCAGCAAGCGCTTGATCGGCAGCACGCCTTTGAGCACGCCGTCGTAATCGACCACAAACAGTTTATCGGTGTGCCCTGGCAACTCTTTGAGGCGGCGCAGATAACGCAACACCACTTCAAGGCTGACATCCTCGCGGATGGTCACCATCTCGAAGTCCATCAGGGCGCCGACCTGATCCTCGTTATAGGACAGTGCGGAGCGAACGCGCTCACGCTGCTGCCCGTCCAGGGTTTCCATCAGCTCATGGATGACGTCTCGCGGCAGCTCAGGGGCCAGGTCAGCGAGTTCGTCGGCATCCATCTCCTTGGCCGCAGCCAGGAGCTCATGATCGTCCATGTCGGCGATCAGGGTTTCACGTACCGAATCCGAAACTTCCAGCAGGATGTCGCCGTCGCGATCAGCCTTGACCAGCTGCCAGACCGTCAGACGGTCGTTCAGGGGCAATGCTTCAAGGATGTAGGCAACGTCTGCAGAGTGCAGGTCTTCAAGCTTGCGCTGGAGCTCAACAAGGTTTTGCCGGTGGACCAGGTTTTCAACCCGGTCATGGTGCTGGCCTTCCTGACGATGGGTCAGGTCCTCGACCACACGCTGGCGATTAAGCAGCTCAATGACTTGAGCGAGGCGGCTTTGCAGGCTGTCTTGAGTTTTCTTTACTTCAACTTCGGTCATAGGCGAACTCCACTCCCAGCAGCAGGGCACGCCGGAAGGATCAATCAGTCAATTCATGATTGGAAAAACGGGATGCTGAGTTTCTACTGGGTAAGTCCATGGAGGTCTTCCACAAGCCCCGGCGGGGCTGACGGGCGCAATCATACACGGCTTAAAAATTAATGACGCGAAAAATCTCGGTGATAACAACTGCTTGCGCGATGCCTGTGGTCGCTGCCGCAGTACCAACCCCAAACCTCGATCGATCCATTATGGCAGGCGCCTGAGTTTTACGACTGCCGCGCTGCCGATCGCAGCCTGGCGCCTCGACAGTCACTACCGAGAATCCAAATCGCAGACAGCAAAAAGCCCGCACAATGTGCAGGCTTTTTGGTGTTTGGTGCACTCGACAGGATTCGAACCTGTGACCGCTCGGTTCGTAGCCGAGTACTCTATCCAGCTGAGCTACGAGTGCAAGTTGTGTTTGTTAGACCAGACCACCCTGGTTGAAGCAAAGTTAACTGCCGAAGCAACTAACTCTTAAATGGTGCACTCGACAGGATTCGAACCTGTGACCGCTCGGTTCGTAGCCGAGTACTCTATCCAGCTGAGCTACGAGTGCAAGTTGTGTTTGTTAGACCAGACCACCGCTGGTTGAAGCAAAGTTAACTACCGAAGCAACTAACTCTTTAAATGGTGCACTCGACAGGATTCGAACCTGTGACCGCTCGGTTCGTAGCCGAGTACTCTATCCAGCTGAGCTACGAGTGCATTTGAAGCTGCGTATTATAGACCGTTGAATCTCTCTGCCAAGTACTTTTTTCAGTAATTTCAACAACTTACCGAAATGGCTAGATTCGAACGTGCTACTTGAATAAATGGCGGAGAAGGGGGGATTCGAACCCCCGACACCCTTTTGAGATGTACTCCCTTAGCAGGGGAGCGCCTTCGGCCACTCGGCCACCTCTCCGCAACACGGGGCGTATAATAACCAGCCTTTTCCCCGTATGCAACTAAAAACTTAAATAAAATTAGAGACTTGGTTCTTCATCCTTTTCTTTCTTGATCCGCAGGTAGATTTCCTCGCGGTGCACGGCCACTTCCTTGGGTGCATTCACACCAATTCGCACTTGGTTTCCTTTGACGCCGAGCACGGTCACAGTAATTTCGCCATCGCCTATGATCAGGCTTTCCGCACATCGGCGAGTCAGAATCAGCATACGTTTCTCCTCACGCTATTCATTTCAGGGACAACAGTCTGCAAAAAAAAAGGGCTTCGGCCTACTAGCTGAACAGCTATAGCCCGCCGCGCCTTAAGTATTGACCAACATGACGAAAACAGCAGAGTTCGTTCACATCTATCAAAAAACAAAGGGCGCGGATCAACCGCGCCCTCCGGGCAACGCTTTACTCACCCTGTCGGGCAGGAGCGTCCAGTTCAAAAGCGGTGTGCAACGAGCGCACAGCCAGCTCCAGGTACTTCTCTTCGATCACCACCGAGACTTTGATCTCCGAGGTCGAGATCATCAGGATGTTGATGTTCTCCTTGGCCAGCGACTCAAACATGCGGCTGGCAACGCCCGCATGGGAGCGCATGCCAACACCGACGATCGACACCTTGGCAATCTTGGTATCACCCACCACTTCACGGGCGCCAATTTCACGCGCCGTGTTTTCCAGCACCGTCTGCGCTGCAGTGAAGTCATTGCGATGCACGGTGAAGGTGAAGTCGGTGGTGTTATCGTGCGCCACGTTCTGCACGATCATGTCGACTTCAATGTTGGTCGCACTGATCGGGCCCAGAATCTTGAACGCCACGCCCGGAGTGTCAGGCACGCCACGGATAGTCAGCTTGGCTTCATCGCGGTTGAAAGCGATGCCAGAAATGATCGGCTGTTCCATGGATTCCTCTTCATCAATAGTAATAAGGGTGCCAGGACCCTCTTTGAAGCTGTGCAATACGCGCAGCGGAACGTTGTACTTGCCTGCGAACTCGACCGCCCGGATCTGCAACACCTTGGAGCCCAGGCTGGCCATTTCCAGCATTTCTTCGAAGGTGATTTTTTCCAGACGCTGAGCCTGCGCCACAACCCGCGGGTCAGTGGTGTAAACGCCATCGACATCGGTGTAGATCTGGCACTCATCCGCCTTCAAGGCTGCCGCCAGCGCCACACCGGTGGTGTCAGAACCGCCACGGCCCAGGGTGGTGATGTTGCCGTGCTCATCCACGCCCTGGAAACCTGCCACCACAACCACGCGCCCGGCCTTGAGGTCGGCGCGAATCTTCTGATCGTCGATTTGCAGAATCCGGGCCTTGGTGTGCGCGCTGTCCGTAAGGATCCGCACCTGGCTGCCGGTATAGGACACCGCTGGCACGCCGCGCTTGTTCAGCGCCATTGCCAGCAGGCCTATTGTCACCTGCTCGCCCGTGGACAGGATCACATCCAGTTCACGGGGCAATGGCTGATCGCTGATTTGCCTGGCCAGTTCGATCAGGCGATTGGTTTCGCCGCTCATTGCAGACAGCACAATCACCAGGTCATTGCCGGCTTCACGGAACTTCTTAACTTTCTCGGCGACCTGTTCGATTCTCTCGACAGAGCCGACCGAGGTGCCTCCGAATTTTTGTACGATCAAAGCCATTTCAAAGCAGCCTCAGCCCATAAAGGGCGCCCATTTATCATTCAAACGACGCGCCGTAGACGACGGCGCGTGCTGGACCTCAGATACCTTGCTCGACAAATGGCACAGTCAGGGCCAGTGCGGCGTCCAGGGCTGCAGCATCAACACCGCCGCCTTGCGCCATGTCCGGACGACCACCGCCCTTCCCGCCCACTGCCGCAGCGGCCTGCTTCATCAAATCACCGGCTTTGAGTTGGCCAGTCAGGTCCTTGGTTACGCCTGCAACCAGAACGACCTTGTCTTCATGAACACTGCCGAGCAGGATCACTGCACGGCCGAGCTTGTTCTTCAGCTGATCTACCAGCGCCAGCAGCGCCTTGCCATCCTGACCGTCCAGGCGAGCGGTCAACACTTTCACGCCTTTCACATCCACTGCAGACGATGACAGATCATCACCGGCAGCACTTGCGGCCTTGGCCTGCAATTGTTCGAGTTGTTTTTCCAGCTGGCGGTTACGCTCCAGCACAGCCGACAGTTTGTCGACCAGGTTCTCACGCGAGCCCTTGATCAGGCTGGCGGCTTCCTTGAGCTGCTCTTCAGCGGCGTTCAGGTAAGCCAGTGCGGCAGCACCGGTGACCGCCTCGATACGACGAATACCGGAGGCTACACCACCTTCACTGGTAATTTTCATCAGACCGATATCACCGGTGCGATTGGCGTGGATACCGCCACACAGCTCGACCGAGAAATTACCGCCCATGCTCAGCACGCGCACGTTGTCGCCGTATTTCTCGCCAAACAGCGCCATGGCGCCTTTTTGCTTGGCGGTGTCGATGTCGGTTTCTTCAGTCTCGACCGGGGTGTTCTTGCGAATCTCGGCATTGACGATATCTTCCAGCGCCTTGATCTGCTCGGGCTTGATCGACTCGAAGTGGCTGAAATCGAAACGCATGCGCTGACTGTCAACCAACGACCCCTTCTGCTGAACGTGCTCGCCCAGTACCTGGCGCAGGGCCGCGTGCAGCAAGTGGGTAGCCGAGTGGTTCAGCGCCGTGGCATGACGGACTTCAGCATCGACCTGCGCTTCAACGGTTTCGCCGACCTTCAGGCCGCCCGCTGCAACCACACCGTGATGCAGGAACGCGCCGCCGGTTTTAGTGGTATCGCGCACGTCAAAACGGGCACCGCCCGCCTGCAGATAACCGCAGTCGCCGACCTGACCGCCAGATTCGGCGTAGAACGGGGTTTGATCCAGAACCACCACGCCCTCATCACCTTCATTCAGGCTGGCAACAGACTGGCCATCCTTATAGAGGGCAACTACCTTGGCCGGGCTGTGGGTGGCGCTGTAGCCGATGAACTCGGTGGGCACGTCGACCTTGACCAGGGTGTTGTAGTCCAGGCCGAACGAACTGGCCGAACGCGCACGCACACGCTGGGCTTCCATCTCGCGCTCGAAACCTTCTTCGTCCACGGTCAGGTTACGCTCGCGGGCGATGTCGGCGGTCAGGTCCATCGGGAAACCGTAGGTGTCGTAGAGCTTGAACACTACATCGCCCGGCACCACGGTGCCTTTAAGGTCGGCCAGGTCCAGCTCAAGGATTTTCAGGCCTTGCTCAAGAGTCTTGGAGAACTGCTCTTCTTCGGCTTTGAGCACGCGCTCAATGTTGGCCTGCTCGCGCACCAGTTCAGGGAAGCTCGCCCCCATCTCGGCAACCAGTGCCGCGACGATTTTGTAGAAGAAGTTGCCGGTGGCGCCCAGCTTGTTGCCGTGACGGCAGGCGCGACGAATGATGCGGCGCAGCACATAGCCGCGACCTTCATTGGACGGCAGCACGCCATCGGCGATCAGGAAGCTGCACGAACGAATGTGGTCAGCCACCACTTTCAGCGACGCCTGGCCGTCGTTGGCGCAACCAATCGCTTGGGCTGCGGCTTGCAACAGGCTCTGGAACAGATCGATGTCGTAGTTGGAGTTGACGTGCTGCATCACCGCACTGATCCGCTCCAGGCCCATGCCGGTGTCTACCGACGGCGCAGGCAGCGGATGCAACACGCCATCGGCGGTGCGGTTGAACTGCATGAACACGTTGTTCCAGATTTCGATGTAACGGTCACCGTCTTCATCCGGCGAGCCCGGCGGGCCACCCCAGATTTCGGGGCCGTGGTCATAGAAAATTTCGGTGCACGGGCCACACGGGCCGGTATCACCCATGGTCCAGAAGTTGTCCGAAGCGTACGGAGCACCTTTGTTGTCGCCGATGCGGATCATGCGCTCGGCAGGCACGCCGACGTCTTTGGTCCAGATGTCATAGGCTTCGTCATCGCTGGCGTAGACCGTCACCCAGAGCTTGTCTTCAGGCAGCTTCAAGACACCGGTCAGGAAGGTCCAGGCAAAATTGATCGCGTCTTTCTTGAAATAGTCGCCAAAGCTGAAGTTGCCCAGCATTTCGAAAAAAGTGTGGTGACGGGCGGTGTAGCCGACGTTTTCCAGGTCACTGTTCTTGCCACCGGCACGCACGCACTTCTGGCTGCTGGTAGCACGGGTGTATGCCCGTTTTTCCTGACCCAGGAAACAGTCCTTGAACTGGTTCATCCCCGCGTTAGTGAACAGCAGGGTCGGATCGTTGTTCGGGACCAAGGAGCTGGACGGGACACGGGTGTGACCTTGCTCCTCGAAGAAGCGAAGGAAGGCTTCACGGATTTCTGCGCTTTTCATAGGTTCTTCCACGGAGGCTGCGGCCAGAGGCAAGTCAATCACGTCCATCGACAGTGCGACTCGCAAAGGGCCGCATTATATCGGCCCTTCGCCTTGGGTACAGCGTGTTTATACGATAGGCGCAGGCAATTGGACGGCCTGCACACTCATTGTTGGTTAAATTCAGTTAAAACCGAGATTACCTGCTCAATCTGCTGGCGACTGACATCCATGTGCGTGACCATTCGCAGACGCGGTGCGGCACTCAGTTTGATACCACGTTCACCGGCAAATATCTTGAGCGCTTGCGCCCGCTCACCCAGTTGCGCATAAACCATGTTGGTCTGGACCGGCTCAACTTCATAACCGCCAGCACGCAAGCCATCGGCCAGCAGCCGGGCGTGCTCATGGTCATCGGCCAGGCGCTCAACCTGATGGTCCAGCGCGTAAAGCCCCGCAGCCGCCAGCTGACCGGCCTGGCGCATGCCGCCGCCGACCATCTTGCGCAAACGCCGGGCCTTGCCGATCAAGTCCACAGTACCGCACAGCACCGAGCCCACTGGCGCGCCCAACCCTTTGGACAGGCATACCGACACCGAATCGAAATGCCGGGTGATATCCGCCGCATCCACCCCCTGCCTGACGGCAGCGTTGTACAGCCGCGCACCATCGAGATGCAGGCCCAGCCCGTGCTCACGGGTAAGACGACTTGCCGCAGCCAGATACTCCAGTGGCAGGACTTTACCCTGCATGGTGTTTTCCAGCGCCAGCAAGCGGGTGCGGGCAAAGTGAAAGTCATCAGGCTTGATCGCTGCCGCGACCTGATCCAGGTCCAGCGAACCATCCGCCTGTACCTCCAGCGGCTGCGGCTGGATGGAGCCCAGTACCGCCGCACCGCCACCTTCATACTTGTAGGTGTGGGCCTGCTGCCCGACGATGTATTCATCGCCGCGCCCACAATGGGCCATCAGCGCCAGCAGGTTGCTCATGGTGCCCGTGGGCACGAACAGTGCCGCGGCAAAGCCCAGTCTTGAGGCCAGCTCCCACTCCAGCTTGTTCACCATGGGATCTTCGCCATACACATCGTCGCCCAGTGGCGCATTCGCCATGGCCTCGCGCATGCCGCGGCTGGGTTGGGTCACGGTGTCACTACGAAGATCGATAACAGTCATTGAACAAGCCTCGGCAATGGGGGGATCAGCACTTGATGCTAATCGGGGACCTCCCTTGCTAACAAGAGTACTGCGGGCAACCCCGCCATATTCAAGGCGTAACCTGACAATGGACAAATAAAACAATCTGCAAAATCGATGACTATTAGCAAAAAGCAGCAATGCATCTTTAAAACATATGTGATACAAAATGCCCGCCGCCAGAAAGGCTGGCGGCAACGTTCTCAGGGCGGGGTGCAACTCCCCACCGGCGGTAATTGCGCGCAATGCGCATAGCCCGCGAGCGCTTGGCAGGTCCTTCAGCTTTGGCTGATGACCGGCCAAGGTCAGCAGACCCGGTGTGATCCCGGGGCCGACGGTCATAGTCCGGATGAAGAGAGAACGGGATTGGCGCCAAAGGGCCGTCAACCCGGCGGGCTTGTACTGCTGCTTTATTGCCGCGTACAGCCCACCGGAACGCACCCTTAAATCCCATTCGATTCATATGCCCTGTTTTTCACACAAACAGGAGTCAGAACATGCAACCCACCGCAATTCACCACAACGAGCGTGTAGCGTTTATCCAGGCCAGCTGGCACAAAGAGATCGTCGACCAGAGCCGTAAAGGTTTCCTCGCCGAAATGCTGGTGCAGGGTTATCAGGAAAGCGACATCGATTTCTTTGAAGTCGGCGGTGCGTTTGAAATCCCGCTGCACGCCAAACTGCTGGCCAAGACTGGCCGCTATGCCGGTATCGTCGGCGCAGCCCTGGTTGTCGACGGCGGCATCTATCGCCACGACTTCGTCGCCCAGTCAGTGGTCAGCGGCCTGATGCAGGTTCAACTGGAAACCGAAGTTCCGGTGTTCTCGGTCAGCCTGACCCCGCATCACTTCCACGCAGGCGAAGAACACCAGAAGTTTTTCTTCGAGCACTTCGTGCACAAAGGCCAGGAAGCGGCAAAAACCTGCGTCGATACCCTGCAGAAAATTCGCGCTATCAAGCGTATGGATACCCAGCAAAAACGCGCGGTGTAATTCAGGTCAATCGCGATGACTGTTGACGATGGCGCCGTGTTTACCCGATAAACACGGCGCCATCGAGCGCATCGCGAGACAAGCCCGCGCCTATAGCTAAACGAGCACCGCCGCCTTCGCCGGCTCGATAATCATCCCGGCCCGCAAACCATTCTTCACCTTTGGATTGGGGAAGATGATCCGCGCACCCTCCTCCTCGACGATCCAGTGCGTCCTGGGCGTGTCTTGCGCCAGCAAATAGCCCTTGGGCAATTCGCAGAAATTCTCGACATCCGCCGGCAAGTGCAGGACGAAGGCATCACTGTGCTTGATCACTTCGCGAGCCACGCTGAACAGCTGCAGACCTTCCAGCGAAGCATCAGCCAGGGGCGGTTCGGTGCCCTCGATGATCTGCTTCAAACGCAACTCAAGACGCTCGACGTTAACCCCGCCGTTCTGCCCGAAAGGTCGTGCCTTGCCCAGCTCCAGGGTAAAGGCTTCAGCGCCCAGCTGCTCGTAGGTGTAAGCACTGAAGACGATTGAAGGCTTGTTCTGCAGCAGGACCGCTTCCATGCCGGCAGCACGCAGGCGGGCCAGCTCGTCACGGGAATGGACCCGACCTTCTTTGTAGGGATAGAGCGCGAACTGCTCGATCTTCGAACCGCGAATGGCGGTGTGCAGGTCGTAATGAAGGCGGGTACGTTCAGGAAGGCTGAAAAATGTTTCGGCCAGATGTTCAAGTTCGCACGCACGCAAGGCTTCTGGGCCGCTGCTGTTCTCGTGCCGACCGTTGAACAGCCGGTTCAGGTCCTCTTCGACAAACCGCGCGCCGGTGCGCATGGCGCCAGGGTTGCCGAACAGGAACAGAATTCGGGTTCGGGGCTTGATGTCGCCCCGGGCAATGTCATTCAACAGGCGATCGAGCAACTCGATAGGCGCTGTTTCATTGCCGTGGATGCCGGCCGACAACAGCAGATCCATACCATCGTCGCGACCTTCAGGAGGGCGCACTTCAAGTGCCCCCTCGGCCAGCCAGCGCATCCGCACGCCGTCGACAGTCAGTTGAGTCTTCTCGGCCGGTTCACGTCCGGCCAGGGTCAGTTCAAGCAGTTTGCCGAGGGCGAGCATAGAGCATCCTTTATCAGTGGTTGCAGTCTGGGCCGTGAACGTGACCGTCTTCGTCGTCGCCCAGGTCAGCCGATTCCATTTCCAGTTGCAGGCTTACAAGGTTAGTCGCCAATGGGCGCAGCAACAGGTTGGCGTATTCGGCATCGCCTTCCTCAACGTCCACACCGATCAGCAACTGGCCACGGCCGTCTTGCTGAATCCACAGTTCCTTGCCCTGCCACATGACAGCGACGCGGGTGCAGGAGGTTTCCAGCTGGGTGCCGTCGGTATCTTCAAGGATCAGCTTCAGGGTATCGGTCATTATTTAGCTCTCATTTGCGGGTGACGTTGCGTGCCCGGGGCGATAAACCCCGGGCACGCACGTGTTCAATTGATCTGGAACGGGTAAACCGCGCCCAGTTTAAGGATTTGCGTCAGTTCATCCAGTGCCGTCCGGCATTCAAGCAACAATTGCGGGTCTGCCAGATCGCTTTCGCGCAAGGCATCGCGGTAGTGCTTGTTGACCCAACGGGTCAGCGTGTCGTACAGCGCAGGGGTCATGATAACCCCGGGATTGACCGCCGCCAGCTCAGTTTCATTAAGTGCGACCCGCAGCCGCAGGCACGCCGGGCCGCCACCGTTCTGCATGCTTTGCTTGAGGTCGAACACCTTGACCTCGCGAATCGGTCCGCCCGCCGCCGTCAGCCCTTGCAGGTACTGCCACACACGGGGGTTGCTGCGGCACTCTTCGGGCACGATCAACAGCATCGAGCCGTCGGCACGACTCAGCAACTGGCTGTTAAACAGATAAGAGCGCACTGCATCTTCCACTGCTACCTGATCACGGGGCACGCTGATCGACTGGAAGTTGCCACCACGTGCCGCCAGCTTGGCGTGCAGCTCGGCCAGCATCTGCTCGGTGTTGAGAAACGCATCCTGGTGATGGAACAACAACTCGCCATTACCGACAGCGATCACGTCGTTGTGAAACACCCCTTGATCGATCACGTCAGGGTTCTGCTGGGCAAACACTACCCCCTCTTCACTCAGGCCGTGCAGACGCGCCACGGCTTGCGAAGCTTCAAGGGTCTGGCGCGCCGGATATTTTTGCGGCGCCGGGTAGCGGCTGTCGAACGCACTGCGCCCGTATACAAAAAACTCTACCCCCGGCTGGCCATAATCCCGGCAAAACCGCGTGTGGTTGGCCGCACCTTCATCACCAAACTGAGCCACCGCCGGCAATGCCCCGTGGTGCGCAAAATGCTGCGGATCAGCAAACATCGCCCCCAGTACACGGCTGGTGGTCGGATGCTCGATGCTGCGGTGAAATTTGCAATTGAGGTTGGCAGCCGTAAAGTGCACGCGGCCGTCTGCCGTATCCGCGCCCGGGCTGACCGTGGCCGCGTTGGCCACCCACATGCTCGACGCCGAGCAACTGGCGACCAGCAATGGCATTGCTTGCTTCGCGGCGCGCTGGATGACCTGCGCATCGCTGCCGCTAAAGCCCAGGCTGCGCAAAGCGCCGACATCCGGACGTTCCTGAGGCGCCAAAACCCCCTGGACAAAGCCCATGTCCATCAGCGCTTTCATTTTTTCCAGACCCTGCAGCGCGGCTTCCTTTGGATTGGAGGCCTGCTGACTGTTGCTCTGGGAGGCGACGTTGCCAAACGACAGACCGCCGTAGTTATGGGTCGGCCCCACTAAACCGTCAAAATTGACTTCAAAGGACTTCATCGGCGAGGCTCCGGCAAACGGTTGTAATTGGCATGAATCAAAATTCTGAGGCAAACAGGCCCTGATCCTGGAGCCGGCTTGCCAGCGATGCAGGCGACGCGGGGTATCGAACGGACCACGCTGCCTCAATCGCTGGCAAACCAGCTCCCACAGGAATCGGCGCTTTAGGACATTCGCACACCGGGGGTCAACGCCGCCGGCAACGCCAGGGTCGGCGTCTCCAGAGAAGCAACCGGGTACGCGCAATAGTCAGCGGCGTAATAGGCACTGGCGCGATGGTTGCCCGACGCCCCGATACCGCCAAACGGTGCGCTGCTGGCCGCGCCGGTCAGCTGCTTGTTCCAGTTAACGATCCCGGCCCGGCTTTGCAGCCAGAACTGCTGATAACGCGCTTCGGAGTCCGAAAGCAGCCCTGCTGCCAGGCCAAACGCGGTGTTGTTGGCCTCGGCAATCGCTTCGTCGAAACCGCTGTAGCGAATCACTTGCAGCAACGGTCCGAACAGCTCTTCGTCGGATCGTTCACTGACTTCAGTGACGTCGATAATGCCCGGAGTCAGCAACGCGGCATTGCTCTGCGGCTGAGTCATCTCCAGCAGAGCCACAGCCCCAGAGCCCAGCAATACTTCCTGAGCATCCATGAGGGCGCGCGCGGCACCCAACGAAATCACCGAGCCCATGAACGGTGGCGGCTGCTGATCAAAAGCCCCCACTTCGATGCTCTGGCTGACTTCAACCAGGCGCGTCAACAGACTGTCGCCCCACGCCCCTTGCGGCACCAGCAAGCGCCGGGCGCATGTGCAACGTTGCCCGGCCGAGATAAAGGCCGACTGAATGATGGTGTAGACCGCAGCGTCCAGATCGGCCACCTGATCGACCACCAGCGGGTTGTTGCCGCCCATTTCCAGGGCCAGGATTTTGTCCGGGCGACCGGCGAACTGCTGATGCAGCGCGTTACCGGTACGGCTCGAGCCAGTGAAGAACAAGCCGTCGATGCCCGTATGGGCCGCCAGTGCGATACCGGTTTCGCGCGCACCCTGCAGCAGGTTCAACACACCCGCCGGCAAGCCGGCTTCGATCCAGCACTTGACCGTCAGCTCGGCAACCCCGGGGGTCAGTTCGCTGGGTTTGAATACCACGCTGTTACCGGCCAGCAAAGCCGGGACGATATGCCCGTTGGGCAAATGGCCCGGAAAGTTATACGGACCAAACACCGCGACCACGCCGTGGGGCTTGTGGCGCAATACGGCAGTGGCATCGCCCAGCGGGCCGCTCTTCTCGCCCGTGCGCTCACGATAGCTTTGTACCGAGATTGCCACCTTGTTGATCATGCTGGTGACTTCGGTGGCCGACTCCCACAGGGGTTTGCCGGTTTCTTCGCCGATGCAGCGCGCCAGCTCATCGGCGTGGCCCTTGAGGCTGGCAGCGAACGCTTCGAGTACGCCCAGGCGCTCCTCGAAAGAACGTGTGGCCCAGCCCGGAAAAGCCTGACGCGCCGCCTGCACGGCAGCATCGACCTGGGCCGCATTGGCCCCGTTACCCGTCCACAACACTTGCTGGGTGACCGGATTCAGCGACTCAAAGGCTTCGCCCTGCCCGTTCTGCCAGGCGCCTGCGATATACAACGTGCTCATTATTTCGACTCCCGTGGGGTCACTGGCTGGGCGGACAATGCCACTGCGCGGACTTGATCGCCGGCAGTCAGTTGCAGACGTCTGGCGGTCAATTGATCAACCACCAGCGTGCCTGCAGCAAGACGTGCCGGTGCTGCGGTAATACGGCAGTCTTCGCGCTTGCGGTTGTGGATCAGGTAAGGCGTGGCATCGTCACCCGGGGTGCCGATGGCCAGCACCAGCGCTTCACTGTCGCGCACAGCACGGATCTTGCTGGTTTCGCACTCCACTGCCGGGCCAGCGTCGAAAATATCGACATAGCCCTGGTAGCTGAAGCCTTCGCTTTTGAGCATGTTCAGCGCCGGCTCGGTGTGAACATGCACTTTGCCGATCACGGCGCGAGCGTCTTCAGACAAGAAGCAGGTGTATACCGGGAACTTGGGCATCAACTCGGCGATGAAGGCCTTGTTGCCGACGCCGGTCAGGTAATCGGCCTGACTGAACTCCATTTTGAAGAAGTGCCGGCCCAGGCTTTCCCAGAACGGCGAGCGGCCCGCTTCGTCGGACATACCGCGCATTTCGGCAATGATCTTGTTGCCGAACAACTCGGGAAACTCGGCGATAAACAGCATCCGCGCCTTGGCCAGCATGCGGCCGTTGAAGCCGGTGCGATAATCGGCGCTGAGGAACAGGGAGCACAATTCAGAGTTGCCGGTCAGATCGTTGGCCAGAAACAGGGTCGGGATTTCCCGATAGATATTCAGCTCCTGGGAGGCGCTGACCGTCAGGCCCACCCGGAAGTTGTACCAGGGCTCGCGCAGGCCTACCGCGCCGGCAATGGCAGAAATGCCGACCACCTTGCCTTCGTCGTTTTCCAGCACAAACAGGTAGTCCGCGTCGCCGCGCCCGGCTTCGCCACGGAAGGTTTTTTCAGCCCAGGTGACACGGTGCAGCAGGCGTTCTTCATTGGCCGGCAAGGTCGTCAGGCCGGTGCCAGTGCTGCGGGCCAACTCAATCAGGGCCGGTAAATCGCTATTGCGTACAGGACGAACGATCATGCTATCTCCTCAAACGGGGCTCGCTGACGAACCCCGCGAAACTCGCTAAACGCGTTAAACCGCCACCACTCGTACGCTGGCGCCTTCGCCAACACCGAGTGCTTCGGCCGCTTCCAGATCCAGCATCACCGGTTTGCCCGGCGCCCAGTCGAGTTCCAGCAGTACCGCGCGGTAATCCTGCAACTGGGCGTTGGCCACCAGATACTGGCGACCGCCGCCTTTGCCTGGCTCCCCGATCTTGACCGGTACCACGCGGCTTTGAGCAATCGAACGGATACCCGAAACACGTGCATGCAGGGTCGGGCCACCGTCGAAAATATCGATGTAGTGATCGGTTTCGAAGCCTTCGCGCATCAGGATGTCGAAGGTAATCTGCGCCCGCGGATGCACTTGCCCCATGGCCTCCTGGGCGGTGTCGGGCAGCAAGGGCACATAAATCGGGTAGTGCGGCATCAGTTCGGCGAGGAAAGTGCGGCTTTTAAGCCCGCACAGGCGCTCGGCGGCGGCGTAGTTCAGGTCGAAGAAGTTGCGGCCAATGGCGTCCCAGAACGGCGAGTCACCGTTTTCATCGCTGTAACCGACGATCTCGGTAACCACCGAATCGGCAAAGCGCTCCGGATGGTTGGCCACAAACAGCAGTCGCCCGCGGGAGTTGAGCTCGGACCAGGCCGAACCCACCAGTTCCGGCACTACATAGAAGCTGGTCAGCAGACTGTTGCCTGTGAGGTCATGGCACTGCGACAACACGTGAATCTTGTTGTGAATCTTCAGCTCGCGGGAGGCATGTACAAAGGTCTCGTTACGAAAGCTGTAGAACGGTTCCGAGTAACCGGCCGATGCCACGATTGCCGAACAGCCCACCAGTTTGCCGGTGGCGGTGTCTTCGAGAACGAAGAAATAACTCTCCTCGCCGTTAAAGCTGACTTCAGCGGCAAACGAGGTTTCAGAGGCTGCGATCTTGTCGCGCAGGCGCTCGATATCGTCCGGCAATGAAGTGACACCAATCGGGCTGTCCGCAGCCAGACGCTGTACTTCGCCCAGATCAGCCATTTGCGCGGGGCGCATCACCAGCATGGTGTCACTCCTTAATCCTTGAACAACACAGAAGAAAATACCGAACCTGCAACCCCTGCAGCAGCGAGCTTTATGGGATCGCGATGCATGGCTCGCGAGCAAGCTCGCTCCTGCAGGGGTTGCGGTTCAGCATATAAAAGGGTCAACGCCTGAAAAATCAGGCGTTGAAATCACGATCAGGCTTGCGTCAGCTTTTGCACGGCACGCTCGAAGCGGTTCAGACCTTCTTCGATATCAGCCTCTTCAACCACCAGACTCGGGGCGAAACGCACCACGTCAGGACCGGCCTGCAAAATCATCAGGTTTTCTTTCTCACAGGCGTTGAAGATGTCTTTGGCCTTGCCTTTCCAGGCATCGCTCAATACACAACCAATCAACAGGCCCATGCCACGTACTTGCGTGAACAGGCCGTATTGCTGGCCAATTTTCTCAAGGCGGGTCTTGAACTGCTCGTGCTTGGTTTTCACACCGTTCAACACTTCAGGGGTGTTGATCACGTCGATCACCGCGTTGCCCACGGCGCACGCCAGCGGGTTGCCGCCGTAGGTGGTGCCATGAGTGCCGACAACCAGGTGTTTGGCCAGTGCTTCAGTGGTCAACATGGCTGCGATCGGGAAACCGCCACCCAGGCTCTTGGCACTGGTGAGGATGTCCGGGGTCACGCCGTAATGCATATAGGCAAACAGCTCGCCGGTGCGGCCCATGCCGGTTTGCACTTCGTCAAACACCAGCAATGCATTGTGTTGATCGCACAAATCGCGCGCGCCTTGCAGGTAAGCCTGTTCGGCCGGGAGCACACCGCCTTCGCCCTGGATCGGCTCCAGCACTACCGCGCAGGTCTTGTCCGAAATGGCCGCTTTCAAAGCGTCGAGATCGTTGAACGGGACATGGGTGATGCCGGTGATTTTCGGACCGAAGCCGTCGGAGTACTTCGACTGCCCACCCACGTTCACGGTGAACAGTGTGCGTCCGTGAAAGCTGTTGAGGGCGGCGATGATTTCGTACTTCTCAGGGCCAAAACGGTCATGGGCCACACGACGGGCCAGCTTGAACGCGGCCTCGTTGGCTTCTGCGCCCGAGTTGCAGAAGAACACCCGCTCAGCGAAGGTCGAGTCCACCAGCTTTTTGGCCAGGCGCAATGCCGGCTCGTTGGTGAACACGTTGGATACGTGCCACAGGGTGTTCGCCTGTTCAGTCAACGCGCCGACCAGTGCCGGATGTGCATGACCCAGAACGTTAACAGCGATGCCGCCTGCGAAGTCGATCAGTTCTCGACCTGCCTGATCCCAAACCCGGGAACCGGCACCGCGCACAGGAATGAAGGCGGCAGGTGCGTAGTTAGGAACCATGACCTGGTCGAAATCGGCGCGTTGCACCGGGGCTTGCTCAACGGACATCGGAGTCTCCTGAAGAGGAACGCCTGCCTGAACTGGCAAGCGATGGGGGGATTGTAAGGACACGCGGGGGGCAAGCCTTGTCGCCAAGCGACAACTTCTTACAGCGTCCTACCACGATTTTCCAAGGCTTGCGGCAATGCGACATATTCCGTCACAAAGGCGCAGTTTAAACGCTGGGCCGACTTTTCGGCAGCATCAACGCACTTTGATTGCTCATCCTGTTGCGGGGCGCACTCAGGCAAAACCAGGCCGCTGACTCTCAGCCGCGCTCGGCAGGCGCCGATGACAATTCGAACGGGCTGCTGCTGCGACGCTGATTGCGATCTTCACGAGGCGTTGCGCCAAAGAAGTTGCGATAGGCGCTGGAAAAATGCGGCCCCGATGAAAAGCCGCACGACAGGCCGATCTGAATAATCGACTTGCTGGTTTGCATCAGCATCTGACGCGCCTTGTTCAGACGCAACTCCAGATAGTACTGGCTCGGAACGCGATTCAAGTATTGCTTGAATATCCGCTCCAGTTGCCGGCGAGACACGCAGACATGCTGGGCAATTTCGTCGGTGGTCAGCGGCTCTTCAATGTTGGCTTCCATCAGCAGCACGGCCTGGGTCAGCTTGGGATGGCTCGAACCCAGACGGTTCTGCAGAGGAATACGCTGGCGCTCGCCGCCTTCACGAATGCGCTCCACCACCAGCTCTTCGGAGACCGCGCCCGCCAGCTCGGCACCATGATCCCGGGCCAGCACTGCAAGCAGCAGATCCAGTACCGACAGGCCGCCGCAAGCACTCAGGCGATCGCGGTCCCAGTCAAACAAGTGACTGGTGGCAATCACCTTAGGGAAGCGCTCGGCGAAATCATCCTGCCAGCGCCAGTGCACGGCAGCACGATAACCATCGAGCAAACCTATTTGCGCCAGCGGGTAAACCCCTGCCGACAGCCCGCCAATCACACAGCCCGCGCGCACCAATTGCTTGAGTGCGCTGCTCAGGGCCGGCGCGATGGTCGCCGGGGGTTCGTCAGCCAGCAAAAACAGTTTCTGGCAGCCTTCCAGCTTGCCCGTCCAGGGTTCACCGGGCAACTGCCAGGCGCCCTCTGCCGGCGGTTCGGCCTGTAAAAACAGCAACTCGTAAACGACTTCGGGGTGCACGCGCTGAGCAACACGCAACGCTTCCTCTGCCAGCGCCAGGGTCAAGGCTTTGGTGCTGGGCCAAATAAGGAAACCAATTCGATGGGCGGTCATAGCGTGCTATCCGGAACGAAAACAGAAGGAAAACCAAATGCGCCAACACTCAGCCTGGGCCAACTGCGCGAGACGCGGAGCATGACCTATTTTGGTGCACAGAGGCAGTCTTATAGCTGCAGTTATTTCAAGCTGCCCGACAGGAATTGCTGCAAACGCTCGCATTGCGGGTTTACCAGTACTTCACGCGGATCGCCGCTTTCTTCAACAATGCCTTTGTGCAAAAACACCAACTGGTTGGACACTTCACGGGCAAAGCCCATTTCGTGGGTCACCACAACCATGGTCCGGCCTTCGAGTGCCAGATCCTGCATCACTTTCAGCACATCACCCACCAGCTCCGGGTCGAGGGCTGAAGTCGGCTCGTCGAACAACATGACTTCAGGCTCCATCGCCAGCGCCCGGGCAATCGCCACACGCTGCTGTTCGCCACCGGACATATGCCCCGGGTAGGCGTCCTTGCGATGGGAAACACCCACTTTGTTCAGGTAATGCTCGGCCTTTTCCCGGGCCTCGGCCCTGGACATGCCCAGTACATGCACCGGTGCTTCCATGATGTTTTCCAGCGCAGTCATATGCGACCACAGATTGAAATGCTGGAACACCATCGACAGTCGCGAACGCATGCGTTGCAGTTGCTTGGGATCAGCGGCCTTGAGCGCGCCGTCCTTGTTGGCAATCAGCTTGAGTTCTTCGCCATTGAGCAGGATTTTGCCGGCATGGGGCTGCTCAAGCAGGTTGATGCAACGCAAAAAGGTACTTTTGCCAGAGCCACTGGAACCGATGATGCTGATCACATCACCTGCTTTGGCGGCCAGCGAAACGCCTTTGAGCACTTCGTGACTGCCATAGCGTTTATGCAGATCTTGGACTTCAAGTTTGTACATGTTGTCGGTTCTCACAAAAACAGTCAGTCGTTGAGCAAGCGCCCGTGACGCAGAGGCTCACGCCCCGCCACTTTAGCCAGCCAGAAACCGGGTTGGGCATAACGCAGTCGCTCAACGGCAAATAATACGCCGGCCGTACCCGCGCATACCGTACTGACCCGGTCAGATAAAGGATCAATCACTTCAAACAGCGGCTCGCCGGCTTCAACCCAAGCGCCCGCCGGACGTAAAAAGCTCACCACACCGGGGTGCGGTGCATACAACAGTTCGGTGCCTTCGAACGGCATGCCTTCGCACGCCGGGTGCTGCGCGGCCGGCCAGTCCCCGGTAATCAAACCTTGCTCGGCCAGAAACGCCAGAATGGCTTCGGCATACGCCTGGGCCTCTGGACGTCCGGTATCGGACTGCCCGCCCAGCTCCAGGGTGGTAGCCATGCACGCCAGGGGAATCTGTGCATCGGCGAACTGGCGCTGCAAGCGCAACCACGGCAACGAACAGGCTTCATCGAACGAGCTGCCGCCGGAGTCTTCGGCCAATAATCCAACCCGCATGTTCAGATGCGCGGCCAGAGAGCGCCACTGCGGCCAATGCTGGGGCAAGGCGTACATGTGCAACGCCGCTTCCGCATCGCAATGCAGGTCGAGCACGATGTCCGCATTACAGGCATGGCTCAACAGTACCCGCTGCAGGCCCTGCAACTGGCTCGCAGCAGGTGGCAACTGCTCCAGCACATCAAGCATCGCCTGACGGATCAGACGGATATTGGCATGGGGATCATCCCCCAGACACCCTTGCAGCGCAGCTGCCACGGGGGCACTCAACTCAACGAAATCGCGGTTGAAGTTCTTGCCGCTGCCGGACTCGAAACGCCCCTGGTGGTTGCCTTGCAGCAACTGTCCCAACCCCAGCGGATTGGCCACAGGCACCAGTTCGATCACGCCGTTCAGGGCGCCCTGCAGTTCAAGCTCGGCCAGGCGCTTTTTCAGTTCCCAGGCGCAACGCATGCCCGGCAGCTCATCAGCATGCAGGCTGGCCTGAATGTAGGCCTTGCGCTCGCCGGTACCGAAACGGAACACCGTCAGCTGGCGCTCGGTTCCCAGGCTGCTCCATGGCAGTACATGATCGATACGTTCCATGGTCAGGCCTTGCGCGGGGCCATGTAGCCCAGCCAGCGGCGCTCGGCCAGTTTGAACAGGCGCACCAGAATGAACGTCAGGCACAGGTAAAACACACCGGCGGTGATATAGGCCTCGAACGGCAGGTAGTACTGCGCGTTGACCGTGCGTGCCGCACCTGTGATGTCGATCAGCGTCACGATGGAAGCCAGGCTGGTGGTCTGCAACATCATGATCACTTCGTTGCTGTATTGCGGCAGTGCCCGGCGCATGGCCGACGGCAGCAAAATACGGCGATACATTTTGTAGCGCGACATGCCCATGGCCTTTGCTGCCTCGATCTCGCCATTGGGTGTGGCCTTGAGGCTACCGGCAATGATTTCGGCGGTGTAGGCACTGGTGTTGATGGCAAACGCCAGACAGGCACAGAAGGTCGCACTGGACAGTAGCGGCCACAGGAAGCTGTCACGCACGGCCTCGAACTGAGCCAGGCCGTAGTAGATCAAAAACAGCTGGACCAGCATCGGCGTACCGCGAATCACATAGGTGTACAGCCAGGCCGGGAAGTTGACCCAGGACTTCTTGGAGACCCGCATCAAACCCAGCGGCACAGCCACCAGCAAACCGAAAAACAGCGAGATGCCCAGCAGTTTAAGGGTTTCCAGCAGCCCATTCAGGTACAGCGGCATGCTGTCCCAAATGACGTTGTAGTCGAAGATCATAGATCAGCCGCCTTTACGCCTACCGAGTAGCGTTTCTCAAGTTGTCGCAGCGCCAACAGCGAAACACTGGTCAGCACCAGGTACATCGCTGCCACAGCCAGAAAGAAAGTAAAGGGTTCGCGGGTGGCATCCGCCGCCTGCTTGGCCTTGAACATCATGTCTTGCAAGCCGACCACCGAAATCAGGGCCGTCGCCTTGGTCAGTACCAGCCAGTTATTGGTGAACCCCGGAATCGCCAGGCGAATCATCTGCGGTACCAATACCCGGAAAAACACCTGAAAGCTGCTCATGCCATAAGCCATGCCCGCCTCGGCCTGACCTTTGGGGATCGCCATGAAGGCCCCACGAAAGGTTTCGGACAGGTATGCACCAAAAATAAAGCCCAGGGTGCCGATACCCGCAGCCAGAGGGTTCAAGTCAATGTAATCGTCATGGCCCAGCATCGGCGCAACGTTGTTCAGCAAATTCTGACCGCCATAGAAAATCAGCAGGATCAACACCAGATCGGGTATCCCGCGGATAACCGTTGAATACAGATCGCCCAACCAGGCCAGCCAGCGCACCGGCGACAGGCGCAAGGAAACACCGATCAGACCTAGAACAATGGCCAGGGCCATGGACGACAAGGCGAGCTGAAGCGTCAGCCAAGCGCCATCGAGGATGACAGCCCCGTAGCCTTTCAACATGATTCAGGTCCTCGAAAATTAGGATGAAAAAATGGCGCAAACTTCAGAGATCCTGTTGCTTGCGCCATTTCGGACTTACCGCTGCGACGGTTTACTTGGCTTCTGGGCCGTAAATATCGAAGTCGAAGTATTTGTCCTGGATTTGCTTGTATTTACCGTTGTCACGAAGAGCCGTGATCGCGGTGTCGATCTTGTCTTTGAGCTCTTTGTCGCCCTTGCGTACCGCGATACCCACGCCGTCACCGAAGTATTTGACGTCGGTGAATTGCGGGCCTACGAAGGCATAGCCTTTGCCAGCCGGGGTTTTCAGGAAACCGTCATTGAGCAGGGTGGCGTCGGCCACGGTGCCATCAAGGCGACCGGCTTCGATGTCCAGGTAGATTTCGTTTTGCGAGCTGTAAGGCACGACAGTTGCGCCTTTGGGTGCAAAGACTTCCTTGGCGAAACGGTCGTGAATCGAACCGCGCTGCACGCCGATTTTCTTGCCCTTGAGCTCGTCAAGGCTGTCGCTGACCACAGCACCGTCCTTCATCACCAGACGCGCCGGAGTGAGGTAGTACTTGTTGGTGAAGTCGACAGACTTTTTGCGGTCTTCGGTAATCGACATCGAGGACAGGATGGCGTCGATCTTGCGCACTTTAAGCGCCGGAATCAGGCCGTCGAATTCTTGTTCGACCCACACACACTTGACCTGCATCTGCTCGCACAGAGCATTACCGATGTCATAGTCAAAACCTACGATGCTGCCATCCGGCGCCTTGGAGGCAAACGGAGGATAAGCGGCTTCAATACCGATTTTCAGCGGTTTTTGATCAGCGAAAGCCTGCAGGGACAGCACGGACAGTGCCAGGGCGCCAAGAAGCACGAGTTTCTTCATCTTAGGACTCCATCGGTAAAGGGCAATAAATGCAGAATGAGCGTTAGCCCAAGATGCGGAGGTTAAACCGGGAATGCGGCGCCACGTCCTACTGGCGATGCACTGATATCAGCACAACGACGACGAGCGAGTGATCGGCATTCTAACGACAGGCTTCAAGCCGTTATTTCTCCAATGCGACAACAAATTACAGATGCATCGAGAAATGCGACTCCAGTCATTGACAGCTCTTCGAATTCATGCAAGAGCAAAAGACATAGAACCTATGTGAGTTGCAAATAGCGGGCCTATTATTCGCAAAGCCTTCTATTCCGGCAAGTGTAGCGTTTCATCTTATTTTTCAGGGGAGTCAAAACAGCTCTAAAACGGTGCTTTTGGTGTCGCAAGACCCCGTTTTTGTGCGCCTGGTTACACCTGCGGTAACACTGCCCGAGGCACCCCCAACTCCGCCAGCGGCCAAATAAAAACCCCGCCGGGCAATGCCGGGCGGGGTTCGGGAGCGCAAAGAAGGTTTATGCCTGCTTCATGCTCTTGTGGGTTTCGATCAAATGCTGCACCACACCCGGGTCGGCCAGGGTGGAAATATCCCCCAGACCGTCATATTCACCGGTGGCGATCTTGCGCAGGATACGGCGCATGATTTTGCCGGATCGGGTTTTCGGCAAGCCTGGCGCCCACTGGATGACATCCGGCGAGGCAATCGGACCTATCTCTTTACGCACCCAGTTTTTCAACTCCAGACGCAGCTCTTCACTTGGCGCTTCACCGCCATTGAGGGTGACGTAGACATAAATGCCCTGCCCCTTGATGTCGTGGGGCACGCCTACAACAGCCGCCTCGGCGACTTTCGGGTGAGCCACCATCGCGCTTTCGATCTCGGCGGTCCCCATGCGATGGCCAGAAACGTTAAGCACATCGTCCACCCGGCCGGTGATCCAGTAGTAACCGTCTTCGTCGCGACGGGCCCCGTCACCCGTGAAGTACATGCCGCGGAAGGTCTTGAAGTAGGTATCGACAAAACGGTCGTGATCGCCATACAGGGTGCGTGCCTGACCCGGCCACGAATCCAGGATCACCAGGTTGCCTTCCGCCGCACCTTCAATCAGGTTGCCCAGGTTGTCCACCAGCCCCGGCACCACACCGAAGAATGGACGCGCCGCAGAACCCGGCTTGAGCGCATGGGCTCCCGGCAGCGGGCTCATCATGCAAGCACCGGTTTCGGTCTGCCACCAGGTATCAACGATGGGGCAACGCTCTTTACCCACGGTTGTGTAGTACCAGTTCCAGGCTTCCGGGTTGATCGGCTCACCTACCGAACCCAGCAGACGCAGGCTTGAACCGTCAGCATCCTTAACCGCAGCCTGACCTTCGGCCATCATGGCGCGAATGGCCGTTGGCGCGGTGTAGAGGATGTTGACCTTGTGCTTGTCGACAATTTTCGACACCCGGGTGATGTCCGGATAGTTCGGCACGCCTTCGAACAGCAGTGTGGTCGCGCCATTGGCCAGGGGGCCGTAGACGATATAGGTGTGACCGGTTACCCAGC
Organism: Pseudomonas sp. PAMC 29040; assembly: GCF_003994535.1. Taxonomy (NCBI): domain Bacteria; kingdom Pseudomonadati; phylum Pseudomonadota; class Gammaproteobacteria; order Pseudomonadales; family Pseudomonadaceae; genus Pseudomonas; species Pseudomonas sp. PAMC 29040. Next base: position 30,268 of record NZ_RZAA01000004.1, read on the forward strand.
CGACGTCAGCCGTGCACCAGTAGACCTCGCCGGGACGATAGTCGAATACGCGTTCATGGGTCAGCGCGGCATACAGCAGATAACCGCCCGTGGTGTGTTGCACCCCTTTGGGCTTGCCGGTGGAGCCGGAGGTATAAAGGATGAACAACGCTTCTTCGGCGCCCATCTCTTTTGGCGCACAGTGGGTGGAAGCCACGGCCATCAAGTCGTGATACCAGATGTCTCGGTGCTTGTACCAGGCGATATCGCCGCCGGTACGCTTGAACACGATGATTTTCTGCACGCTCGAGGTATCAGGGTTGGTCAGTGCCACATCGACATTGGCCTTGAGCGCCGTACGCTTGCCGCCGCGCACGCCCTCGTCGGCAGTAATCACCACCTTGGACTTGCAGTCGATGATGCGTCCTGCCAGCGCCTCGGGCGAGAAGCCACCGAACACCACCGAGTGAATGGCACCGATCCGGGTACAGGCCAGCATGGCGACCACAGCTTCGGGCACCATCGGCATATAGATAGTTACTACGTCGCCACGGTGAACGTCCTGACCGCGCAACGCATTGGCGAGCTTGCACACTTCTTCGTGCAGTTCGCGGTAGGTGATGTTGCGCTGCTCGGAAGGATCATCGCCCTCCCAGATAATCGCAACCTGATCGCCGCGCTCGGCAAGGTGGCGATCCAGGCAGTTGTAGGAAACGTTAAGCGTGCCGTCGGCGAACCATTTGATATCGACATGGTGGTCGTCGAAAGAGGTCTGTTTGACGGTGGTGAACGGCTTGATCCAGTCGAGACGCTGAGCCTGCTCGCGCCAGAAGCCATCGGGATTGACCACGGACTGCTGGTACATCGCCTTGTAGGTCGCCTCATCGGTCAGCGTATTGGCTGCTACTTCAGGGCGTACGGGATACAGGGAAGCGGCACTCATGTTTCATACCTCGATGTTTGTAGTTGTTGTTTTATGACCCTGTTTTAGCCGGGCCGGGGCATGAGATCCATTCGACGTTGGTAGTAAGAAATACCCGGGAAAACCCTGATTTCTCTGCCGAAGCCTCAAGCACAGTACTTACAGCGCTTTATCCTTTGATTCAGGAATTGCCAAAAACCAAATCCGGGTCTGTTTTCGACGATTGTTGCAGAATCTGTCAACAGTCTTTATCAAAACCCCCTCTTTATGCCTGTACCGCCCGGGCCTAAAATTGACCTCGCCAACCAAGGCACTGCGATTGATACAAGTTACAGCCCCCACGAAGGCATGTTTAATCGCTCTTAACTCATCAAGTTTTACACGCAGCCCCACAAGGGCTGTGTGATCCCACTCGACCAAAAACAGGTAATTACGAAATGAAAGCGTTGTTAGTTCTGGCCCTCAGCAGTGTGTGTTTAACCGCCCTGGCGGATGAAGCAACTATGCCTGCCGGACACCCGCAACCCGCCGTAGAACAGTACTCCTACTCTTCCGAGCTGGATATCGCCAAGGTCATCTCCATGAGCGAAATCCCCAGTGTTTGCGAAGTGGTGCCGGCCCAGATGGTCTACGAAGACTCGCAAGGCACCCAGCACATCCTTGAATACCGGGTAATGGGCAACGGCTGTTCCAACGGCTGACCCACAACTTACAAATCCCCCGCTACTTAATTACATCCCTTGTTAACGCGATCCAACGCGGCACTTTATTGCAACTTACAGCGCTATTTATTGCGCATTGAAAAGTTGCCTGCCTGCGCCTCAATCGCCAGGAGTTAAACCCATGAAACGCGCATTAATATTGGCTTTAAGCATGTCTGTACTTGCAGGTAGCGCCTTTGCCGCTGACGGTTATGACCACACCCATTCAGCGACCTTTACTGAAGACGGCTATGACAACACCCGCTCGGCCAGCTTTGCTGAAGACGGTTACGACAGCACCCGCTCGGCCACTTTTGCCGAAGACGGCTACGATCGCACCAACGGCCATCGCCTGAGCTGACAGCGTATCGACTTGATGCCCGGTTTCGACCGGGCGTAGTCTGCCCCGCCACCGCCCCTCGCCCCATCAAAGCCACACCACATTCGTGGTCCCCGGCACACACCAGAAATACTTCCTCGCAAGCAAACCCTCGCCCAGCAACGGCCATGCTTAAGTCCAGGCCGGATTTAGGGCATTTCGTCGCATCGTACGAAAAAAAACTGGCTGAAATACCCTGTACAAAAGCCGTATACTGCCGCCATCCAAAGGGTGTTCCATACCCCTTGAGCGGGCTGTAAACCACGTAGCTCCGGCCTTCTGGGCCAGGGTGAGATGCTGAACAGACAGCATCCCCTCAGCGACAGCCGGGACAGCCCCCGAATATATTCATGTTTTTGCGTGCGTACATCGCTACTGCAGCAACATTTCTTAGATCCAAGTGGCCTATGGCCGTGTGACAACCAAACAATCAGTGTTACCACACGGGCACAGGCCCTCACGCAGGAGACGACACGTCATGCTGAGCTGGGACGAATTCGACAAAGAAGAGGAAGGTGAAGTCGCTGTCAAAGGCGCCAATGCCGGCCACGCAACCGAAGCCAACATGGACCGCCTTGACGCTGCTGGCGGCGTTGCGGCTCAGGAAGCCCGTGCAGTCACTGCTTCTGACTCCGCTGCAATCCAGCGCGCCAAGGCAGCCCTGGACAATCTCGACATCGCAGAAGGCCTGGCCGAGCTCGAAGGCGCCAGCGCCCGCGTTGCCGTCGATGAAAAGATGATGATCAACTGCCGCGCCGACCTTAACCAGCTCGTACCCTTCAAGTACGACTGGGCGTGGCAGAAGTATCTGGACGGTTGCGCAAATCACTGGATGCCGCAAGAAGTCAACATGACCGCCGACATCGCCCTCTGGAAAAACCCGGAAGGCCTGACCGACGACGAACGCCGCATCGTGATGCGCAACCTGGGCTTCTTCTCCACCGCCGACTCCCTGGTTGCCAACAACCTGGTACTGGCCGTATACCGCCTGATCACCAACCCGGAATGCCGCCAGTACATCCTGCGCCAGGCGTTCGAAGAGGCGATCCACACCCACGCCTACCAGTACTGCATTGAATCCCTGGCCATGGATGAAGGCGAGATCTTCAACATGTACCACGAGATCCCGTCGGTCGCTAAAAAAGCTACCTGGGGCCTTAAGTACACCCGTTCGATCTCCGATCCGAAGTTCGAAACCGGCACCGTTGAAACCGACAAGGAACTGCTGCGCAACCTGATCGCTTACTACTGCGTTCTGGAAGGCATCTTCTTCTACTGCGGCTTCACCCAGATCCTGTCGATGGGTCGTCGCAACAAGATGACCGGCGTCGCCGAGCAGTTCCAGTACATCCTGCGCGACGAATCCATGCACCTTAACTTCGGCATCGATGTGATCAACCAGATCAAAATCGAAAACCCGCACCTGTGGGACGCTGAAATGAAGGAAGAGGCCTCGCAGATGATCCTGCAGGGTACTCAGCTGGAAATCGAATACGCACGTGACACCATGCCACGCGGTGTATTGGGCATGAACGCGGCCATGATGGAGGACTACCTCAAGTTCATCGCCAACCGCCGCCTGTCGCAAATCGGCCTGAAAGAAGAATACCCGGGCACCACTAACCCGTTCCCATGGATGAGCGAAATCATGGACTTGAAGAAAGAGAAAAACTTCTTCGAGACACGGGTTATCGAGTACCAGACTGGCGGCGCACTGAGCTGGGATTGATTCCGGTTTGGTCATACGCTGTTTAAAAGGGCTGCCGCGAGGCGGCCCTTTTTATTGGGCGCAATATTTGTCGTGCACGTATCGAAATTTTCGACTGTTACCTGTAATGCAAAACGCCTGAAACGGGGGCTTTTCGGGTGAGAGCTCCACCCCGGAACTGATCAGAAAAACGGGTTTGATTGCCTTTAAAAACAACTGTATAAAAACACAGTATATTTTCAAGCACTGACTCAGCCCCGGAGAATCGCCATGCCCAATCCAGCCATGCACAGTACGTTGGAACGCATCATCATCAATCAATTCACCCCGCTGCACTGCACCCAGGCCCGGCAAATGCTCGACTGGAGTTTCGAGCAACTGAGTCAGAAATCCAGGGTTTCAGTCCCCGCCATCCAGCGTTTTGAAGCCGGCGAGCCCATTCGCGATGTCACTCGACTGGCTCTGGCTTATAGCCTGGAAGCAGAAGGCCTGGTGTTCTTCCCGGGGTTCGCGCCAGGTCGCGGCGGCAACATCCGCGGCACAACCCCCGATCCGACAGGTCGTGAAGACTTCGCACTGCTTGAATAAGCTTATTTGCCATTCTTGCCCGGGGTGTCCTGCATGGTTTGTACTTCCAGCCACCATGCACGCCCGGGGTGAGGCTGCAACAGGTTGAACGCCTCCCCCATTGATGGCGTTGTGATCAGAATATTGTGTTGCTCCGCCAGCGCCACGATACGGTCAAAAGGCTCATGCCAGGCATGAAAGGCCAGATCGAAGGTGCCGTTGTGGACAGGCAACAACCAGCGACCTTTCAGGTCGATATGGGCCTGCAAGGTCTGCTCGGGTTGCATGTGCACGTCAGGCCAGTCGACGTTATAGGCCCCCGTTTCCATCAGGGTCAGATCAAACGGCCCAAACTGTTCACCGATCAGTTTGAAACCGTCGAAATACCCGGAGTCACCACTGAAGAAAATCCGTACTTCGTCAATGATCATGACCCACGACACCCAAAGCGTCTGGTTGTGATCAAACAACCCGCGACCAGAAAAATGCTGGCACGGAGTAGCTATAAAACGAATGCCTGCCAGCTGTGTTTGCTGCCACCAATCCAGTTGCTGAACTTTACTGGCGGGGACTCCCCACTTGACCAGCAAGTCCCCCACTCCCAGCGGGGCCAGAAAATGCCTGGTTTTGGCGGCCAGCTGCAACACCGTCTTTTGATCAAGATGATCGTAGTGATTGTGTGACAGGATCACTGCTTCCAGGGGCGGAAGCTCATCCAGGCTGATGGGTGGCGCATGAAAACGCTTGGGGCCCGTCCACTGGAACGGCGAGGCGCGCTCGGCATACACCGGGTCGGTCAGCCAGTATTTGCCTTTGAGTTTGAGCAAGAGGGTCGAATGCCCCAACCGGTAGACACTAAAATCCGGCGCCTCCTCCAATTGCCGGCGACTCAATGAGTTGACCGGAACCGCCCCTGCCGGGCGTGTATTCGCAGGTTTATGGAAGAACATCTTCCAGAAAATCCCCAGCGTCTTGCCCAGACTGGAAGGCGGCCGTGCCTGCTGGTTGCGAAATGCTCCTTGATGACGCTCTGCGGGTTTAAGCGCCTCTGAACTGGCTGAGTCGCGTGTCATTCTTTCAAACCTCAGTAATGAATGATTATCAGGCTTGCTTTTCGAGCCGTAGAGGGTCAAACGTAACTCAGCGCATTCGCAGGCTGCATTGAAGACTCCAGAGTCACACCGACCGGCCTGCCGATACCAACGGAACCAGTATTGATGAGAACGGCCCCACACGCTGAGTTGTTATCCGGATGTTGCCAGCGTAAAAATCCACAACGCGCTACTCGCTGAATATCAAAGATCAGCAGTGCTGTCCCATGGCAAAGACGCACTCCACTATCCAGACATCTGCCGGATAACTATGGACAATCAAAAAGGCAAAGGTTTGTCGTTCGCCCGGCGAATTTATTTGCCGCGAAGCATTGGCCTGGCGATTGGCTGCTTCAGCGTGATGGCTGCCATCTACCCCCTCAACTTGCCGACCTGGGTATGGGGGCTGTTGCTGATCAACGGCTTTATCTGGCCACACCTGGCCTTTCAATTGTCTTGCCGTTCTATTTACCCGTATCGGGCCGAACGCCACAACATGCTGATTGACTCTTTGTTCGGAGGCTTCTGGGCCGCCAGCATGCAGTTCAATCCGCTGCCGACAGTGACCATCCTGTCGATGATGATCATGAACAACGTAGCCGTCGGCGGCCCAAAAATGCTGATCCGCGGGCTGCTGGCACAATTGGCCGGAGTCCTGCTGTCATGGCTGTTATTTGGCGCGGCCTTCAACCCGGACACCACGGCAATACAAATCTATGCCTGCTTGCCCATGTTGACGCTCTATCCGTTCGCCGTGGGCATGATCAGCTATCAACTGGCGACCAAACTGGCCGAGCACAAACGTACGCTGCGCGCCCTGAGCCGTACCGATAGCCTGACCGGACTGCTCAACCACGGCTCATGGAAAGACTTGCTGCAAATCAGCTTCCAACACTGCAAGCAGACACATTCCACTGCCACCCTGGTGTTGATTGATATTGACCACTTCAAGCGCATCAATGACACCCACGGACATATCGTAGGCGACGGCGTGCTGCGCGAGTTGAGCAACGAACTCAAAGATAACCTGCGCGTAGAAGACCTGGCCGGGCGTTATGGCGGTGATGAATTCTGCGTCATTTTGCCTGATCGCTCACTGGCCCAAGCGCAGGAAATCATGGAGCGATTGAGCCAGTTGTTCAGTAATTACCGGCACTGCGATGAACCTGAGTTGCGCGCAAGCTTGAGCATCGGCCTGGCAGCTTTCCGGCCCGAATATCAGGATGCTTCGATGTGGCTGAATGAAGCCGACAAAGCGTTATATATCGCCAAGAATACCGGTCGTAACAAGATCAGCCTCGGAGCCGCAGACACGCTGATGGATATAGTCTTGAGCAAGCCATAAAGCACGCAAAACGAGAGCGAGAGCCCTGTGAATACAGATAAAAACGACACTGCGCACGCCCCTGAAAAAGTTGACCATCTACGTTTTCATCGAGCCCACGCCCATCTGGAACCTACTTTCGGCAGTGACAAGTTCGCCTTGAGAGCCGAAGCCTTTGCCCGCTTTTTTGGCACGCCCACCTTTCTAGGCGCCCAGACATTGATCGTGGTGATATGGGTGTGTTTGAACCTGTTTGGCGTGACGCATTTTGATATCTACCCGTTCATCCTGCTCAATCTGGCTTTCAGCCTGCAATCGGCTTACGCCGCCCCCTTGATTTTGTTGGCGCAAACCCGCCAGGCGGCACGGGACAAGGCCCAGGCAGATGCTGACGCCCAGCACCGTGAAGCACTGGCCGTGGCCAATACCGAGCGACAAGCCGCTGCAGCGCAAACCAATGAGAAAATCATGACGTTGCTGGAGCAAAACACCCGGCTGACCGAAATGACCAAGCAACTGACCGAGCGAATTGAAAGCCTGACCTCGGAAATGCACCAGCATCTGGTGCGCAAGGCGCCTTAACTGACACAGCGGCGCACCGCGGTAATTTCAGGCAAGTCCTGACGTTGCATGTACACACGCAAAGGCTCGGTGATGTTCAGGCGGTCGTCGATATTCTGCTCCAGTAACAACTGGATCAGCTCGCGCTTGAGTGTCATGGTGTCCTGCGCCGCGGGCTGCCAGACGAACTCGCAAGCAGGCGTGATGTTGTCGTCGGCGACATCCATCCCGAAAGAATCTTCACTGAAACGAACAATGTACTGTTGAGTCTTACGATTGAAACCGACAAAACCGTAAAGTAGATCGGCGGCCTGGCAGATTAGCTGCGAAGTGATGCGCATGGTAAACCTCACTGAAGAGCCAGGAAGGCTCTAGGGTCGATGATTTACACGCAAGATTGAACACTCGCCCCTCTGCCGGGGACGCTGATGACACCAAGAGTACTGCACAAATTTTCTAATACCAAGGACCTCAACAATGCCTGTTACTTTTGCCAAAAGCACTCTACTGCTGAGCTTGCTGCTAGGAATGGGTTGCGCACACGCCGCCAGCGCCCCAGACGCATCCGAAGCAGCCCTGGCCAGCGCTCATGGCATCCCGCATCCGGCAGTCATCGCCCATCGAGGGGCATCTTTCGACGCACCGGAGTCTACCGCTGCGTCCTACAAGCTTGCCCGTGACCTGGGTGCCGACTACCTGGAGATGGATCTGCAACGCAGTAAAGACGGAGTGCTGTTTGCGCTACATGACAACAGCTTGTTACGCACCACGGATGTTGCGCAAAAATTCCCCGAGCGCAAAGACAGCCCGGCCAGCGCCTTCACCCTGGCAGAGCTGAAAACCCTGGATGCCGGTAGCTGGTTCAATCAGGCCTATCCCGACCGCGCCCGCCCCGCCTATGTCGGACTGCCAATCCTGACGCTGGACGAAATTATCGATATTGCCCAGGGCAACCCGCAGCACAAGCCAGGCCTGTACATCGAAACAAAAGAGCCCAAGCAGTTTCCGGGTATTGAGCGCGACCTGAAAAACAAGCTGGGCGAACGCGGCTGGCTAAAACCGGTCGTTTCAACTGCTGACAGGGGTGCGCTTCAAACCGGTGAAGGCAAAGGCCGGGTGATGCTGCAAACCTTCGAAAAAAGCAGCCTTGAATTACTGCAAAAAGAAATGCCCGACACACCAAAAATCTTGCTCCTGTGGGTCGGCGAAGGCGGCATGGCAGCAAACTCCAGCGTCAGCTTTGCCGACTCGGGCGCGAAGGACAAAGCAGCCTATTACGCCAGACTTCAACCCAGGGACAAAGCCGAGTTCATGCAGTGGCTCGACTTTGCCAAGGCCAACGGTGCCATCGGCACAGGCCCGTCTGCGGCCTTGACCGCGGGAGGTGCCCAGAGCTATTTCGACCTGATTCAGCCGTGGATGAACCAGGCGACCCACGACAAAGGCATGCTGGTCCATGTCTACACCCTTGACGAGCCAGTGGACTTCAAGAAGGCCATGGATGTCGGCGTAGACGGCATCTTCACTAACCGCGCCAGCGAACTGCTCAAGTACTACCAGCGCCCCGCGACAAAGAGCGTGAACCAACTACTGGAACAGAACGGCTACTAAGAACTTGAGTAAGTAATTCAGACACAGGGCGAAAATTAAGGATTAATTAAGTTGTCATGGTTAATCTGATCCCACTTAAAGAGTTCACCCTGGAGGGATTAAACATGAAACCACTTAACCTGATGTTCGCCGCTGCCGCCCTGACCCTGACTGCCGGCCTGGCCCAGGCCGATGTACGCCCCGACCATATTCCGGGCCTGCTCAAATCGGGTGAGATCGCTTCATTTGAAAAACTCAATCAAGCGGCACTGGATAAACACCCCGGTTCGACCATTGTCGACACCGAGCTGGATCACTCCTACGGCAAACTGGTTTATGAGGTTGAACTGCGTGACGCCAAAGGCATCAAGTGGGATGTAGACCTCGATGCAAAAACCGCCGAAGTGCTGCAAGACAAACAAGATACTTGAGTCGCATAAATAAAAAGCCGCGCCCCTCGTCATGAGGGGCGCGGCTTTTTTATTACCCCTGCTCTCCTCGGACTTTCACACTCACCCAGTATGAATTTGCACGAGCTCCAGTTGTTCTGGCTAGAATCAGGTTTTTTCTGCGAGAACATTTCCCATGGGGCACAGTACGGCCGCCGATATCGCGACGATTAACCGGATCAGTGCCGTACCGGCGATTCTTCAGGTCATCACTGAAATGACCGGAATGCGCTTTGCCGCCGTTGCGCGTGTCACCCAACAAACCTGGACCGCGTGCGCGGTGCTCGACAACCTGGGTTTTGGCTTGCAGGCCGGCGGGGAACTGGATCTGATCAGTACCTTGTGCTTTGAAAGCATGACCTCACACCTGCCGATCATCATCGATCAGGCCAGCGCAGATCCGTTGTACCAACACCATGCCACACCCAAAATGTATCGCTTCGAGAGTTACATTACGATTCCGGTATTTCGCACTGACGGCACGTTCTTCGGCACCCTCTGCGCCCTGGACCCGGAACCCGCAAGGCTCAAAAACAGCGCCATACAATCGACGATGGAGTCATTTTCGCGCTTGCTTTCGCTGCAAATTGAAGCCGAAGAAAACTTGCAGCGCACAGAGATGGCACTGATCAAGGAGCGTGAAAATGCTGAGTTGCGCGAGCAGTTCATTGCCGTCATAGGCCACGATTTACGCAACCCGTTATTCTCCATTACCACAGCAGCCGAACGTCTATTGCACAAACACCCCGATCCGAAGACCGAGCATCTGGTGCAACACATTCTGACCTGCGGCTATCGCGCTTCGCAGCTGGTAGAAGATGTACTGGACTTTGCCCGTGGCCGACTCGGTGGCGGAATCCCCTTGACGCTGCGCGAATGCTCCGACCTCGATCAAGTGTTGCTGCATGTCATCTCGGAAGTACAAAGCGTTCATCCCCACCGCCTGATTCAGTTACAAATAGAGCCACTGGACAGCATTCGCTGTGACAGCGGCCGTTTGGCACAACTGCTTTCCAATCTGCTGGCCAACGCCATCACCCATGGTTCTGCCACCGATCCGGTTCACGTCGAAGCCCGGATCCTAGACCGGGTCTTTAGCCTTAGCGTCACCAATCAGGGGCCGCCCATTCCGGCAGAGGTCATGCCGTACCTGTTTCAACCCTACTACCGTCCCGCCAACGACACACCACAGGCCGGGCTGGGGCTGGGCCTGTACATTGCCAGCCAGATCGCCCTGTCCCATGGCGGCCATGTCGAGGTGATTTCCAATGAACAGCAGGGTACGGTCTTTACCTTTGAATTCGAGGCGCAACCTAGCTCGTGACGGGCAGTTTTCGCCGCAACCAGGAGCCACATTGCACGGGGAGTGATTTTTTGGCGCCGACCACTGGCGCGGGCCAGCTGGCCGATATGAACTAAGTTGGAGGACGTGTAGCTCTGTTTTTCCATCTTCGAAAGGACTCGTTCATGTTGACCAGATCCGAACACAAACCTCGCCCCCTCAGTCCCACAGCAAAAATTGCCTGCCTGCTCTACAGCCTGCTCTGTTACCTGTGTTTCCTGCTGGGCTTTCTCTACTTCATAGGCTTTCTGGGCAATGTAGCCGTTCCCAAAAGTATTGATTCAGGCCCGGGAATTCCGTGGCCGCAGGCACTTCTCGTCGATGTGCTGTTGATCAGTCTGTTTGCCGTACAACATAGCGTCATGGCCCGTAAAAGCTTCAAACTCTGGTGGCAAAATTTCGTGCCTGCCCCGATTGAACGCGCTACCTATGTACTGGCTTCCAGTGCGGTTCTGGCATTGATGTGCTGGTGGTGGCAGCCGATCGACACCCTGGTCTGGAAGGCCGATTCACCCTTGGCCACCGGGCTGCTCAGTGGCCTGTTCTGGCTCGGATGGGGCCTGGTATTCCTGGCTTCCGCGTTGATCAGCCATTTTGAGCTATTCGGGATCAAGCAGGCCCTCGATACCTTGCGAAAACCCAGAGCAGTGGACAGTACCTTCAAGACACCACTGCTCTACAAAATCGTACGCCACCCGCTGTACCTGGGCTTTTTGATCGCATTCTGGGCCACGCCCGCCATGACTGTCGGGCATCTGGTGTTTGCGCTGACCAGTACGGTTTACATCATGATTGGCTCGTACCTGGAAGAAAAAGACCTGGTCGAAATATTTGGTGAGAAATACCGCCACTATCAAAAAACCGTCGGCATGTTACTGCCCTTTCCACATCGCAAGCCTGACCCTCAGGACTGATATGCGGATATTTTCTGTATTTGAACTGCAGATGGGTAGAAACTGACGTGATCTTCAAACGGCCACTGAACCAACGGTTCGGTGGCCCCCATTGCACTTCGACAGAACCCCAGCATGAACACCCGACTCTGTGCCTATGAAGACCTGACACCGCGCCAACTCGAGCAGTTACAGACGCTTGAAGTTCATGCTGAACAAATCGCCTACTCGGGCAACATCGAGTCAGCCTTGTATTCACTGCCGGCCGAACCCCATCCGGGGATCAAAGGTTTCGTACTCTTGGGTGATGAGCGGCCAGTGGCCTTCTTGCTGCTCAGGCGCAAGCCACTTTTGGCCCATTGGGCTGAAGCTGATTGCGCCACCCTGCATGCATTGCAGGTCGACAAGCGAGTACAAGGCCAGGGCCTGGGCAAAGCCTGCCTGCGGCAACTGCCCCTGGCAGTCAGTCTGCTATGGCCCGAGATCCGGCAGTTGATGCTGTCTGTCAGCCCTTTCAATACCAGCGCACTGGCCTTTTACCTGAGCCAGGGCTGGGTTGAATGTGGCGAGGCATATCTGGGTGAGCGACGCCTGGTGCTCGATCTTGCCGAGGCCCACGGCACACATGCACAGGCGAGCTAGGACCGCGGCTTGACCGGCAACCAGATCTCCAACAGACCGGCACCGGTATGCGGATTGAAGTCGGCACTGTAGCGCTCGAACTCTGGAGCATCCGCGGCTTCATAGGATGATTGGGGCAGCCAGTCTTTCCAGATCGACTGAAAGGTCTGGCTCAAACCGGCCAGCGAGCCACGATGCTCGAATACGGCGTACTCCTGTTCTTGCAGCTCAATCCAGCGATAGCGCTCAGGCAAGTCATCCAGCTTGCTGATGGCAACCCCGGCGATGTACTCGAAGCCGCCCTGGCCATCCGGGTTACAGCAAACGCCATAGGTTTCCTCGCCAACTTTGCAGGGGATGTTATCGCTCTGCGGCAGAAACTGTTCCCACAGCAGTGGAATCTGCTCAGCACTCTCCTGGGTAAAACGTCCGCCCAAACCGGCAATCAACTGAAAGTGACCTTTGGTAAATCGCGGGGCTGGTAAATCGAACTTCTCTGCCTGTTCCATAAGATCGTGCTCATTGAGTGAGTAGGAAACGGATCGGGTCAGTATAGGAACAAAAAACCCGGGGGTGATGACAGGTCAAAAACTTGTATCTGGACAAAAGGCCATCAGCGCCTTTATTGTCTCGCCCAGACCACCGCAGTGGTCAGCGTCGCTCGGACGGTTCCGGGCGCTTACGTACCAGAGGCACACATGGCAGACCAAGGTTCGCCGCGCCGCTTTGCGCGCATAGATCGACTCCCCCCTTATGTATTCAACATCACTGCCGAGCTGAAAATGGCGGCACGGCGCCGTGGCGAAGACATTATCGACTTCAGCATGGGCAACCCCGACGGCCCGACGCCACCGCATATTGTCGAAAAACTTTGCACCGTCGCACAGCGTGAAGACACCCACGGCTACTCAACTTCCCGCGGAATCCCACGCCTGCGCCGGGCCATTTCTCGCTGGTATGCCGACCGCTATAACGTTGAGATCGACCCCGAACACGAAGCCATTGTTACCATCGGTTCCAAGGAAGGCCTGGCGCACCTGATGCTCGCCACGCTGGATCAGGGCGACACGGTGCTGGTGCCGAACCCCAGCTACCCGATTCACATTTACGGTGCCGTGATTGCTGGCGCCCAGGTGCGCTCGGTTCCCCTGATTCCCGGCGTAGACTTCTTTGCCGAACTGGAAAAAGCCATTCGCGGCTCGATTCCAAAACCCAAAATGATGATCCTTGGGTTCCCGTCCAACCCCACGGCCCAGTGTGTCGAACTGGACTTCTTCGAGCGCGTGGTGGCCCTGGCCAAGCAATACGATGTGCTGGTGGTTCACGACCTGGCCTATGCAGACATCGTCTACGACGGCTGGAAAGCCCCGTCGATCATGCAGGTACCGGGCGCCAAGGACATTGCGGTTGAGTTCTTCACCCTGTCAAAAAGCTACAACATGGCAGGCTGGCGTATCGGCTTTATGGTGGGCAATGCAGAGCTGGTCAACGCCCTGGCACGGATCAAGAGTTACCACGACTACGGTACTTTTACCCCGCTGCAGGTCGCGGCAATTGCTGCCCTCGAAGGCGACCAGCAATGCGTGAAGGATATTGCAGAGCAGTACCGGCAACGCCGTAACGTGCTGGTCAAAGGCTTGCATGAACTGGGATGGATGGTCGAAAACCCGAAAGCCTCGATGTATGTCTGGGCCAAGATTCCCGAGGCCTATGCACACTTGGGCTCACTGGAGTTTGCCAAGAAGCTGCTGGCGGACGCCAAGGTTTGTGTCTCACCAGGCGTAGGATTTGGTGAGTACGGGGATGATCATGTGCGCTTTGCCCTGATTGAAAACCAGGACCGCATCCGTCAGGCCTTGCGTGGTATTCGCGCGATGTTCCGGGCGGATGGCGTGAGCGCCAACTGAGGTTTCTTATCTGCGCCAGGAGCGGGCTCGCTCCTGGCGCAGCAGAAGGCTTTAAATCACCAGCGACAGTAGCAAGATAAAGATCAGGGCCACGATCGACAGAATGGTTTCCATCGCAGTCCAGGTCTTGAAGGTTTCAGCCACGGTCATGTTGAAGTACTGCTTCACCAGCCAGAAACCCGCATCGTTGACGTGGGACAAAATCAGCGAACCTGCACCTGTTGCCAGTACCAGCAGTTCCCGGTTAACCCCGGGAATCAAATCCACTACCGGCAACACAATCCCCGCCCCGGTAATAGTTGCAACAGTGGCAGAACCGGTTGCAATGCGGATCACCGCAGCCACCAGCCACGCCAGCAAGATCGGCGAGATCTGCGCGTTGACCGCCATGTGACCGATCACATCACCCACACCGCTGGCTACCAGCATCTGCTTGAAACCGCCGCCCGCACCAATGATCAGAATGATCGCTGCGGTGGGCGCCAGACTCGCGTCGAGCAACTTGAGAATGCGCTTGGAGTCGATGCCCTGACGTGCACCAAAGGTGTACAGCGCCAACAACAAAGCCAGCAACAGGGCGCTGATCGGGTGACCGATCATGTCCATCCAGACACGGAAGAAGTTGCCATCGGGCAACGCCACGTCCGCGAACGTCTTGAGCAACATCAGGAACACCGGCAACAGCACGGTGATCAGAGTAATGCTGAAGCTAGGCAGGCTGCTGGACTCAGGTTCGCTCGCCAGTTGGTCCATCAATTCCTGGGATGGAGTGCCGGGAATGTATTTGGCAATGAAAGTGCCGTAGATCGGACCGGCAATGATTGCCGTCGGCAACGCGACGATCAGGCCGTACAGAATGGTTTTGCCGATATCAGCACCGAACACGCCAATGGCCAGCAATGGCCCCGGGTGCGGCGGCACCAGGCCGTGCACTGCCGACAAACCGGCCAGCAGCGGAATGCCGATTTTTATGATCGATACTCCGGTGCGGCGCGCCACAATAAATACCAGCGGGATCAGCAATACAAAACCGATCTCGAAAAACAATGGAATCCCGACTAAAAACGCGGCAAACATCATCGCCCACTGCACCCGCTCCTTGCCGAAGGCACGGATCAGGGTACGGGCGATCTGGTCGGCACCACCGGAGTCAGCCATCATTTTGCCAAGCATGGTGCCCAGAGCCAGGATGATCCCGACAAAGCCCAGCACGCCGCCAAAACCATCCTGGAACGACTTGATGATCAGGTTGGCAGGCATGCCCGCCGTCAGGCCCAGAAACGCAGAGGCGATGATCAAGGCAATAAAGGGATGCAGCTTGAACCGGGTGATCAATACGATCAGCCCGATAATGGTCACAACTGCATCAAGCAGCAGAAAGGTATTGTGGGACATGCCTAGCATGGGGCGTCTCCTGTCTTGTTGTTATCAACTACGCAAATGCAGCCATGGCTGAGGCGGGTAGCGCTGTCTATCTGTAACAAAATCATGACGTTGCCAACAGTGATTGCTCACGCCACCAGTCACGGGTAGCGCGCGCCAGTTGGTCGATGTCCAGTTGCGCGGCATTCAATGTCAGCACCAGGGGCTCATGGACAGGTGACTCGAGCGCAGCGAACTGACTGTCGATCAGCGTCTTGGGCATGAAGTGCCCCGGACGATGGGCCACTCGATCAGCGGCAACCTCTGGCGTCAGCTCCAGGAACACAAATCCAAGACCGTCGACCGCACTGCGCAGACGCTCGCGATAACGCAATTTCAGGGCCGAACAGGTCAAGACCGGATGCTGGCCTTTGGCTACGGCACGACGCAGTTCATCGCACAGGCTGTCTAGCCAGCCGGCACGGTCGTCATCGGTCAGGGGAATACCTGCACTCATTTTTGCAATGTTGGCCGCAGGGTGAAACGCATCGCCTTCAATCGGGGTCGCGCCGTTGAGCTGGCACAACGCCTGGCTCACGCTGGACTTGCCGCAGCCGGCAACACCCATTATGACCAGGGCAGTGATAGGTTGACTCATGAAACACCTCAGTCCGTAGACAGCGCTGTCTTTGTTGCTGCGTTCAATAGTTGAAAGCAAAGCACAAAGACCAGGCTACCGACGTCTATTTCTCGTTTTTATGGGGAGACGCGGTGGCGCTCTCTACATACAAAGCTGGGGTAACTGCCCTACACGCAATCAGGCAATTGCGGGGATCCTAGGACAGCGCTACCTTAGTGACTTGTTTTTTGTTTGGCAAGCCGCCCGATGACCTCCTTTAAAAACGATAAAAACACCCGAACCACGGGTCGCCCCACCCTTAATGAAGTCGCCCGCCTTGCCGGCGTCAGCCCTATTACCGCCTCGCGGGCCTTGCGCGGGATCAGCAGTGTTGCCACCGAGCTGGCGGAAAAGGTACGCAAAGCGGCCGATGAGCTGAACTATGTGGTCAATCCGGCTGCCCGGGCGCTGGCTTCGGCGCAGAGCCATTCGGTGGTGGTGCTGGTGCCGTCATTGTCCAACCTGCTGTTTATCGACACCCTCGAAGCTATCCATGCCGTACTGCGGCCCAAGGGCTTTGAAGTGCTGATCGGCAACTTTCACTACTCACGGGACGAAGAAGAAAACCTGCTGCGCAACTACATGGCCTATCAGCCACGGGGTCTGTTATTGACAGGTTTTGATCGTTCCGAAAGCTCGCGCCGGATGATCGAAAACAGCAATGTGCCCTGCGTGTACATGATGGAACTGGACGCCGCCGAGGGCCTCAACTGCGTAGGTTTTTCACAGTTGAAGGCCGGTGAGACCGCTGCCCGGCACCTGATTTCACGGGGCCGCCGCCAACTTGCCTATATAGGTGCACAGCTTGATCAGCGCACCCTCTTGCGCGGCGAAGGCTATCGCCTGGCCTTGCAGCAGGCCGGGCTGTATAACCCCGACCTGGAAATCCTGACTCCCCGCCCCTCTTCTGTCGGCCTGGGCGGCGAGATGTTCTTGCAGTTGCTGGCCAACCATCCGCAGGTGGATGCAATATTTTTCGGCAATGACGACCTGGCGCAGGGCGCCCTGCTGGAAGCCGCACGCATCGGCATCAAAATCCCCGGACAAATTGCCATTCTGGGATTCAATGACCTTCCCTCCTCCGAGTTTATGGTGCCGCGCCTCAGCAGCATTCGTACTCCGCGAGAAGCCATTGGCCGTCATGCGGCCGAGCAGATGCTCACGTTGATGGCGGGAAACAGGGTTGCCAACCCGGTGCAGGACATGGGCTTTGACCTGATGGTGCGCGAAAGCACCTAGCCCCGATTAAGCTGGCGCAGCATAAAGCACTAATTTGTAACCATTTATGGCAACAAGGCGCTGAATTCCTCCGCCCGGGGCCTGAACTTCACAAGCAATAACCTTGGCAAGCGAACTACCCTTTCTGACTTACAGAAAAAGGAAGTTCGCCAATGCCTGAAGTCTCCTCTACCTACCCTGGCGCAACGGCCGCCCAAGCGGACGGAATCGATCCTGCCCGTGCGGCCTGGATCAGCGCACGGATTGATCGCCTGCCGGCCGTGGCCAGTGTCTGGAAATTAGTGGCACTGCTTTCAATAGGCGGTTTTTTTGAGCTTTACGACCTGTTCCAGACTGCCTATATAAGCCCGGGCCTGATTCGTGACGGTATTTTCGCGACGGGCGCACAAGGGGTGTTCGGTTTTTCTGATCAGGCTGCATTTGCCTCGGCCACTTTTCTTGGCCTGTTCCTTGGCGCCAGTATGCTCAGCCCTCTGGCCGACCGGTTCGGACGGCGCGCAATTTTCACCTTCGCCCTGATCTGGTACACCCTGGCCACGGTGTTGATGGGCATTCAAAGTTCGGCTGCAGGCATCATCTTCATGCGTTTCCTGGTGGGCATTGGTCTGGGTATCGAGCTGGTCACGATTGACGCCTACCTGTCAGAACTGGTGCCCAAGCGCATGCGCAGTTCGGCCTTCGCCTTTGCGTTTTTTATTCAGTTCTTGTCAGTGCCAGCCGTTGCATTGATGTCCTGGTGGCTGGTGCCACAGGCGCCGTTTGGCGTCTCGGGCTGGCGCTGGGTGGTGCTGGCCAGCGCCGTGTTTGCCCTGTTTATCTGGTGGTTACGCTCAAGCCTGCCTGAGTCTCCGCGCTGGCTGGCGCAAAAGGGTCGCTTTGAAGAGGCCAACAGGATCCTTGATGATCTGGAAGCCCGCTGCCTGAGTGACCACAAAAAACCATTGGATACGCCCGAACCCGAACCCGTGAACCTTGAAGGTGAAGGCCGCTTTGCCGATATCTGGAAACCGCCGTATCGCCGACGCGCCATCATGCTGATCGTGTTTCACGTCTTTCAGGCCATCGGCTTCTTTGGCTTCGGCAACTGGTTGCCCGCGCTGATTTCAGGACAGGGGGTCAGCGTCACCCACAGCCTGATGTACGCCTTCATCATTACCCTGGCCTACCCCCTTGGGCCGCTGCTGTTCATGCGCTTTGCCAACCGCTTTGAAAACAAGTGGCAGATTGTTGGCTCAGCGCTTGGAGCAATGATTTTCGGTACCTTGTTCGCGTTTCAGACCAGCGCGCTGGGCCTGGTGTTCTGCGGTGTGATGATCACCTTCTGCAACGCCTGGCTGAGCTTCAGCTATCACTCTTATCAAAGCGAACTGTTCCCGACCAATATCCGGGCGCGTGCGGTCGGCTTCTGCTATTCATTCAGCCGGCTGTCCACTGTGTTCAGCAGTTTGCTGGTGGGTATTTTCCTGGAGCACTTCGGCACACCGGGGGTATTGGCGTTTATCGTCAGCAGCATGCTGATCGTGATGATCACCATCGGCGGGTTTGGTCCGCGTACCCGTAACCTGGCACTGGAGAGCATTGCCCATCGGTAACAACGGTGAGCCGGGGTGCCGGCTCACACAATCGGTCGGGGGGGTTGGCCTTTAATGCAGTTGCAGCGTCGAGTTGAACTGGCTGATGGCATCCACCACATGCTTGGAGCCCTGCTGGATTTCCAGAATCGCCTCCCCGGCCTCATTCGCCAGCGAAACCCCGAGCCCGGTCCGGCTCAGGCTCGACTGCATGCTGCTCACCGCGCTCAGCGACAAATCATGGTTCTTGCGCACCACCTCGACAATTTCCACAGTTGCCGCGCTGGTACGTGCCGCCAGGCTTCTGACCTCATCCGCCACCACAGCAAAACCCCGCCCATGTTCACCGGCCCTGGCCGCCTCAATCGCAGCATTGAGCGCCAGTAAATTGGTTTGATCCGCAATACCACGAATGGTCTGCACGATTTTGCCAATGATGTCGGACTGCTTGTTCACCGCATCGATGCTTTGCGCGGCTTCATTGAGATCTTTGGAGATGGCTTCGATGATTTGTACAGTCTGCTGAACCACCTGAGAACCCTTCTGCGCACAGGCGTCGTTCTGTACCGAAGTGCTGTGGGCCGACTCGGCGGCGGTTTGCAGGTTAGTCACTTGGGCGGTGATGTTGCTGGCGAATTTGACGACCTTATACAGTCGGCCCTTGGCATCAAAAATCGGGTTGTAGGACGCTTCCAGGAAAACTGTATGGCCGTATTTATCGACCCGTTCAAAGCGTCTGGAATGGTATTCGCCGCGATTCAGGGAAGCCCAGAAAGCTTTATAGGTGCCAGACTCGCTCTCACTGCTGCGACAGAACATGCTGTGGTGCTGCCCGACAATTTCAGACAGTGAATAATGCATGGTGTCGAGAAAGTTCTGATTGGCGTTGATCACACGGCCATCGGGCGAGAACTCGATCATCGCCATGGCGCGGCTCAATGCATTCACAATGCTTTGATTTTCCCGCTCTTTGTTGATCCGCTCGGTAATCTCGGTTGCCACCTTGAGTACCCGGGTCACCTCATTGTTCGGGCCGGTGATCGGCATGTAGCTGGCCTCAAGCCAGATCTCGCGACCGGCTTTATCAAGCCGCAAGAAAGTGCCGCTCATGGGCACCCCACTGGCCAGGTCCTTCCAGAACTGTGCGTATTGTTCAGTGCGCAGATAGTCCGGTTCACAAAAAAGACGGTGATGTTTACCGCTGATCTCATCGACCGAGTAACCCGTCACGCGACAGAAATTTTCGTTGGCATCCACAATGACGCCATCGGCAGTGAACTCAATGATTGCCATTGAGCGGCTGACGGCCATCAGCTTGGCCTTGCTCTCATCCAGAGAACAGGTGAGGCGCTGATTCTCAAGCAGGTCGGCTTTGTGATGAAAGTTGAACATGGCTCAATTCCTGAAGATGCTTTCTATTGATAATTCAAACGCTTCACGACACAAGAAAACGTGCCTGCTGCCTTTAACATAGAGATGTGCGCACTTCGGGGATGTAAGTTTTATATGTTCAACCCCCAAGAATTGAAGCATAGCCAGCCAGATACAGCGTGCAAGCAAATCGCCATCAGTGTGCGACGAAGTGCTCAATTGCGCAGAATAATCCAAATCGACGTTGCGCCAATCAAAAAACCAAGGAGCCCGGAATACGGGCTCCTGTAAATCACTCAGTGACCAAACAATCCGACTTCGGATTTTTTGGTTTTCTTGTCCGCGCGTTTTTCATCGGCTGTTTTGGCCGGTTTCTTTTTTGCGGCCTTCTTTGAATCCATACCTTTAGCCATGTTAAGCGCTCAACTGTTCAGGGGGTGTGGCACAGGTATAACACCTATCGGGAACCCACTCGGATTTAAAACCCTTTATTCAAAAAACAATGATAAACAAAGCGTTTTAATTGCAAATAAGCGGCAATACCCAAGGTTTATAAAGTTCAAGCACTTATTTGTTTATACTGCCGCTCCCTTTTCAAGCCTGTGGACTTATGACTGCCATTGCTTATTCTTCGCTCGACGCGCCGTTGTGGCCCTTGCTGAACAAGTTTTACCGCTCTCACCAATCGTCGATGAAAGCGAGCAAGGAAGCTCAATTGTGGGTTGCCCGCCAGGACCAGATAGTCGCCGGTTTGTGTCTGCGACCAATGGCCAACGGTTACTGGTTGACCGGCCTGTTTGTCGATCCGGCAGTACGCGGGCAAGGCATAGCTACCACGCTGGTCAACGCGGCAACATCGCAGTGCGAAGGGATGGTCTGGTTGTTTTGCGACCCTGAACTGCAAGGGCTCTATGAAAAGATGGGGTTCAGTCTGGAGGTTGACTTGCCCCATGCCCTGTATGAGCGGCTGGTGCGCTATCAACGCAACAAGGCGATGATAGCGATGGGCCGTTAAGCCCGGCGCTCCCCTCCCTGCAGGGGCGAGCTGTTTGAAGAGCATTCAAAGAGCTCGCCCCTGCAAAGCAAGGCAGTTATTCCCGGGTGCCCGGCTCCAGGTCCGGGAACAACATCTCGATAAAACCGAACTTGCTGAAATCCTTGATCCGCGACGGGTACAGGCGACCGATCAGGTGGTCGCATTCATGCTGCACTACTCGTGCATGAAAACCTTCCGCCACACGTACGATCGGTTCACCTTTAGGCGTGAAACCTTCGTAACGGATCTTCTGAAAACGCTCGACTGCCCCGCGCAAACCAGGCACCGACAGGCAGCCTTCCCAGTCTTCTTCAAGCGCCGGACCGAGCGGAGTGATCAACGGATTGATCAGGATGGTTTGTGGTACGGCTTCAGCATCAGGGTAACGTTCGCTGTGCTCGAACCCGAAGATCACCATCTGCAGGTCAACCCCGATTTGCGGGGCCGCCAGCCCCACACCGCCCGCGTGCTCCATGGTCTGCAACATATCGTCCAGCAACTGCCAGAGTTCCGGGGTATCGAACATTTCAGCCGGCACCGGCTGGGCAACGCGCAATAAACGCTCATCGCCCATTTTCAGAATTTCACGAATCATAGTCAGGCTTCATCTGGAGTGGATGGAATGGAATGGTCACGCCCCAGCCCGGAGACGTGTTGCTTGGGATCAGGGTCGTCGGAGCCATCGAAGGTTTTTTCGCCCGGATCCTTGCCCTCTGCCGACATGTGCTCGATCACGGCGTTCATTTCAGCCCCCAGCAGCAGCACCGCGGCAGAAATGTAGAAGTACAGCAACAGCACGATGATCGCACCGATGCTGCCATACATGGCGTTGTAGTCAGCAAAGGTTTTGACATAAAAGGCAAAGCCCAGCGAAGCCACGATCCATACAACCACCGCCAGCACCGAACCCGGGGTGATAAACCGGAATTTTTGCTCCACATCCGGCATGACGTAGTAAATCACTGCCACCGCCACCATCAGCAATAGCACAATCACAGGCCAGCGCAGGATGGTCCACAGTGTCACCACGAACTCTTCGAGCCCGACCTGTCCTGCCAGCCAGCTCATCACCTGCGGCCCGAGCACCATCAGCGCGGCGGCTGCCAGAAGCATTCCGGCAATGCCGATGGTGTAAAAAATCGACAGCGGGAATCGCTTCCAGACTGGCCGCCCCTCGACCACATCGTAGGCGGCATTCATGGCGCTCATCATCAGCCGCACACCGGCCGAAGCGGTCCACAGGGCAATTACGATACCCACCGACAGCAATCCGCCCTTGGACTGCTGCAACTGATCGATGACCGGGTTGACCTGCTCCAGAGCCTGCGGCGGCAGTACCAGTTCAGACTGCAGGCGCAACCAGGAGAAAAAGTCCGGCAGATGCAAGAAGCCGATCAGGGCAATCAAAAACAGAATGAAAGGGAATAACGAAAACAGCATTTGATAGGCCAGTGCCGAGGCGTAAGTCGACATTTCATCGTCGATAAACTCTTTCACCGTGCGAATCAGTACTTTGCCCAACGGCAGGCCATTCAAGACCGGGAATAACATAGCGTCTCCTTTCGCCGCTTAAAAAGTAGGTTGTGCAAGCCAGCCATAAGCTCTGGGTTGGGGTTTTACCTCAAATGTAGTCAAGTTGGCGACTATGGAAACACTTATACAAAAACGGCCATCACATGGATGACCGTTCATGTTCGCCACAGGTACCCGACGCACCTGCGGCAATCCTGGGTTATCAGGCTTTATCGACGGTTTTCTTGACCGCATCTTTCACCTTGCCTACCGCTTGCTGGCCTTCGCCTTTCAGCTCCTGGGCCTTGCCTTCGGCACGCAGCTTGTCATTGTCGGTCGCTTTCCCCACCGCTTGTTTGACATTACCTACTGCTTCGTTCGCTTTGCCTTTGATCTTATCGCCAGTGCTGCTCATGGGATTTCTCCTGATGAAATTTCGGATGTCATTACATCGACAGAATCATTGACCCGATCGTCACCGCAGGAGTTTCATTTATTTTCTGGCCATCATTTCGTCGTTCCGCGCAGGTTGAGCTTTATGTTTGCCGCCTAACCCCCGAGAATGCGCAACGGATTCAGGCTATGGCGCTGAAGATCAGCAATTGTAGGAAGGTTATGAAACTCGATAAAAAGCTGGCCATTGCCCGCAGAAACCAGGAACTTGGCGGCGCTGTGCTTGGCGTCAACAACTGCCATTTCGCCACATTGAACACCAACAAGAACATCTGGTGGTTCGATATTCCCCTGGCGCGTCTGGCCGTCGGTCAGTACGAATGGGTGCATCTGTTGCTGCATACCCCAAGTACCGATGAACTGCTGCACTTGAAGGTCACCACTGCGTTCCTGCGCGAGAAACGCGAAGGCATGGTGGTACGAGCGACGCACAAGCGTACGCCGACCATGAGTCTTGAGCTGAGCGCGGACAAAGACTCCTTCCTGCAGGACGTGCGTCCGACAGGCACAGGCGTCAACTTTTCGCAGTTTCTGCAAAAATAAACAGCGCAAACCCTGCAGGGGCAAGTTCGCTCCTGCACAGCGGTAAACGCGAGCTGAAACAAAAAAGCCCCGCAATGCGGGGCTTTATTGTTTAAGGGCAGATTACTTTTTAAGACCCAGTTTCTTCATCTCTTCGTCACGCAACTCACGGCGCAGGATCTTGCCTACGTTGGTGGTCGGCAAACTGTCACGGAACTCGACAATTTTCGGCGCTTTATAAGCGGTCAGGTTCGCGCGCATATGCGCCATGACCTGCTCTTTGCTCAGGGTCATGCCCGGCTTGACCACAATAAAAACCTTGATCAGCTCGCCGGTTTTTTCATCAGGAATACCGATCGCCGCCGACTGCAACACTTCCGGCAATGAGGCCATCACATCTTCCAGCTCGTTCGGGTAAACGTTAAAGCCAGAGACCAGGATCATGTCTTTTTTGCGATCGACAATGCGCATATAGCCATCAGGTTGAATCAGCGCGATGTCACCGGACTTCAACCAGCCTTCGCTGTCCATGATCTCGGCAGTTGCATCAGGACGCTCCCAATAACCTTTCATCACCTGCGGGCCCTTGATGCACAGCTCGCCGATTTCACCCAACGGCAGCTCTTCACCCGCATCATTGATCACTTTGCACAGGGTCGAAGGCATCGGAATGCCGATAGTGCCGATCTGAATGTGCTGGATCGGATTGACCGAGGCCACCGGGCTGGTCTCGGTCATGCCGTAGCCTTCGCAAATGGCACAGCCGGTTACCGTCTTCCAGCGCTCGGCCACGGACAGTTGCAGGGCCATGCCCCCCGACAGCGTCACCTTCAGGGACGAGAAGTCCAGCTTGCGGAACCCGTCGTTGTTGCACAGCGCTATAAACAGGGTGTTAAGCCCTACGAAGCCGGAGAACTTCCACTTCGACAGCTCTTTAACCATCGCCGGCAGGTCACGCGGGTTGCTGATCAATATGTTGTGATTGCCCAGCAGCATCATTGCCATGCAATGAAAGGTGAACGCGTAGATATGATAAAGCGGCAATGGCGTGATCAGGATTTCGCAACCTTCGTTAAGGTTGGAACCCATCAGCGCCTTGCACTGCAGCATGTTGGCGATCAGGTTGCGATGGGTCAGCATCGCCCCCTTGGCCACACCAGTGGTGCCGCCCGTGTATTGCAGAACCGCGACGTCATTGGCAAGCGGGCTGGCTTCGTTTACTGGCTGGCCATGCCCCTTGCTCAACACATCATTGAACTTGATGGCCTTGGGCAAGTGATACGCCGGGACCATTTTTTTCACGTACTTGATGACACTGTTGATCAACACGCGCTTGAAGGGCGACAGCAGGTCAGCCACTTCAGTAACGATCACATGCTTGATCGAAGTCTGGGGCACGACCTTTTCGGCCAGATGCGCCATGTTCGCCAGGCATACCAGCGCCTTGGCGCCGGAGTCATTGAATTGGTGTTCCATTTCCCGCGCGGTATACAGCGGGTTGGTATTAACCACGATCAAGCCGGCGCGGATGGCTCCGAACACAGCGATCGGGTATTGCAGCAAGTTGGGCAACTGCACAGCAATGCGATCGCCGGGTTGCAGGTCGGTGTGCTGCTGCAGGTAGGCGGCAAATGCACCTGATTGCTGGTAAAGCTCACCATAGGTGATGGTTTTACCGAGGTTGCTAAATGCGGGTTTATCCGCAAAACGTTGGCAAGATTGGCGCAGTACCGTCTGAATATTCGGGTATTCATCCGGGTTGATTTCAGCA
The DNA here is from genome assembly GCF_003994535.1 of Pseudomonas sp. PAMC 29040. Classification (NCBI taxonomy): domain Bacteria; kingdom Pseudomonadati; phylum Pseudomonadota; class Gammaproteobacteria; order Pseudomonadales; family Pseudomonadaceae; genus Pseudomonas; species Pseudomonas sp. PAMC 29040. The sequence goes on from NZ_RZAA01000004.1 coordinate 55,818, forward strand.
GCAATCCCAGCTGGGTACTTATCCTTCCAAAAGTCTTCAATCATGGAAGCCCACTCCTCAGCGTCGCGAATTCTTCACCGCATTGATGCGGTTATTATTTGTGTGATTTTTGTAATGGATAAATCTGGCTTTTCACTTACCGAGAAGTCACAAAGCGCGCCGAGAGTAGCAGCTTTGCCAGAGGCCGCCTAGAGCCAAAGATGGCCCGCAGAGTCACAAACCTGACTGTAGGACAATCCAAAGTCATCATTAGTACAATAGCTCTATTGATAGTAAAACCGCTCTAATTCAAGCATTACGGCGCCCCCTCAGAGATCCAGATCAAACCCTGCCTATTGTTATAGACGAATAAAAACGCCCGTCTGCTCAAAGCAAACGGGCGTTTTTCACCAGGCTGATGGAATCAGGCGTTATCACGCAACTCGCGACGCAGGATTTTCCCCACGGGAGTCATGGGCAAGGAGTCACGCAGCACTATCTGCTTGGGTACCTTGTAAGCGGTGAAGTTGTCCTTGCAGTACGCCTTGAGCTCTTCAACGCTGACCCCGCCTTCGCGCGCGACTACAAAGAGTTTGACGGCCTCCCCGGTGCGCTCGTCAGGCACGCCGATTACCGCGCAATTCACCACTTTGGGGTGGGCCATCACGATATCTTCGATTTCATTGGGGTACACGTTGAAACCCGAAACGATGATCAGGTCCTTTTTGCGATCGACAATCCGGACAAAACCATCGGGATCAATCACCGCAATATCACCCGTCTTGAACCACCCCTCGGCGTCCAGCACTTCGGCCGTTGCCTGCGGGTTTTGCCAGTACCCCTTCATGACTTGCGGGCCTTTGACGCATAGCTCGCCGCGCTCCCCCAAACCCAGGTCGCTGCCATCATCGCTGACTACTTTCATCGCCGTGCCCGGAACCGGCATGCCCACGGTGCCCAGCCGGGCCAGAGAACCACAGGGGTTGGCACTGGCCACCGGCGACGTTTCAGTCAGGCCGTAGCCCTCAACGATGCGGCATCCGGTGATTTTTTCCCAACGCTCGGCCGTGGCCTTGACCAGCGCAGTACCGCCCGAGTTGGTGACCTTCAGCCCCGAGAAGTCCAGGCTCTTGAAGTCCGGATGGTCCATCAGCGCGACAAACAGGGTGTTAAGCCCCAGAAAAGCGGTGAACCGCCAGTTCTTCAGCTCCTTGATGAAACCTTTGATATCACGCGGATTGGTGATCAGGATGTTGTGGTTACCCGTGACCATCATGCCCATGCAATTAGCGGTAAATGCATAGATATGGTACAGCGGCAACGGCGCCACCATGACCTCCCGACCGTCCCTGAGAATCGGTTGCCCACTCTCGTCATGCTGGGACAGACAAGCACGCACCTGCTGCATGTTGGCCACCAGATTGCCGTGACTGAGCATTGCGCCCTTGGGCAGTCCGGTGGTGCCACCGGTGTATTGCAGGACTGCCGTGTCATCCAGCGTCACCGGCACCGGCCGAATCGGCTGGCCTGCGCCCCGGTGCAATACGCTTTTAAAGGCAATGGCCTGGGGCAACTGGTAGGCCGGCACCAGCTTTTTGACCTTGTCGACCACCAGGTTGGTAATCCAGCCTTTGGCAGCCGGCATCATGTCGCCCATTCTGGCTTCGATCAGGTACTCGATCTCGGTATCTGCCAGCACTTCCTGCACGCGCTTGCCGAACATGTTCAAGTACACCAGCGCCCGAATCCCGGCACTTTTGAACTGATGGCGCATTTCGCGAGAGGTGTACAGCGGGTTGGTGTTGACCACCATCAGACCGGCGCGCAACGCACCAAATACCGCGATCGGATATTGCAGCACGTTGGGCATCTGTACAGCGATGCGGTCGCCGGGCTTGAGGTCGGTATGATTTTGAAGATAACCGGCAAACGCTGCGCTGTGGCGCTCCAGTTCGGCATAAGTGATGGTCACACCCAGGTTGCTGAACGCCGGACGATCGGCGAATTTCTTGCACGAGCGTTCAAACACATCAACGACCGATGTGAAGGCCGTCATATCTATATCCAGCGGTACACCGGCAGGACGTTTGTCATTCCAGAAATCAGGTTGCATTATTTTTGTCCTCGGACCTGAATGTGCCTGGCCGCTTCCCTTGGGCGTTGAAAAGCGGAGCTAACTGACGTTAACAGTTATCAAGTTGTAGGCAAATACACCGATATTCGCCATTTACATCTTGAATCTTATTACCGCGGCATCGCCAGTTAAGTGGTTTGCCTGTGAATGCGCTATACACTGCTCCTACTCCGTGTAAAGGAATGGCCATGATTCATCAGACTTTCTGGCTGGACGCGAATGACCGTAGCGGCCTTTTGGTTAATCAGTGGCTGCCTGGCGCTACGCCCAAAGCCATTGTGTTGCTGGTCCACGGCATGGCGGAACACACTGCTCGCTATGCCCGACTGGGCAAGGCGCTAAATGAAGCCGGTTTTGGCCTGTATGCCCACGACCAGCGCGGACACGGTAAAACGGCCGAACGCGGAACACCGGGCTACTTTGCTGACCATGATGGCTGGTGCGCGGTGGTCAGTGATGTCGCCAGCCTCCATCAGCACATCGGCCAGGCCCACCCGGGGCTCCCGATCTTCCTGCTTGGCCACAGCATGGGCAGCTACATCGCCCAGGCGTACTTGCTCCACCACAGCAACAGCCTGCAGGGGGCAATTCTGAGCGCCTCCAATTTCCAGCCTGTCGCGCTTTACCGGGCTGCCAGCCTGATAGCCCGACTGGAACGCTGGCGCCAGGGCCCGAAAGGACGCAGCGCGCTGATCGAGTGGTTGTCCTTTGGCTCGTTCAATAAAGCATTCAAGCCCAATCGCACCCGCTATGACTGGCTCAGTCGCGATCCGGCCGAAGTCGATGCCTACGCCAACGACCCCTTGTGCGGGTTTCGTTGCACCAATCAACTCTGGATTGATCTGCTGGGCGGCTTGCAGCAAATCAGCAAAGCGTCCAACCTCGTGCAAATTGATTCAGCCCTGCCTTTGCTGGTGATGGGTGGCGCCTGTGACCCGGTCAGTGAAGGCAAGCGCCTGGAATCCCTGGCCGGGGCTTTACGCAAAGCCGGCAGTCAGGACTTGCAACTCAAAATCTACCCCCAGGCACGGCATGAGCTCTTCAACGAAATCAACCGTGACGAAGTGACTACAGATGTTGTCGAATGGCTTGACCAGGCCCTGCTTCGCTCCCGCCCGCCCCACAGCGAATAGCTCGACCATTCTAAAAAATACTTTAAAATCAAAAACTTGAAATTAAACACTCGTCACAGGACATGCGCTAGATGACTCAGGTTACCAACACCCCGTACGAAGCCCTTGAAGTCGGCCAGACTGCCAGTTACAGCAAAACCGTCGAAGAGCGCGACATTCAGCTTTTTGCGGCCATGTCCGGTGACCACAACCCGGTGCACCTGGATCCGGAATTTGCCGCCGCAACCATGTTCAAGGAACGCATTGCCCACGGCATGTTCAGTGGCGCGCTGATCAGTGCAGCCGTGGCCTGTGAGTTGCCTGGCCCGGGCACTATCTATGTCGGCCAGCAAATGACCTTTCAGAAGCCGGTGAAAATTGGCGACACCCTGACCGTGCGTCTGGAAATTCTCGAGAAACTGCCCAAGTTCCGCGTGCGTATAGCGACCCGTGTGTTCAATCAACGCGATGAAATCGTGGTCGATGGCGAAGCCGAAATCATTGCCCCGCGCAAACAACAAACCGTAACCCTGACCCCGTTGCCGGCTATCAGCATTAGCTGATTTGCACGACGTGCAAATGCCCGCAACGCAAAAACCCGGCCTGGATAACAGGCCGGGTTTTTGCTGTATGCGAGTCAGCCCTCAGCTACCAAGGGCTACGCAGGCGTTTACGTTTAAGAGCGGGCACGAGCTTGGTTGCGCAGAGCCTTGACCTGGTCGTGATTGCGTTGTACGCCATGGTACTGACGCTCTACCAGATCACGAATGTGCAGCAGTTGGTGCTTCTCAATTTTTTCCAGCGCTTCCTTATAAGCCTTCAGCGCATGGTCTTCGCCGCGCTCGGCTTCATTGAGCACTGCCTCTTCATCCTTGCCGGTAAACATCGATTTCACATCGACCCAGCGACGATGCAAATCACCCGCCACGCTTGTACTGGTCTCCGGGTCGCCACCCAACTGGCGTACCGCGGCCTGCAGCTCGGCAGCCGCAGCCGCACAATCTGCAGAGCGTTTTGCAAACAGGGCCTTGAGCTCAGGATGCTTGATATCTTCGGCACAGGTCTTGAATCCTTCCTGACCGTCTTTACTGGTTTCGATCAGATCGTTCAGGACAGAGATGGCTTCTTTATTGAGGTCAGTCATTATTCAATTCCTTACAAGGTTGAGGATCGTGCATTAGTATTTGCAGACCCCGTGCCAGTTGCTGAATTTGAATAAATCCTTATATATCAAAAAGTTATAGAAATCATAACTATCTGTATCCGGTTTTTTTGCATGATCTGTCAATTGGCCTGCATGCAAAATGCCTGTATTTATCATTCGTTGCATCACGTATCTGAAGGCTGCTGCATGAACCCCGAAAAACTCGAACTGCTGGTGACCCGCGAAATGCCATTCGGCAAATACAAGGGGCGGATCATTGCCGACCTGCCGGGCCAGTATTTGAACTGGTTTGCCCGAGAAGGCTTTCCACACGGCGAATTGGGCGGTCTTCTGGCCCTGATGCAGGAAATCGATCACAACGGTCTGTCAGACCTGCTCGACCCGTTGCGCGCCAAACACGGAAAACCCAAACCCCGCCACTGATAGAGTTGCCCCATGCCAAGGATCGAAGAGAACGCCCGCAACGAAGATTATTGGCACAGCATCGCCGAGCGCTACGACGTAGCAGCCGGTCCGGTCAATCTGGAAAACGGCTACTTCGGGCGCATGACCCGAGGAGTTGCCCAGGACTACCAGCGCAATATCGACTTTATCAACCGCAAGAACTCGGTGCATGTGCGCCCGCAATTCGATGGTCCGCAGAATATCGAGATCCATCATCAACTGGCAGGCTTGCTCGGCGTTGAAGACGCCAGCATCGCCCTCACCCGCTGCGCTTCGGATGCCCTGCAATCGCTGATTCGCAACTACAACGCCTTGCAGCCCGGCGATCAGTTGCTGATCAGCGACCTGGAGTACCCCAGCGTCGAGTCAGCCATGCGCTGGGTGGCCCGGCAGCGCGGGCTTGAGATCATCGAAATAATCCATGAGCACCCCGCCAGCCATGACAGCCTGGTCGCCAGCTATCGTGAGGTATTGGCACGTCATCCGCGAATCAAGCTGATGGCGCTGACCCACGTGACACACCTCACCGGACTGGTCATGCCGGTGCAGGCGATAGTCGATGCGGCCAACGCCCACGGCGTGGACGTGGTGCTGGACGGTGCCCATGCGCTTGGCCAGATCGAGTTCGACCTGCAGGCCCTGGGCGTGGCCTTTGCCGGTTACAACCTGCATAAATGGATCGGCGGACCACTGACCCTGGGGGTCATGTATATCGACCCGCGGCGTCTGGCAGACATTAGCCCGGACATGGGCAGTCAACGTTACCCGGAACCTGATATTCGTAACCGGGCCCCCTATGGCACGGTCAATATTCCGGCATGGCTGACCCTGCCAAAGGTGCTGCAAGAGCACAAAGACCTGGGTGGCGCCCGGGCCAAAGGCGAACGCCTGAACTATCTGCGCGAGCTATGGGTGAGTGAAGCGCGAAAAATGCCGGGCATCGAAGTGCTCACGCCTGATGAACCGCGTCTGCAATGCGCCATTTCTGCCCTGCGATTCACCCACCTGCAGGATCAAACACCGATGGCAGATCGTCTGCTCAAGGATTACAACCTGTTCACCGTGGTGCGCGGCGGTTCAGCCTGCGGTAGCTGTATTCGCATCACCGTGGGCCTCACCACCTCGCTGGATGACATCAACAGGTTGATCAGGGCACTGCGCGAGCTTTCCCGGGGCTAACTGCAGGAGCGAGCTTGCTCGCGATCTTTGAAAGATCGCCAGGCAAGCTCGCTCCTGCAGGTGACTCATCGTTGGGAATTGCGGACAAAAAAAAGGTGCGCCGACCAAGCGCACCAAAAACCGTAGAACACACAACAAATTCGTTACACAGGTGGTCAATCCAGCAAAGCCAGGGCCTCGGCAGTGCATTCCTGGATTCGGGCCCAGTCGCCGTTCTTGATCCACTCGCTGTCGAGCATCCAGCTACCGCCCACACACATCACATTTTTCAATGCCATGTAGTTGCGAATGTTCGCCGGGCTAACACCGCCGGTCGGGCAGAATTTCACTTCACCGAAGGGGCCGCCCAGCGCCTTGATCGCCGCCACACCGCCGCTGACTTCAGCCGGGAACAGCTTGAATCGACGGTAACCCAGACCGTAGCCTTCCATAATTCCGGACGCATTGCTGATACCCGGCAGCAGCGGGATATCGCTGGCCACGCTGGCTTCCAGCAGGTCACGGGTAATGCCCGGGGTGACAATAAATTGCGAACCGGCCTCTTCGGCAGCCGCCAGCATGTGCCGGTCCAGCACGGTGCCCGCCCCTGTTACCAGCTCGGGTCGTTGCTCGCGCAGAACACGAATGGCCTTGAGCCCGAACTGTGAACGCAAGGTCACTTCAAGTGCCGTCAGGCCGCCCGCAGCCAGCGCATCGGCCAGCGGCAGAATGTCTTGCTCACGAGCGATGGTGATCACCGGCAGAATTCGCGCCGAGGCACACAGTTCATCGATCAGGGCGACTTTATCGGCCATCGATACGTTCGCAGTTTTTATTGTCATGGCAGCTGATCCTTGGCTCATGGGCACCAGTAAATCTCTAACGTAGGTTGCAGAAAGGCACGAATCGGCAAGGCGGCAATGTCAGTGCCCGCCAGCGCTTCGTTGAGGGTATTCAATTTGGCCTGCCCTTGAATCGACAGCACCGTGTTCCTGGCGCTCGCCAGCAGGCTGCGGCTCATGCTCAAGCGTTGATGAGGCACGGTCGGTGCCAGCATCGGCCAGCAACGACGCTCACCATCCGCTTTCAAGGCTTCAAGCAGATTCGGGCTGTCGGGGAACAGCGAGGCGGTGTGCCCGTCGTCGCCCATGCCCAGAATCAGGACATCAATCGGCGGTAACTCGGCCAATGCGCGGTCAGCTTGCTCTGCCGCAGCGTCAAGATTGGCCGCCACGTTATACAAGCCGACAAAGCGCGCCTTGGCTGCCGGCCCTTGCAGCAGGTTCTTTTTGAGCAGGCCGGCGTTGCTGTCGGCGTGCTCCACCGGGACCCAGCGCTCATCGGCAAGACTGACCACCACTTTCGACCAGTCCACCGGTTGCTTGATCAGGCTCTGAAAGAACGCCACCGGGCTACGCCCACCGGATACCACCAGGGTGGCAACGCCTTGCGCGCCAATGGCGGCATTCAATTGCCCGGCCACTTTTTTTGCCAGTTCCTCGGCCAGAATCGCCGGGTTCTTGAAGGTGTGCGCGTTGACCCCTTCAGGCAGCTTCAAATCAGATATCGCCATACCAAGACCTCCCGTCCCGCGTAATCAATGCTATGGAACTCATCGGTCCCCAGGAGCCCGCCGCGTACGGCTTGGGCGCATCACCAGACTTTTTCCAGCCGGCGATCAACTGGTCACACCACTTCCATGCCGCTTCAATTTCGTCTTTGCGCACAAACAGGTTCTGGTTGCCGCGCATCACTTCGAGTAACAGACGCTCGTAGGCATCCGGAATCCGCGCACTGCGGTACGTGTCGGAAAAATTCAATTGCAACGGGCCGCTACGCAGTTGCATGCCTTTGTCCAGGCCCTGCTCTTTGGTCATCACCCGCAAGGAGATACCTTCGTCCGGCTGCAGGCGAATAATCAGCTTGTTGCCGATTTGCAGACGCTGCTCCGGGGCGAAGATGTAGTGCGAGGGTTCCTTGAAGTGGATCACGATCTGCGACAGTTTTTGCGGCATGCGTTTGCCGGTGCGCAGATAAAACGGCACCCCCGCCCAACGCCAGTTACGAATGTCGGCACGCAGGGCAACGAAGGTTTCGGTGTCGCTCTGGGTATTGGAGTTTTCTTCCTCCAGATAGCCCGGGACCGACTGCCCTTCGCTGTAACCGGCGATGTATTGGCCACGTACCACCTGGGTGGTGAGACCTTCGGCGCTGATCGGGGCCAGCGCCTTGAGAACCTTTACTTTTTCATCGCGAATGCTGTCTGCCGACAGGTCCGCAGGCGGATCCATGGCAATCAGGCACAACAGCTGCAACAGATGATTCTGGATCATGTCCCGCAGTTGGCCGGCCTTGTCGAAATAGCCCCAGCGCCCCTCGATGCCGACTTTCTCGGCCACGGTGATTTCAACGTGGGAGATGTAGCGCTGGTTCCACTGGGTTTCGAACAGGCTGTTGGCAAAACGCAGGGCGATCAGGTTTTGTACGGTTTCTTTACCCAGGTAGTGGTCGATGCGGTAAATACGCGTCTCGGGGAAGAACTGCGCGACGGCATCGTTGACCTTACGCGATGAGTCCAGGTCCGAACCAATGGGTTTTTCCAGCACCACACGGGTATTTTCAGCCAGACCGACCCTGGACAGGTTCTCGCAGATGGCCCCATACACCGCCGCCGGCGTCGCGAAATACGCGATCAGGCGCTGGGCCGTTCCGGCTTGTTCAGCCAGAGGCAAATAATCTTCTGTCTTGAGAAAGTCCACATGCAGGTAACTCAAGCGAGCCAGGAAGCGGGCTAGCGCTTCTTCTTCGATTTCCTTGGCACCAACGTACTGACGCAACTGGCTGTCGATGTGTGCCAGATGCGTAAGGGCGTCACCCGGCTCGCGAGCCAGCGCAAAAATGCGCGTATCGGCATGCAGCAGGCCGGCACGATCCAGTTGATATAAAGCAGGAAACAGCTTGCGCAAGGCCAGATCGCCAAGGGCGCCGAACAAGGCAAAGGTGCACGGTTCAACCGTAATCGAAGGCATGATGTTTGTTCTTTTATCAAGTTAAGCTACAAATACCTTTTTTCAAGGTATCACTCAAGGAAAAATGTAGTAATAAACACAACATTTTCTCAAAATACAGATTCCTGCTAGTGGTCGTAACAGGCCACCAGTAGGATAGGCCACCTTCCAGAGCTGCTTTAGAACCCGGCTCTTTGCATCGCTGAACCAAGGAACATAAATGGACCGCGTGCGAAATTTACTCGAACAGATCAAAAGCCGCCTCGAAGACCTGAACAAGGCCGAGCGCAAAGTGGCAGAAATCATCCTGCAGAATCCGCAACAGGCGACCCGGTTCAGCATTGCGGCGCTCGCCCAGGCGGCTTCCGTCAGTGAACCTACGGTTAACCGGTTTTGCCGTTCGTTCGGGGTTAGCGGTTACCCGGAGCTAAAGCTGCAACTGGCGCAAAGTCTGGCCAGCGGCGCCGCCTATGTCAGCCGCGCAGTTGAGGCCGACGACAATCCCGAAGCTTACACCCAGAAGATTTTCGGCAGTGCAATTGCATCGCTCGACAGCGCCTGCCAGGCACTGGACCCCAACCTTATCAGCCGCGCCGTCGACTTGCTGATCCAGGCCCGCCAGATTCACTTCTTTGGCCTGGGTGCCTCGGCGCCGGTGGCGCTGGATGCACAGCACAAGTTCTTTCGTTTCAACCTGGCCGTCACTGCCCATGCCGACGTGCTGATGCAGCGCATGATTGCGTCAGTGGCGCACACCGGCGAGCTGTTCGTGATTATTTCCTACACCGGACGGACGCGGGAGCTGGTAGAGGTAGCACGCATTGCGCGGGCAAACGGGGCCTCGGTACTGGGACTGACCGCAGAGAATTCGCCACTGGCCAAGGCCAGTACCTTGAGCCTGAACATTCCGCTGCCTGAAGACACCGACATTTACATGCCGATGACCTCGCGCATCATCCAGCTCACCGTACTGGACGTGTTGGCCACCGGCATGACCCTGCGCCGCGGCGTGGATTTCCAGCCACACCTGCGAAAAATCAAGGAAAGCCTGAACGCCAGCCGCTATCCGGTGGGTGACGAGTTCAACTGACCACCTGCAGGAGCGAGCTTCAAGGCAACCGCAGCTCGCTCCTACAGAGGTGCGGCACTCACCAAACCGGCCCGGGCCTGCAGACTCAGATGCGCTTGCTCGCCAGGGGCCAGGGTCTGATTGTGGGTACCGCCGCTGGTGGACTCGACACACACAAACCCCATCACTTCGTTCCAGCTCACCCCCAGTAACGGCCGCTTGCCCGGATGCCACACCACCGTGTTGCCACTGACGCCGGTGTCGATGCTCAGCGCCCGCCGCCAGGCGTGGTCATTGAGCTGCATTTCGCCGTCATGCCGGAACACCCGCTGACAACCGCCCGCAACCCGTAACTCGCCCTGCTGCTGGCAAACTTCGCGGTTGAGCTGGTCGTAGCCCTGTACCCCGTCAAGACCGGACAGCGCTATCTGCGCCACATCACCAATCCGCCAGTAAGCGCGCAAAGCCTGACTCAGCTGGCAAGGCTCATCGTCCTGATGTTCGGTGCTCAGGCGCAGCTCCATGTCTTCGCCCAGTCGCGCATGCAGATCCACCTGCCAGTCGCACAGCTGTAACCGCCAGTGCAGGCTCACGCCCTCTTCGTCTGCATGACTGTCCAGCAACTTCCAGTCGATCAAACGCGCCCAGCCATGGGACGGCCACGCATTTTCGCTTGGATGACGGCCATACCACGGCCAGAAAATAGGCACGCCACCACGGATCGCTCCAACTTGCGGCCATTTGGCAGCACACCACAACCAGGGCTTCTGGCCGGTGGGTTTGAAATGCAGAAGTTGCGCACCCTGACGGCTGAACACGGCCTGACAATGGGGGTGGTCAATCACCAGGATGTCACGCTGCTGAAAGCGCTCCCACTGGAAGACCGGCTGCTCGCGTCTGGATTTGAAAAAACGGTGAAGCGGATGCTCATGCATGTGCCGCAGTCCTGAAAATCATGTCGCCCAAACCTTAGTAGAACCTGTGGGAGCTGGCCTGCCTGCAAGGAGGTGCCAGATCCAGAAAAGATATCGACGGGTAAACCGCTATCGCGGTCTCACTAAAGCCCGAAAGCTCCTGCACAAAAAAACGGATAGCCATGGCTATCCGTCAAATGCGCATAAGGACAGGAGCTTATCGCAACAACGTTAGAACACCGACTGAATTTTCAGGCCGGCCACCAACGCGTTATCAACCTGGTCAACACCGCCCGGGTGAGTGATGTACTGCAGGTTAGGACGCACAGTCAGCCAGTTGGTCACGTGGATGCCGTAGTTGAGTTCGTAGTTGTATTCGGTGGAGCGCAGCGGTGAGTACAGCGGGTTGTCATAGTCGGTGACACCAATGGCCTCGTTGGCCAGCTCGGCGTTTTTCTTCACATCACTGTTGACGTGGATACGGGCAAAACCGATACCGATGTCATCTTTTGGACGGGCATCGAACGGACCTTTGTACACAAACATCAGCGACTGATAGTTGTCGACAATGTTGGTGGCCTTGTCGTGGAAAGTTGCGTTGGCTGCAACATTCAGACCACGGGAGGCATCACCGTTGTGGCTGGTGAGTTGCTGCTGGGCCACAAACCAGTAACCGTGCTTGCTGTTGCGCACACGGTAGCTTTGACCGGTGGTCGCAGCATCTGCGCCGTTGATGTCTTCGCGCAGGTCATCCGCAGGTGCCGTGCTCTTGTAGTAGCCCACACGGTATTCGCCCGGCAGGTTGTTGACCTTGGGCGACCAGACCAGTTCGACCGGTAGCACTGTACCCTTGGTCCCGCTGCCGCTGAGTTTGAAACCGTTACCGTGCTCAAGTTGTGACGGGTTCTGGTTGTACGCACCGATCTGCGCATAGAACTCGGGGGTGATGTTGTATTTCACCCGCAGTGCAGCCTGGCTGACCGGCCAGTTGTACCAGATGTTGGTGGCCCAGTTACCCACCTGGGAACCGCAGAACGCCAGGTTCTGGAATTCGCACGGGAAGGTATTGAAGTCTTCGCCTTCACCGAAGTAACCGGCCTTGACGTCCAGTTTGCCGTCCAGGAATTGATGCTGGATATACAACTGGGTCAGACGAACCATGTGGCCACGGCCGTAGACTTCCTGGGAGGAGCTCAGGGTTCCGGCACGCGGGTCGCCGATACGGTCATTGGAGATGCTCTGACCATTACGGTTGGTGAGCTGGATCTTGGCCTGGGTGTTATCCCAGCCCCACAGCTTTTGCAGGTCCAGCGCCACGCCCAGCCCGAACTGGTCGCTGTAGCGCGCGGTCTTGTCGTGGTTATAGCCGCCATGCAGGTTGGCGCCTACTTCACCGACGTAATCGGCCTTGATGTCGATACCCTGCTCGATCAGCTTGGTCCGCTCACCGCCCCAATCACCGGTCATCCATTTTGAATCTGCACTGAAAGCGTCGTCGGCCATCGCATTGGCAGAAAGCACCAGCGCGGCGACGGCTGACAGCTGGCAGATCAACCGGGTATTTGCGTGTTGCTTTTTCATCCCTAAATCCTCGTCTTTTATTGTTATTAACTGTTTTTATCCAACTCGGTCCACTTTTAAATTCCCGACCGTTCCAATGCCCGCAACGGCACTACCCCTGTGTAACTGTGGGGGCGGGTCGCTTGCAGCTCAGACGGCCCCGGCTCCTCCATGAACACCCCCACACTTTGAAACTCAGCGCCCCTTGATTCGGGTGACGTTGTCGGCACGATCCTGTACCGGCAACGAAGCAGCAGTGCCCAGGCGCTCACCGGTTTTGGCATCGAACAGCAACACCTTGGCCGGATCGAATTGCAGGGTCAGGGTTTCACCCACTTGCGGCGCCACATCGGGCGCCAGACGACAGCAGACCTTGGCCTCATTGAGCTGAACAAAGACCAGAGTGTCCGGACCTGTGGGCTCGGTCACCTGGACTTCGGCGCGAATGGTTGGCATGCCGGCAGCATCGGCCGAGGCCAGCACGATTTGCTCCGGGCGCAGCCCCAGAATCACCTCCCGGTCTTCCAGACCGGCGTCATCCATGCTCATCGGCAACTCACAACGCGCCTGGCCACTGTCCAGCAGCGCCAGCAGGCGGCCGTCCTTGCGCTGCAGGCGCAACGGAATGAAGTTCATCGGTGGCGAACCGATAAAGCTGGCAACAAACAGGTTGGCCGGATCGTTGTAGATCTGCTTGGGAGTACCGAACTGCTGAATGATGCCGTCCTTCATGACCGCCACCTTGTCGCCCAGGGTCATGGCCTCGATCTGATCGTGGGTGACGTAGACGGTGGTGGTTTTCAGACGCTGGTGCATCAGTTTCATTTCGGTGCGCATCTCGACCCGCAACTTGGCATCGAGGTTGGACAATGGCTCGTCGAACAGATAGATCTTCGGCCGCCGGGCCAGGGCCCGGCCCATTGCCACACGCTGTTGCTGACCGCCGGACAATTGCCCCGGCTTGCGGTTGAGCAAATGCTCGATCTGCAACAACTTGGCAACCCGGGCCACTTCTTCGTCGATGTCAGCCCGGGGCATCTTGCGGATCTTGAGACCGAACTCGATGTTCTCGCGCACACTCATGGTCGGGTACAGCGCATAGGACTGGAACACCATGGCGATGTCGCGATCCTTGGGACTCAAGCCGCTGACGTCCTGATCATCAATCATGATCGCGCCGCCCGTGATGTTCTCCAGGCCGGCGATGCAGTTCATCAGCGTCGACTTGCCACACCCGGAAGGCCCCACCAGGATCAGGAACTCTCCTTCCTTGATCGACAGTTCGATGTTCTTCAGGGTGTCCGGCAAGCCGGCACCGTAGGTCTTGTTTACATTACGAAGTTCAAGCGTTGCCATGATTACCCCTTGACTGCGCCGGCCGTCAGCCCGCGCACGAAATACTTGCCTGCGACCACATAGACCAGCAGGGTCGGCAGCCCGGCGATCATCGCCGCGGCCATATCCACGTTGTATTCCTTGACCCCGGTACTGGTGTTGACCAGGTTGTTCAGCGCCACGGTAATGGGCTGTGAGTCACCACTGGAGAACACCACGCCGAACAGGAAGTCATTCCAGATCTGCGTGAATTGCCAGATCAGGCAGACCATGATGATCGGGGTCGACATCGGCAGAATGATCATGCGGAAAATCGTAAAGAAACCCGCGCCATCCAGACGCGCCGCCTTAACCAGTGCGTCGGGAATGCTGACGTAGTAATTGCGGAAAAACAGTGTAGTAAACGCCAGGCCGTAAACAATGTGCACAAACACCAGGCCGGTGGTGGTGCTGGCCAGACCCATTTTGCCGAGGGTGAACGAGGCTGGCAGCAACACCGTCTGGAACGGCAGGAAGCAGCCGAACAGCAGCAGGCCGAAGAACAACTGCGAACCGCGAAAACGCCACATCGACAACACGTAGCCGTTGAGCGCGCCGATGGCGGTGGAGACCAGTACCGCCGGGACGGTGATCTTGATCGAGTTCCAGAAGTAGCCGTCGACCGTGGCCCAGGCCTTGACCCAGCCAATGCCGGTGACCACGGCGGGCCAGCTCAGCAGGTTGCCGGTACTGATGTCTTCCGGGGTTTTGAAGCTGGTCAACAACATGACCACCAGGGGGACCAGGTACAGCAGTACAGCGAAGAGCAGCACCGCGTAGATCGCGATGCGGCTCAGGCTGATGGCGGATTTGCCGGCAAGACTAGTCATTACGCTTGGCCCTCAGCTCGGAATACAGGTAAGGCACGATGATCGCAAGAATCGCTCCGAGCATCAGAATCGCACTGGCCGAACCGACACCCATCTGACCGCGACTGAAGGTGAAGGAATACATGAACATCGCAGGCAAGTCGGACGAGTAACCCGGACCACCGGCCGTCATTGCCGCCACCAGGTCAAAACTCTTGATCGCAATGTGCGCCAGAATCATCACCGCACTGAAGAACACCGGACGCAGGCTTGGCAGCACCACTTTCCAGTAAATCCGCGGCAAACTCGCGCCATCGATCTGGGCGGCACGAATGATCGATTGATCGACCCCGCGCAGGCCGGCGAGGAACATCGCCATGATAAAACCCGAGGCTTGCCACACTGCCGCAATCACCAGGCAATACACCACGCGGTCGGGATCGATCAGCCAGTCCAGTCGAAAGCCTTCCCAGCCCCAGTCCCGCAGCAGCTTGTCCAGGCCCATGCCCGGGTTCAGCAACCACTTCCAGGCGGTACCGGTGACGATCATCGAGAGCGCCATCGGGTACAGGTAAATAGTGCGGATGAAGCCTTCACGCCGGATGCGCTGATCGAGGAACACCGCCAGCGTCACGCCAATCACCAAGGTAATGGCGATGAACATGCCACCGAATACCGCCAGGTTTTTGCTGGCGACCCACCAGCGGTCGTTGTCGAACAGCCGTGCGTATTGCGCCAGGCCTACCCATTTGTAGGTCGGCAGGAAAGTCGAGTTGGTGAACGAAAGAACGAACGTCCACAGGATATAGCCGTAAAAGCCCACCAGGACGATGAACATGCTGGGCGCCAGCACCAGTTTGGGAAGCCAGCGCTGCAGTGCATCGAACGGCGAGGCTTTGCTGAAGGCAGCAACAGAACTCATGGGGAAATCCATAAAAAAGGAAAGAGCAGTTACCCGCTACAAGTTTCAAGCTGCAAGACAAGCAGGACAGTGCTCTGACTTGCAGCTTGAAACCTGCCGCTACGGGTTACTTGGCAGACTTGACCGCTGCGCCGAGTTTCTTGGCCGTTTCAACCGGGTCGGCTTTCGGGTCGTTGATGTAGTTGGTCACCACATCAAAGAATGCGCCCTGCACCGCCAGCGTGGTTGCCATGTTGTGCGCCATGCTCGGCTGCAGGCCACCGCTTTTGGCATCAGCCAGGAAGTCCTTGGCCGCGGTCTGGGCGCAAGAATCGAAACCGTACTTGGCCATGTCGTTCAGCATGTCGATCCGCACCGGGATCGAGCCTTTGTTGATGCTGAAGACTTTCTGGAAGTCTTCCCCCAGGGTGACCTTGGCGATGTCCTGCTGACCCGCCGCCGTGCCCTTGTCTTTCTGCTTGAACACCGCCAGGGAGTCGATGTTGTAGGTAAAGGCTTTATCGGTACCCGGGAAAGGCACGCACTGATAATCCTTGCCCGCGACTTTCTTGGCCGCCGTCCACTCGCTCTTGGCCCAGTCACCCATGATCTGCATGCCGGCCTTGCCGTTGATGACCTTGCCCGCTTCCAGGTTCCAGTCCTGCCCCTTGCCGTCTGCGTCCATGTAGGTCGCGACTTTCTTCAGTTCGGTCAGCGCCTTGACCATTTCAGGACCGGTCAGGGTGGCGTTATCCAGCTCTACCAGTGCCTTCTTGTAGCCATCGACCCCCATGACCGAGAGCACCACGGCTTCGAACACAGTGCTGTCCTGCCAAGGCTGGCCACCGTGGGCGAGCGGAATGAAACCGGCAGCCTTGAGCTTGTCGCCCGCGGCATAGAATTCTTCGAGGGTGGCAGGGGCTTTTTCGATACCGGCTTTCTTGAACACTTCAGGGTTGATCCACAGCCAGTTGACCCGGTGGATGTTCACCGGCACGGCCACGTAATTGCCTTCGTATTTCACGGTATCGGAGACTTTCTTGTCGAGCAGGCTGTCCCACTTCTCTTCTTTGGCAACGTCCTTCAGGACTTCAGTGTCGAGCAAGCCCGTGGAGGCCCACTCCTGGATGTCGGGGCCTTTGATCTGAGCCATGCCTGGCGGGTTGCCGGCGACAGCACGGCTTTTCAGTACGGTCATGGCCGTGGCTCCGCCACCGCCGGCGACTGCGCCGTCTTTCCAGGTGAAGCCGTCTTTTTCGACCTGGGCCTTGAGGACATCAACGGCCGCTTTTTCACCGCCCGAGGTCCACCAGTGCACCACTTCGACCGTGCCTTTGGAATCGGCAGGTGCGTCGGCGGCATAGGTTGTCAGGGGAAATGCACAGGCGAGAGAGATGGAAACGGCGAGGCGACTGAGTGAATTCATGAGATGTCCTTTCTTGTTGTTATAGCTGGGCAAGTCTTTTGCTTGCGCTGCCGAAGAGTGTATCCATCACCGCCCAGGCTCGCGTAACGAAGAGACGCGCAAATGTCACGATCCGGTTACATAAAGATCAACCCGATCAGTCGGCATTTCGCGGCAGGTACAAAGTGACCCGCAGCCCGCCGACGCGCAGGTTCTGCAGACTGACTTCGCCCCCATGGCTATGGGCGATGCTGCGGGCAATACCGAGCCCCAGACCATAGCCCTGCTGCTGCCCGGCCAGACGAAAGTGCGGTTCAAATACTTGTTCCAGACGCTGCTCCGGTACGCCCGGGCCCTCATCGTCAACGGTCAGAACGAAGGCGCGCTCATTGTCATCAATGCGCAGGTGAGCTTTTTTTCCGTATTTGAGTGCGTTATCTATCAGGTTGCCCATGCAGCGACGCAGGGCCAGGGGCTTGCCCGAGTAAGGCTTGAGGGCTCGCCCCTGTAACGTCACACGGCCATTTCCCTGGGGCAATAAATAAGGCTCTATCAGACAATCGAGTAACAGATTGAGGTCCACCTGCTCGATATTTTCGTGAATATCGGTGTCCTTCACACATTGCAGTGCACCTTTGACCAGCAACTCGAGTTCATCCAGATCGCGGCCAAACTTGTGCTGCAGTTGCTCGTCTTCAAGCAACTCGACCCGCAGCCGCAGGCGGGTGATGGGAGTACGCAAATCATGGGAGATGGCACTGAACAACTGGCTGCGCTCCGTCAGATAACGGCTGATACGGGCGCGCATGGTATTAAAGGCCCGGCCGACTTCCACCACTTCGCTGCCGCCACCGATTTCCACCGGCTTGAGCTTGTCCTCCCCCAGCGACATATCCCGCGCCGCCCGGGCCAGACGCTTGAGCGGGCGACTTTGCCAGTGCACCAGCAGTCCGATAAACAACAGCAGGAAGATGCTGCTCAGGGCGATAAACCACAACTGCACGGCCGGCAGGCCTTCCTCCTCAAGGCTGGTATAGGGTTCGGGCAACAAGGAGGCGATGTACAGCCACTCGCCGGGGGCCATCTGAATTTGCGTCACCAGTACCGGCGGATTGACCGGCTCCAGGGTCAAGGCGAAATGCGCCCAGGAACGCGGCAACTCTTCGAGCCTCATGCCGGCATTGAAGATGCGCAAGTCCCGGGGGCTGACAAATTGCACGGTCATGTCGACATCAGCCCCCAGGGACTGGCGCAACACTTGATCCACCGCGCTGAGCACCGCCTTTTTGCGCTGGGTCGGCTGCAGCACCGGCATCTCCAGCGGCTTGTCATTCAAGCTTACGAAGAACCGCGTACCGCCCATGCTGCGCATCTGGTCGAGCACCATGGGCCGGTAGGCCAGGGGTAGTGACCGCAAGTACGTCACCGTGGCATTCATCGAATACGCCAGGCTGCGGGCACTGGTGACCAGGCCTTCGAGCTGGGTGGTACGCAATTGCGAGAGCCAGATGGCACTCGATAGCGTCTGCGCCAGCAAAATGGCAAGCAGGGTGAGTAACAGCATGCGCCCGAGCAATGAACGGGGGATACGGACTTGGGGCCGGAATTTAAAGGCCATGGACGGCGCTGACCTGGGCCGCCAGCTGATAACCGCTGCCGCGAACGGTGCGGATCAGCCGGGGAGGCTTGTCGGTGTCACGCAAGCGTTGACGCAAACGGCTGACAGCCATGTCGACGATGCGGTCGAGCGGCATCAGATCCCTGCCGCGGGTTGCGTTGCCGATGGTATCGCGATCGAGGATCTGTTGCGGGTTGTCCAGAAACAGCTTGAGCAAGGCGAAGTCTGCTCCCGACAAGATCACTTCTTCCCCGTCGGTATGAAACAGGCGATGGGTCACAGTGTTCAGGCGCCATTCGTCAAAGGCCATGACCTCGTTGCCGGCCGTCACATTGACGCTGGAAAACTGCGCCCGGCGCAGCAACGCCTTGATCCGCGCCTGAAGTTCACGGGGGCTGAAAGGCTTGCCCAGGTAATCGTCTGCGCCCAGCTCCAGGCCAATCACCCGGTCAGCCTCGTCGGAGCTGGCAGTGAGCATGATGATCGGGATTGTGGCAAAGCGCGGGTGTTGCCGCACCCAGCGGCACAGGCTGAAGCCATCTTCATCGGGCAACATCACATCAAGTATCAGCAGATCGCCGGGTGTGTCTTCCAGCGCCTGGCGAAAGCCGGCACCGTCACCCACGGTACGTACCTGAAAACCGGCGCGGGTGAGATAGATATCAAGCAGTTCGCGAATGTCCTGGTCATCGTCGACCAGCAAAATTGATTTGCCGAGTGCGCTCACAGCGGTGTTCCTTATTGTTTTTTACCCCCCCCTTGATGCAGGCGCGGGCTTGCTGACGACAGTATCGCTGCGGGTGTTCAGCCGAACGCTTGCTGCAACGCCACCCCCGCACCGATCAGACCCGAGTAAGGGGCAGTGACCAGCCACACGGGAATACCCCTGAGGTAGTCACTCATGCAGCCCTTGTCAGTGAAACTTTGGGCAAAGCCGCTGGCCAGAAAAATATCGGCAAAGCGCGGGATCACCCCGCCTACGATATACACCCCGCCTCGTCCGCCGACGGTCAGCACATTGTTGCCCGCCACTCGCCCCAACCAGCAACTGAACTGCTCCAGCACCTGCAATGCCAGCGGGTCTCCAGCCAGGGCCGCAGCGGTGATGGCATGGTCACTGTCCAGCACCGGGGTATGGCCATCTACCGCACAGATCGCCCGATAGACGCGGGGCAAGCCGCTGCCGCTCAAAACGGTTTCGGCACTGACATGCCCGATGTCGTTGTAGATGTGCTGCCACAGCTGCACTTCACGCGGGTTGCTCATGGGCAGATCAACGTGACCACCCTCCCCCGGCAACGCCATCCACTGCTCGCCCCCCAGGTTGAGCAGAGTCCCCACCCCAAGGCCGGTGCCCGGGCCAATCACCACTGCCGGCCGTGCCGGATCAGGAGTGCCGGGGCAGACCTGACGCACATCTTCGGGTTGCAAGCGGGTCATGCCCAGCGCCATGGCGCTGAAATCATTGACCAGCAACAGATTGTCGACCTGCAACGCCTGGCAAAACGCCGAACGGCTCAGACGCCAATGGTTGTTGGTGAAGCGAAACTCATCACCGCTCACCGGCCCGGCCACGGACAAACACACCGAGCCGACCGCCCCCGGGGCCAGTTGCAGATCGTGCAGGTAAAGCCTGATGGCGTCTTCCGGGCAGACGAAGTCCACCGTGGCCAGTACGCGGACCGAATGCAGCTGGTCGTTTTCCCACAACGCAAAGCGTGCGTTGGTCCCCCCGATATCACCGACCAGCGCCAGTTTCATTTCAAGTTTTCCAGAGACGAGGTGAAGGTACTCGCGCCCTGCTCAGCCGAACTGAAGGCGTGACGCATAAACGCAAACAGCTCGCGCCCGGTACCCACGGCATTGCTCAAGGTGCCGATCGCCGGAGTGCGCGCTGCGAATTCTGCCTCATCCACCAGCAGTTGCAATGTGCCTTTGACCCCGTCGACCCGGATCATGTCGCCATCCTGAACCCGGGCCAGAGCGCCACCAATCGAGGCTTCGGGGCTGACATGAATCGCGGCCGGGATTTTGCCCGAGGCGCCCGACATCCGGCCGTCGGTAATCAGTGCCACCTTGAAGCCACGGTCCTGCAAGACGCCCAGAAACGGCGTCATTTTGTGCAGCTCGGGCATGCCGTTGGAGCGCGGGCCCTGGAAGCGCATCACCGCGACAAAATCATGTTCCAGCTCGCCGGCCGCAAACGCGTCGGCCAGCTCTTGCTGATCCTGGAAGACCCGGGCCGGGGCTTCGACAATTTGATGCTCGGGTGCCACCGCCGATACTTTCATCACGCCGCGCCCCAGATTGCCTTCCATCACCCGCAGCCCGCCCTCTGCCGAGAAGGCACGGGCCACAGGCCGCAAAATGGATTCATCCAGGCTTTCAATCGGGCCTTCACGCCAGACCAGATTGCCATCTACCAGGAACGGCTCGCGGGTGTAGCGGCTCAGCCCAAAACCGGCCACGGTATTGACGTTTTCGTGGAGCAAGCCGGCCTCGAGCAGTTCGCGAATCAGGAACGCCATACCGCCCGCGGCCTGGAAATGGTTGATATCGGCCTTGCCGTTCGGATACACGTGGGACAGGGTTGGCACCACCTCGGACAGGTCGGCCATGTCTTGCCAGGTCAGCTGGATACCCGCGGCCATGGCAATTGCCGGCATGTGCAGGGTGTGGTTGGTCGAGCCGCCCGTGGCGTGCAGCGCCACAATGGAGTTGACCAGCGAACGCTCGTCGACGATCTCGCCCAACGGCATGAAGTTGCCGTTTTGCTTGGTCAGACGGGTGATCTGGTGCGCGGCTTCCCGCGTCAGCGCATCACGCAATGGGGTGTAGGGGTTGACGAAGGAGGCGCCTGGCAGGTGCAGGCCCATGACTTCCATCAACAACTGATTGGTGTTGGCGGTGCCATAAAACGTGCAGGTGCCGGGGCTGTGGTAGGACTTCATTTCCGATTCCAGCAGCTCTTCGCGGCTGGCCTTGCCTTCGGCGTAACGCTGGCGTACGTCGGCTTTTTCTTTGTTGGAGATCCCCGACGGCATAGGCCCGCCCGGAACAAAGATGGTCGGCAGATGACCAAAGCGCAGCGCGCCCATCAGCAAGCCCGGAACGATCTTGTCGCAAATCCCCAGCATCATCGCCGCATCGAACATGTTGTGCGACAGCGCCACGGCCGTCGACAAGGCAATCACTTCACGGCTCAGCAGGCTCAGCTCCATCCCCGCCTCACCTTGGGTCACACCATCGCACATGGCCGGGGTACCGCCGGCAAACTGGCCGACCGAGCCCATTTCACGCAGTGCCTGCTTGATTTGCTCCGGAAAATGCTCGTAAGGCTGATGCGCCGACAGCATGTCGTTATATGACGAAACAATTGCGACGTTGGCCGCGTTCATCAGCTTCAGGTTGTTTTTATCATCCGCCCCGCACCCGGCTACGCCATGGGCAAAGTTGGCACATTGCAGCTTGCCGCGTTGCGGACCGTCACTGGCGGCCCCGCGAATAAGCGCCAGATACGCCTCGCGGGTAGCTCGACTGCGGGCAATAAGACGCTCGGTGACTTCAAGAACGCGGGGATGCATGTGTTGAACTCCAGGCTAACGGATGTGGCGACCGGGACGTGTCCTATGCTGACCGAAGGGCGCAGACACGCGACTTCAATCATTCGGACCCGTTGATTCAGGTCACTCGTTGTAGATAAAACAAAATATTGCCACTTAAATGGCTTGTTTTCTATTTTTATGCGAATAATCTTGTAATTCCAACAACAAATCGATGGCGGACGCTTTCCATGACTCTACGAATCGCAATCAATGGCTTTGGCCGAATCGGCCGCAACGTCCTGCGTGCACTGTATACCCAAGGCTACCGTCAGGACCTGCAGATCGTCGCCATCAACGATCTGGGCGACAGCTCGATCAATGCTCACCTGCTCAAGTTCGACACGGTTCATGGCACTTTCGACGCAACGGTCGAGCATGATCAGGAAAGCCTGACCGTCAATGGCGACCGCATCGCCGTCACTGCCATTCGCAATCCCGCTGAACTGCCTTGGGCCGCCCTGAAGATCGACGTGGTGTTTGAATGTACCGGCCTGTTCACCGAACGCAGCAAAGCCGAGGCACATATTAGCGCCGGCGCACGCAAAGTGATCATCTCCGCCCCGGGTAAAAATGCTGACGCGACGGTGGTCTACGGGGTAAACCACGACATCCTGCGTCAATCGCACCAGATTATTTCCAATGCCTCATGCACCACCAACTGCCTGGCACCGGTAGCGCAAATTCTGCATCGCGAATTCGGCATTGAAAACGGCCTGATGACCACCATTCACGCCTACACCAACGATCAGAACCTGACCGACGTTTACCACTCCGACCCTTACCGCGCGCGCTCGGCCACCCAAAACATGATCCCGAGCAAAACCGGCGCCGCCGAAGCCGTGGGTCTGGTGCTGCCTGAACTGGCCGGCAAGCTGACCGGCATGGCCGTACGGGTTCCGGTGATCAACGTGTCACTGGTGGACCTGACCGTTGAGCTCAAGCGTGAAGTCAGCGCGGGCGAAGTCAATGCTCTGTTCAAAGAGGCCAGCCAACACTCCAAAGTCCTGGGGTACAACACCTTGCCGCTGGTTTCGAGCGACTTTAACCACAATCCGCTGTCGTCGATCTTCGATGCCAATCACACCAAAGTCAGCGGCAAAATGTTGAAAGTGCTGGCCTGGTATGACAACGAATGGGCGTTCTCCAACCGCATGCTCGATAACTGCCTGGCGCTGTGTAACGCGGAGTAACGCGATGATCGGTATCAGCTTCACCTCGGCCCCCCTGGCGGCGCGCAAGCGTATCGCCCTGGTGGCTCACGATCACTGCAAGGGTTTCTTGCTGGACTGGGCCGAGCGGCACAAAACAGTGCTCAGCCAGCACGAGCTGTGCGCCACTGGCACCACGGGTTTGCTGTTAAGCCAACGCCTGGGCTTGCCGATCGAAAGCATGATCAGCGGCCCATTGGGTGGCGACCAGCAGGTCGGCGCGCGGATCGCCGAGCAACGGGTCGATATGCTGGTGTTTTTCTGGGACCCCTTCGAGCCCCAGCCCCACGATCCGGATATCAAGGCACTGCTGCGGGTAGCCGCGGTGTGGAATATTCCGGTGGCATGCAATGAGTGCAGCGCCGATTACTTGATCAGCAGCCCATTGATGAGCCAGCCCCACGAGCATCGCATCCCCGATTACAGCGCCTATCTCAAGGGGCGCGTGTAAGGCACCAGCACCTCATCCACACTGTGGGGGCTGGCAAGCCAGCTCCCGCAGATGGAAAAGGCCTCACAGATTCTCCCCCGCACAAAACAGCACTTGACCAAAGGCATGGATGATAAGCATTATCATTCGCTCAAAATCGGTCGGGTAACACAGTGAGTCAGTCCCGCTTCAATCAAGTCTTCCTTGCCCAACGGGTAACCCTGCTGCGCACGCTGGAGCGAATGGTCAACAACCACAGCACCGCAGAGGATCTGTTGCAGGAGACCTATCTGCGCGTGACCCGGGCCTTGAGCGAACGAGCGGTCGAGCATCTTGAGCCATTTGTGTTCCAGACGGCGCGCAACCTGGCGCTTGATCATCTGCGGGCACGGCGCATCCAGTCCCGGACAGTGGTTGAAGATGTACCGATTGAAGTCATCGAGGGCGTTGCCTCTCCCCTCAGCACCCCCGAAGAAGCCCATCAAGCCGCACAATTACTGGAGCGTTTGAGTGTGAGCCTGAGCCAGTTAAGCGCACGCCAGCAGCGAATTTTCATCCTCAGCCGCCTGCATGGCTGCAGTTATCAAGAGATCGCCGAAGAGCTCGACGTCTCATTGAGTACCGTCCAAAAGGAACTCAAATTGATCATGGCAATCTGCATCGGGGTAGCCGACAGGCTGAGTCGGCCTTAATCTTCACCCTCGAAGCCTGCAAAAATGTCCTGAGACTGCCAAGGAACATCTGTGACAGACACTCACAAATCCGCTCAAGAGGTGCTGCAAGACAGCGCCATGGATCAGGCACTGGACTGGCTGATTACCCTTGAGTGCGCAAACGATGCGCAAAAGTCAGCCTTCAATGACTGGCTGAATGCCGACCCGGCCCATGCCCGGGCCTATGCCAAAGCCAACGCCGTGTGGAACGGGCAGCCGTTGCTGGCCGCGGCCCACACCCTGCAAACCCGCCGTGCTCCCGGGGTGATGCGCCGCGTCAGCCGCTACTGGAAACACGCGGCAGCCGCTGCCGTGCTGGTGATCACCGTGGGTGGCTACGGCAACGTGCCCTTACGTCTGCAAGCCGATCACCTGACCATGGTCGGCGAACGCCAGCGCCTGCAGCTCGAAGACGGCTCGAAGGTCCTGCTCAACACCAACTCGGCGTTTTCCAGCAAGCTGGTCAATGCCCAGGGCAATGCTCGCCTGTATCAAGGCGAGGCATTTTTTGAGGTCCCGGCCAATCTGGAATTGCCGATGCTGCTTGACGCCGGTCCGGTACGCGCCAGCGTGCGCGATTCCGCCTTCGCCGTGAGCTACCTCAATGGCGAAGCCCATGTGCGGGTACAGCGTGGCGATGTTGAACTGCGGGTAAAAAGTGCCGGCACACAAATGCGCTTGTCTGCCGGCAATAGCGTGAGCATCGGCCCCAACGGATTCGGCCAGCCCGTCAAGCTCAACCCACAGACTGACCTCGCCTGGGTTCAGGGTCGTCTGGTATTTGAAAACTGCCCGATGGGCAAAGTGCTGGACGAAGTCCGGCGCTATTACCCCGGCTGGATCATGAGCAACAACGACAAACTGGCGAACGTGGCGGTGACCGGTAATTACCGGCTGGATCAGCCCCTGGACATTGTCCGCTCCCTGGCCCACATCACCTCGAGCAGCCTTTCGGAATACCCGGCGCTGGTGATCCTGAATTAACCAGCCCGATTAATTGAATATTTTTTTACTCGATTGCCAGGGGCCATACGTCTCGTTGTAGTCAATGCAACTGATTCGCATTTTGAATCATGTTCGCAACTATAAGATTCGTTCACCACGGAGCGCTATCAATGCCCACTCGTTTCAACCGCCGGTCCTCCTCCAACGCCCGTTCGGGCGGCTTGCAGCAATGCACGTTGTCGTTGTTGACCGTCGCCATGTTCCTGGCCGGTGTGCAAGCAGCCCCGGCCATGGCCGCGACCGATGAGCCAGCAGCCACCCGCTCCGTGGGCAATTACAAGTTTGCAATCTCCCAGCAGCCATTGGTGTCGGCGCTCAACGCTTTTACCAGCGTGACCGGCTGGCAGGTCGGCTTGCCGGCCGAGCTGGGACAGGATGTTTCCTCACCGGGGGTACGTGGCTCCCTGTCCCCGGAGAAAGCGCTGGATCGCCTGCTGATCGGTACTAACCTGGGCTACCGCAAGCTGAGCAACAACAACATCGTGCTCGAAAAGCGCAGCAACAGCAGCGGCACCCTGGCCCTGCAACAGGTGACCATCAGCGCCACCCGCCAGGAACAGGACGTGAACTCGGTCCCCAGCACTATTTCCGTGCATGACCGCCAGGAACTCGACCGCCAGAACGTCAACACCATCAAGGAACTGGTGCGTTATGAACCCGGTGTTTCGGTGGGCGGCACCGGCCAGCGTGGCGGGGTCAGCGGCTATAACATTCGCGGTATTGACGGTGACCGGATCCTGACCCAGGTCGACGGCGTCGAAATTCCGGACTCGTTCTTCAACGGCCCCTACGCCAAGACCCAGCGCAACTATGTCGACCCCGAAATCGTAAAACGGGTTGAAATCCTCCGTGGCCCGGCGTCGGTTCTTTACGGCAGCAATGCCATTGGTGGCGCAGTCAGCTATTTCACCCTCGACCCGGATGACATCATCAAACCGGGCCAGGATGTCGGGGCACGTCTGAAAACCGGTTATAGCTCCGCCGATCGCAGCTGGCTGAAATCCGGCACCGTGGCCGGCCGTGCAGGTGACTTTGACGGCTTGCTGCACTTGAGCCAGCGCGATGGCCACGAAACCGAATCCTATGGCAATCATGGCGGCACCGGCCTGAGCCGCACGGCCGCCAACCCCGAAGACGTGAAAACCACCAACGTGCTGGCCAAGGCAGGCTGGAACTACAACGATGACGATCGTCTGGCCTTCACCTACGAAAAATTCAAGAACCGGATCGACGCCAATGAAAAAAGCGCAGTCGGCGGCCCCTTCAACCAGGGCCAGCCACTGGGCATGTATCGCTCGCGCACCGGTACCGACACCGTCAGCCGCGAGCGTTTCGGGCTCGAAAACAGCATGGTTGTTGATAGCGTCGTGGCCGACAACCTCAAGCTGAGCCTGAACTACCAGACCGCCAAGACCGACCAGAACACCCTGGAAGACTACTTCCCCTTCACCCGGAATGTGCTGCGCTCGCGCAATACCACCTACGAAGAGAAACAGTGGGTGCTGGACGCCCAGGCAGATAAAGCCTTTCAGATCGCTGACACCGATCATTTGCTGACCTACGGTGCCACCGTCAAAAACCAGAAAGTCACCGGCTCGCGCAGCGGTTCGGGGGTATGTCTGGCCGTCGGCAGAGGCTGCTCGGCTGTGGGCGCCAACAGCCCAAGCGACTATCTGGTCAAATCCAGCGATTTCCCTGACCCGACCATCAACACCTACAGCCTGTTCGCCCAGGACGAAATCAGCTGGAACGACTGGACCTTCATGCCGGGGCTGCGCTACGACTACACCAAACTCACGCCACACATCACTCAGGAGTTCCTCAATACGGTGGCCGCCGCTGACAAGAGCAGTGTCAGTGACAAGGAGAAAGTCTGGCATCGCCTGTCGCCCAAGTTCGGCCTGACCTACGCCCTGAGCGAGGAGTACACCTGGTACGGCCAGTACGCCGAAGGTTTCCGTACACCTAGCGCCAAAGCACTGTATGGCCGGTTTACCAATCTGGGGGAAGGCTATTCGGTTGAGCCCAATCCGGATCTGGAGCCGGAAAAAAGCAAAAGCTTCGAAACCGGGCTGCGCGGTACTTTCGATGCCGGTTCATTCGATGTTGCCGTGTTCTATAACAAGTACCGCGACTTCATCAATGAAGATGCGATCACCCCCGGCTACGACGAGCTGACGTTCCAGAGCAACAACATCAAACACGCCACCATCAAGGGCGCCGAAATCAAAGGCCGCTTGAATCTGGATGCGTTCGGTGCACCCCATGGCCTGTACAACATCGGCTCGGTGGCTTATGCCCACGGCAGAAACGATGACACCGGCGAGCCGATCAACAGCGTCAACCCGCTTAAAGCAGTGCTCGGCCTTGGCTACGAGCAAGAGAACTACGGTGCTCTGGTGAGCTGGACCCTGGTTAAACGCAAGGACCAGGTCGACGACAGCAACTTCTTCTCGCCCGACGGCACCAGCACCCAGTTCAAGTCCCCGGGCTACGGTGTGATCGATCTGTCCGGCTTCTACAAGGTCACCCGGGACGTCACCGTCAACGCTGGCCTGTACAACCTGACCGACAAGAAATACTGGAACTGGGATGATGTTCGCGGCTACGACAGCGTAGGTGAAGCCGGGGTCATCAACCCCGCCAACATGGACCGCCTGACGGCCCCGGGCCGCAACTTCGCAATCAATCTGGTGTGGGATATCTGATCCCGAGCCCCATTGCGCAGTCCATTCAGGCTGCGCAGTGAGGATTTTTTACTGTGACGCGTCTTCTGGTTCGTCTAGTTACAAAGCGCATCTCATTCTCAAGGACATTTGCATGAATACTCCAGATTCCGCACAGCGCCCGACCCTGCGCTCGCAACGCCTGAACCAGATCACCAACGAGCCGCACCAAAAGCTCGACGCCCTGGTCAAGGCACATTCGCCCTTTGCAACCGTGCCTAACTTTGCCCGTTTTGTTGTGGCCCAATACCTGTTTCAGTCAGAACTCAAAGCCCTGTACACCGACCCGGCCCTGAAAGAAATCGTTCCGGATCTGCCAGAGCGTTGCCGTGCCGAGCAAGCCAGGGCCGATCTGGCCGACCTCGACACTGCAGTCCCTGCACCTGTTGCCGGCGCAGTGACCGCACCGAGCAAAGCCGAAGCCCTGGGCTGGATTTTTGTATCCGAAGGTTCCAAGCTCGGTGCCGCGTTCCTGATCAAGCGTGCTGTTGGCCTGGGCCTGAGCGACACGTTCGGCGCTCGCCATCTGGGTGAGCCTGCAGGCGGCCGCGCCGAAGGCTGGAAGAGCTTCATCAGAACCCTCGACGGCCTGGATCTCAGCACCGAAGAAGAAGCTGAGCTGGACAAGGGTGCAGTGGCCGCCTTCGAACGTTTCACCGTATTACTGGAACACGCTTACGCTGCTGAACCGGAACTGGCTTAAGCTTGACCTGCCCGGCCGGCACTCGCTGGCCGGGCGTCCTTTCATGCGTCTTGAGCTTATGACCCGCCAAACTCAATCCTCGTCGAAAATAGCTCGCGTGCTGTTTGGCCTGCTGGCCTACGTGAGCCTGGGCATTGGCCTGATCGCAATAGTGATTCCGGGCCTGCCGACCACTGAATTCATTCTGCTTGCGGCCTGGGCCGCGACCAAAAGCTCACCACGCCTGAGTGCCTGGCTCGAGAACCATCGTTTGTTTGGCCCGATTCTGAGCAACTGGCGCAACGGCAAAATCATCCAGCGCAAAGCCAAAGTCAGCGCCACGGTCAGCATGCTGCTCTGTGCCGGGCTGATGCTGTATGTGCTGGATCACGACTGGCCCGTATTCCTCGCCATTGCCGGCATGAGCATGGGCAACCTGTGGATCTGGTCCCGGCCAGAGCGCCTGCCCAAGGCGGCTACCGCCCCGCAGAACCACTGACCCGCAACCCTGCTGCGGGCGCAGGCACAGGGTTATGGGTTGATCGCATTACAGGGTCAGCAAGCCGCTATAAAGCCCGTACGCCGCCGAGAGTGCCGCGCACAATACCGCAGCAAAAATCAGTTTCTCCCAGTGCTTGAATAGCGGCTCACCCTGCTCCCGCTTGGCCTTGGCAAAAAACAACACCCCAGGGGCATACAGCAAAGCCGAGAGCAGCAGGTATTTGGGGCCCGCCGCATACAGCAGCCACATGGCATAAATCAAAGCGACCGCGGCCACGAGCAGGTCCTTGACCCGCCGCCTGCTCGCCAGCGAGTAGGTCTCTCCTCGTATGCACAACAATACCGAATAGGCGGCCGACCACAGGTAGGGCACCAGAATCATCGAAGACGCCAGATAGATCAGACTGGTGTAGGTGCCCGACGACACCAGGGTGATGATCAGGAAAATCTGAATCATCGAGTTGGTCAGCCACAAGGCGTTAACCGGTACATGATTGGCGTTTTCCTTTTTCAGGAACGCCGGCATCATTTTGTCCTTTGATGTGGCAAACAGGATTTCGGCGCACAGCAGCGCCCATGACAACAACGCCCCCAACAGCGAAATGGCCAGCCCGATGCTGATCAGGATCGCCCCCCAGTCCCCTACCAGATACTGCAGCACACCGGCCATCGACGGGTTCTGCAGACTGGCCAGCTCCGGCTGGGTCATGACCCCGAGCGACAGCACATTCACCAGCATCAGCAACGCCAGCACCCCGAGAAAACCGATCACCGTGGCCTTGCCCACATCCGAGCGTTTTTCGGCCCTGCCCGAGTACACACTGGCGCCTTCGATACCGATAAACACAAACACGGTGACCAGCATCATGTTGCGCACCTGGTCCATCACGCTGCCCAGATCTGGCGCACCGCTGCCCCACAGATCCCGGGTAAAAATGTCCGCCTTGAAGGCTACCGCTGCAATCACGATAAACATCACGATCGGGACAATTTTCGCCACAGTGGTCAACTGGTTGATGAACGCTGCTTCCTTGATTCCGCGCAATACCAAAAAGTGCACGCCCCACAGCAACAAGGAGGCACAGCCGATGGCAACCGGTGTGTTGCCCTGGCCAAACATCGGGAAGAAATAGCCCAGAGTGCTGAACAGCAGCACGAAGTAGCCGACGTTGCCCAGCCAGGCACTGATCCAGTAGCCCCAGGCCGATGAGAACCCCATGTAGTCACCAAAGCCGGCCCTGGCATAGGCGTATACACCTGAGTCCAGTTCTGGCTTGCGATTGGCGAGTGTCTGGAAGACAAAGGCCAGCGCCAGCATGCCCACTGCCGTGATCCCCCAGCCGATCAACACGGCACCGCCAGCAGCATGTGCGGCAATATTTTGTGGCAAAGAAAAAATACCGCCGCCAATCATTGAGCCGACCACCAACGCAATCAGGGCGTTGAGTCGAAGCTTGTGTGCCTGCTGTGACATTGCCACCTCTTTTTCAGTTAATTATTAATGGGCATCCGGTCACAACCGCTGGCTGGCTAAATATAACTGCACCCTGAACGTTCATTAAGGTTAAGCCATAAGTAAGCTTTTTTTAATAACAACCTTTTCTATTGAAACCTAAAAGACAACTCATATGTAAATGACATTTTAATTTTTAGACCGGCAGATGAAACCTCGCAATCACATTTGCAAATCTGAAAATACTGTCTAGCTTCAATCCCCACGCAAATGCAGTAAAGCTGCAGCGTCAACCGAGAGTATCCCTGTCTGGAACACGCTTTCCAGAGCGCGTCAAAATAAGCCGCAATGGCGACTTCTCTTCACTACTAACAATGGAATGTAGTAATGCCCTGATCTAAGTCAACTGGCTCAAAAAACCAACGGACTAACCTTTAGGCCTCACTTCTCCTAGATTGGAGTCACTACAAATGTCTGATACTCCTGGAAAACTTCGACTGGGTGCATTGGTTGCGCTGGTAGTCGGCTCAATGATTGGCGGCGGTATTTTTTCACTGCCCCAAAACATGGCTGCAAGTGCCGATGTAGGCGCTGTTCTTATCGGGTGGGCAATCACTGCGGTAGGCATGCTGACCCTGGCTTTCGTCTTCCAGACCCTGGCTAATCGCAAACCGGATATCGACGGCGGCGTTTACGCCTATGCCAAGGCCGGCTTTGGCGATTACATGGGTTTCTCATCGGCCTGGGGCTACTGGATCAGTGCCTGGCTGGGCAACGTCGGCTACTTCGTGCTGCTGTTCAGCACCCTGGGCTACTTCTTCCCGATCTTCGGCGAAGGCAATACCCCGGCAGCCATCATTGCGGCCTCGATTTTGCTCTGGGCCGTGCACTTTCTGGTGTTGCGCGGGATCAAGGAAGCAGCGTTCATCAACCTGGTAACCACCGTTGCCAAGGTAGTGCCGCTGGTACTGTTTATCCTGATTGCCCTGTTCGCGTTCAAACTGGACATCTTCACCAGTGACATCTGGGGCCTGAAAAACCCGAGTCTGGGCAGTGTGATGGATCAGGTGCGCAACATGATGCTGGTCACCGTCTGGGTGTTCATCGGTATCGAAGGGGCGAGTATCTTCTCCTCCCGCGCCGAAAAACGCTCTGACGTGGGTAAAGCCACCGTGATCGGCTTCATCACCGTATTGCTGTTGCTGGTACTGGTGAACGTGCTGTCGCTGGGCATCATGACTCAACCGGAACTGGCAAAACTGCAGAACCCGTCGATGGCTGCCGTGCTTGAGCACGTAGTGGGCCACTGGGGAGCGGTACTGATCAGTGTCGGCTTGATCATCTCGCTGCTGGGTGCCCTGTTGTCCTGGGTGCTGCTGTGTGCCGAAATCATGTTCTCGGCGGCCAAGGACCACACCATGCCGGCCTTCCTGAAAAAGGAAAACGCCAACCATGTACCGGTCAATGCCCTCTGGCTGACCAACGCCATGGTGCAGTTGTTCCTGGTGATCACCCTGTTCTCGGCCAGTACCTACCTGTCGCTGATCTACCTGGCCACCTCGATGATTCTGGTGCCCTACCTCTGGTCCGCAGCCTACGGTTTCCTGCTGGCAGTGCGCGGCGAGACCTACGAAAACGCCCTGAGAGAACGCAAGAAAGACCTGATCATCGGCGGTATCGCCCTGATCTATGCCATCTGGCTGATCTATGCCGGCGGCCTTAAATACCTGCTGCTCTCGGCCCTGCTGTATGCACCTGGCGTCATTCTGTTCGCCAAGGCCAAACATGAGAGTGGCCAACCCGTCTTCACCAATATCGAGAAAGTGATTTTTGCCGCAGTAGTGATTGGCGCCCTGGTGGCGGCCTATGGACTCTACGACGGCTTCCTGACCCTGTAAAAC
Source organism: Pseudomonas sp. PAMC 29040 (assembly GCF_003994535.1). NCBI lineage: Bacteria > Pseudomonadati > Pseudomonadota > Gammaproteobacteria > Pseudomonadales > Pseudomonadaceae > Pseudomonas > Pseudomonas sp. PAMC 29040. Next base: position 88,692 of record NZ_RZAA01000004.1, read on the forward strand.
CCTGTTTATGCACTTTGGAGGATGACTGTAATGACCACGGAAAAAGTGAAGTACGGCGTACATTCCGAAGCCGGAAAGCTGCATAAGGTTATGGTTTGCTCCCCGGGCCTGGCTCACCAGCGCCTGACCCCGAGCAACTGCGATGAACTGCTGTTTGATGACGTGCTGTGGGTCAACCAGGCTAAACGCGACCACTTCGATTTTGTGACCAAGATGCGTGACCGCGGCATCGATGTGCTGGAAATGCACAACCTGCTGACCGACATCGTGGCCATGCCGGAAGCGCTGGACTGGATTCTGGATCACAAGGTCACACCCGATCAGGTTGGCATCGGCCTGGTCAGTGAAGTCAAAGCCTGGATCAAAAGCCTCGAACCACGCCAGGTTGCCGAGTACTTGATCGGCGGCGTGTCTGCCGACGATCTGCCGGACAGCTTTGGTGGCAAGACCATCCAGATGTTCCGCGATTTCCTGGGTCACACCAGCTTTATCCTGCCGCCGCTGCCCAACACCCAGTTCACCCGTGACACCACCTGCTGGATCTACGGCGGCGTGACGCTGAACCCGATGTACTGGCCGGCCCGTCGTCAGGAAACCCTGCTGACCACGGCGATCTACAAGTTCCACCCTGAGTTCACCAACGCTGACTTCCAGATCTGGTACGGCGACCCGACCATCGACCACGGCAACGCCAGCCTCGAAGGCGGCGACGTTATGCCTATCGGTAAAGGCGTGGTCCTGATCGGTATGGGTGAACGCACCTCACGCCAGGCCATCGGCCAGCTGGCGCAGAACCTGTTCAAGAACAAAGCAGTGGAGCGGGTCATCGTCGCGGGCCTGCCCAAGTCCCGCGCCGCAATGCACCTGGACACGGTATTCAGCTTCTGCGACCGCGATCTGGTGACGATCTTCCCTGAAGTGGTCAACCAGATTGTTGCTTTCTCGCTGTATCCGGACGAAAGCAAAGCCGGCGGCGTAGACGTGCGCCGTGAAGAAGCCAGCTTCCTCCAAGTGGTAGCCAAGGCCCTTGGCCTCAAGGCTCTGCGCGTGGTCGAAACCGGGGGCAACTCCTTTGCCGCCGAACGCGAACAGTGGGATGACGGCAACAACGTGGTGGCCCTGGAGCCTGGTGTGGTGATCGGTTATGACCGCAACACCTACACCAACACCCTGCTGCGCAAAGCCGGAGTCGAAGTAATCACCATCAGCGCCTCCGAGCTGGGTCGCGGCCGTGGCGGCGGCCACTGCATGACCTGCCCGATCATCCGCGACCCGATTGACTATTAATTCATTCATTAGATTGCTTGCGCCCCGCCCCATAAGGGACGGCGCAAGCCGGTTAACCAGAAACCCAGGAGATCCCCATGGCGTTTAACATGAAAAACCGCAGCTTGCTCAGCCTGATGCATCACACTCCCCGTGAGCTGCACTTCCTGCTGGATCTGTCCCGCGATCTCAAGCGCGCCAAGTACACCGGTACCGAAGAGCCGCACCTGAAAGGCAAAAACATTGCCCTGATCTTCGAGAAAACCTCAACCCGCACCCGTTGCGCGTTTGAAGTGGCCGCCCATGACCAGGGTGCGCACGTGACCTACATTGATCCGGTTTCTTCGCAAATCGGTCACAAAGAAAGCATGAAAGACACCGCCCGGGTTCTGGGGCGCATGTTCGATGCCATCGAATACCGTGGTTTTGCCCAGGAAATCGTTGAAGAGCTGGCCAAGTACGCAGGCGTACCGGTATTCAACGGCCTGACCGCCGAGTTCCACCCGACGCAAATGATCGCTGACGCGCTGACCATGCGCGAACACAGTGACAAGCCGCTGCACAACATCAGCTACGCGTACCTGGGCGATGCCCGCAACAACATGGGTAACTCGCTGCTGATGATCGGCGCCAAGCTGGGCATGGACGTGCGCATCGGCGCGCCGAAAAGCCTGTGGCCAGAAGAGTCATTCGTGAAGCAGTGCCAGGAATTCGCCAAAGAAAGCGGCGCTAAAATCACCCTGACCGAAGACCCTAAAGCGGCGGTCAAAGGCGTGGACTTCATCCACACCGACGTATGGGTATCGATGGGCGAGCCCGTTGAAGCCTGGAACGAGCGCATCAAGCTGTTGCTGCCGTATCAGGTCAATGCCGAGATGATCAAAGCGGCAGAAAACCCACGGGTGAAATTCATGCATTGCCTGCCCGCATTCCACAACTGCGAAACCAAAGTCGGCAAGGATGTGGCCGAGCACCATCCAAACCTGAAAAACGGTATTGAAGTGACCGAAGACGTGTTTGAGTCACCGGTGAACATTGCCTTTGAGCAAGCAGAAAACCGCATGCACACCATCAAGGCAATCCTGGTAGCAGCACTGGCTGACATCTAAGGCCCGCTGGTTTCGTGCGACAGCCGGCTTGCCGGCGATGCCATCACCCCGGAGCAGGACCAATGACCGGGGCGTCTGCATCGCGAGCAAGCTCGGCTCCAGCGGGACTCGAGCCGCTCCCCGTTTTTTATAAGGACATTTTTATGCGTATCGTCGTAGCACTGGGCGGTAACGCCCTTTTGCGTCGCGGTCAGCCCATGACTGCAGAGAACCAGCGTGAAAACATCCGCACCGCTGCTCAGCAAATTGCCCTCATCGCCCCCGGTAACGAACTGGTGGTGGCCCACGGCAATGGCCCTCAAGTAGGCCTGCTGTCGCTGCAGGCGGCGTCTTACACTGCCGTCGACCCGTACCCGCTGGACGTGCTGGGCGCTGAAAGCGAAGGCATGATCGGTTACATGATTGAGCAAGAACTGGGCAACGTATTACCCAAGGAAACGCCGCTCGCCACCTTGCTGACCCAGGTTCAGGTCGACCCGAAAGACCCGGCGTTCCAGAACCCGACCAAACCGATCGGCCCGGTTTACAGCAAGGCCGAAGCTGAAAGCCTTGCTGCGGAAAAAGGCTGGAGCATCGCCCCGGACGGTGACAAGTTTCGTCGTGTAGTGGCCAGCCCGAAACCCATGCGCATTTTCGAAATCCGTCCGATCAAGTGGATGCTGGAAAAAGGCACCACCGTCATTTGTGCAGGCGGTGGCGGGATCCCGACCATGTATGGCGAGGACGGCAACCTCAAGGGCATCGAGGCCGTCATCGACAAGGACCTGTGCTCGTCGTTGCTGGCCCAGGAGCTGAAAAGTGACTTGCTGGTAATCGCCACTGACGTCGTCGCGGCCTTTATTGACTGGGGCAAGCCTTCGCAAAAAGCTATTGCCCAGGCGCACCCGGACGAGCTGGAAAAACTCGGCTTCGCCAATGGCTCCATGGGCCCTAAAGTCGAGGCAGCTTGCGAGTTTGCCCGCAAAACCGGCAAGACCGCCGTAATTGGCGCCCTGGCGGATATCGAAGCTATCGTTCAAGGGAAGGCGGGTACCCGGGTCAGTACTGAAAAGCCCGGCATCAGCTATTTTTGAACCTGGGGGCAGACCTGGCGGTCTGCCCTTTACCCCTCATACACTCAGGAGTTGCCCCTATGGCCTCGTTCGAACCCGGTCACCTGCATATCCATCGCGAACCGCTTCAGCCGGGTGACTTCGGGTATGACATCAAGATCGATTACCAGGTCGTTCAAGATCCCAGGGAAGGCAAGTCGATGCAGTTCGACATGCACGGCCGGATCAACCAGAACGAATTCAAGGAGTCGTTCACCCTGCCCAAGGATCAGTGGTTCGACTTCGCCAGAGTCGGCTTTAAAATTGCCGTGGATAACGGCATGCCCACCTCGGCCAACATACTGTCGATGCATAAGTATTACGACCTGATGTTCAAGGATGTCCGCCAGCAGCTGGACGTGCAGCTTGGCGACCCGGTCAAACCCGAACACCTCGAATAATGCGTGAACCCTGATCGCCGGCAGCCGGCTCCCACATCGTTCAAGTCAATTTGAAACCTTGTGGGAGCCGGCTTGCCGGCGATGCAACCAACGCCCCCTCGCCCTCCGATTTCACCAATCTCCCGCGCCAAGGCATACTGGCGGCCTCCGCTGGCCAGAAGTGTTCTTTGTTCCCATGCGTATCCACGTCAGTTTTATCGACCGCGTCGGCATCACCCAGGAAGTTCTGGCGTTGCTCGGCGGGCGGAACCTCAACCTGGATGCGGTGGAAATGGTCCCGCCCAACGTTTATATCGACGCTCCGACCCTGAGCCCGCAAGTGCTCGACGAGTTGCGCGAGGCACTGTTCAGCGTCAACGGGGTACAGGCCGTGACGGTGGTCGACATCCTTCCCGGACAACGCCGCCATCTGCAACTTGATGCGCTGCTCGCGGCCATGACCGACCCGGTACTGGCGCTGGACAGCGATGGCCACGTACTGCTGGCGAACCCGGCGCTGATTGCCCTGTACGGCCATGAACCCACCGGTGAAAGTATCGGCGAGCTGTTCAGTGACCCCGGCCTGCTCGATGTACTGCTGGAGCACGGCTTCCGCCTGCCCCTGCGCGAAGTGACGCTCAACGGCCACCCGCTGATGCTCGACGCCACCCCGATTACCGATGCCGGCGCCCTGCTGACCCTGTACCAGCCAAGCCGCATCGGTGAGCGCCTGGCCGCGCTGCACCACGATCACGCAGAAGGCTTTGACGCCCTGCTCGGTGAGTCACCCGCCATCCGCACCCTCAAGGCCCGGGCCCAGCGTGTAGCGGCCCTGGATGCGCCGTTACTGATCCAGGGCGAGACCGGTACCGGCAAGGAACTGGTGGCCCGTGCCTGCCATGCCATCAGCGACCGTTTTGGCGCCCCCTTTCTGGCCTTAAACTGTGCGGCGCTCCCCGAAAACCTGGCTGAAAGCGAACTCTTCGGCTATGCCCCCGGCGCCTTCACCGGCGCCCAGCGCGGAGGCAAACCAGGGCTGATGGAACTGGCCAACAATGGCACGGTGTTCCTCGACGAAATCGCTGAGATGTCGCCTTACCTGCAAGCCAAGCTGCTGCGCTTTCTGAATGACGGCAGCTTCCGCCGGGTAGGCGGCGAGCGCGAGGTCAAGGTCAATGTACGGATCCTCAGCGCCACCCACCGCAACCTCGAAAAGATGGTCAACGAGGGCACCTTTCGCGAAGACCTGTTCTATCGCCTGAACGTACTCAACATTGAAGTGCCGCCACTGCGCGAACGCGGCCAGGACATATTGTTGCTGGCACGCACTTTCATGCAGCAGGCCTGCACCCAGATCCAGCGCCCCGTTTGCCGCCTGGCGCCCGGCACCTATCCGGCGCTGCTGGGCAATCGCTGGCCCGGTAACGTGCGCCAATTGCAGAACGTGATCTTTCGTGCAGCTGCGATCTGCGAAAGCACCCTGGTCGACATTGGCGACCTGGACATCGCCGGTACCTCGGTTGCACGGCAAAGTGACGGCGAGGTGGAAACCCTGGAGCACGCAGTCGAAACCTTCGAGAAAGCATTGCTGGAAAAGTTGTACGTCAGCTATCCCTCGACCCGTCAGTTGGCCAGCCGCCTGCAAACCAGCCATACCGCCATTGCCCATCGCCTGCGCAAGTATGGTATCCCCGGCAAGGCCTGACCTGTAGCGCCGGCAAGCCGGCTATCACCAAGCCCCCACCTGTCGTATCGAAATCATTCCACTGGATCGATTTCGATACACCCTGTCTATTCCACTGCTGTGCAAGGCCATGATCCTCATGGATTTTTTTTCTGCCCCAGCACTGTATCGATTTCGCTACAGCACAGTTTTCAATCTGCGCCGCTGAATCACTCAAGCCACTGATAAATAACGATATTTATAAACTGGCAACCATTTTGCAATGAACTCTCCCATAAGCTCGTTCCGAGCGAGCAATTACCCGTGACCACCAGACATGTCTGGCCCTGAGGAGTTTCCATGAGCGAATTGCGTTTTACTGAAGACCACGAATGGCTGCGCGCCGAAGCTGATGGCAGCGTGACTGTGGGAATTACCGCGTTTGCGCAAAACGCTCTGGGTGATGTGGTGTTTGTCCAACTGCCTGAATTGCAGTCCTACGACAAAGGCACCGAAGCCGCCACCGTTGAGTCGGTCAAGGCCGCCAGCGGCGTATACATGCCCCTGGACGGTGAAGTGCTGGAAGTAAACCCGGCGCTCGAAGACAGCCCGGAACTGGTTAACGAAGACCCTCTGGGTCAAGGCTGGTTCTTCCGTTTCAAGCCTGCTGATGCGAATGCCGTCGAGCAATTGCTGGATCAAGATGCCTACGACCGCTTGATCAAAGCTCAAGACGACAACTGAGGAGCCTGTCATGACCATCAATCTCAGCACCGCCAATGAATTTATCGCGCGCCACATCGGCCCGCGTCAGGCCGATGAGCAAGCCATGCTCGCCACCCTCGGTTTTGATTCCCTTGAAGGCCTGAGCGCCAGCGTGATCCCGGAAAGCATCAAGGGCACCAGCGTTCTCAACATGCCGGCCGGGCAAAGCGAAGCCGACGCGCTGGCCTCGATCAAAGCCATCGCCGCCAAGAACCTGCTGTGCAAGACCTATATCGGCCAGGGCTATTACAACTGCCACACCCCTTCGCCGATCCTGCGCAACCTGCTGGAAAATCCGGCCTGGTATACCGCCTACACCCCGTACCAGCCAGAAATCTCCCAGGGCCGCCTCGAAGCCCTGCTCAACTATCAAACCCTGATCAGCGATCTCAGCGGTCTGCCGATTTCCAACGCATCGTTGCTCGATGAGGCCACCGCCGCCGCCGAGGCAATGACGTTCTGCAAGCGCCTGAGCAAGAACAAAACCAGCCGCAGCTTTTTTGCTTCCAGCCACTGCCACCCGCAAACCCTCGACGTGCTGCGCACCCGTGCCGAACCACTGGGCATTGAGGTGGTCGTGGCTGATGAGCGCGATCTGACTGACGTGTCGGCCTTCTTCGGTGCCCTGCTGCAATACCCGGCAAGCAACGGCGACGTGTTTGATTACCGCGACCTGGTTGAACGTTTTCATGCCGCCAATGCACTGGTGGCCGTAGCGGCTGATCTGCTGGCCCTGACCCTGTTGACACCGCCAGGCGAGTTTGGCGCCGACGTGGCCATCGGCAGCGCCCAGCGTTTTGGCGTACCACTGGGCTTCGGCGGCCCCCATGCGGCCTACTTCGCCACCCGCGATGTCTTCAAGCGCGACATGCCGGGGCGTCTGGTCGGTGTTTCGGTTGACCGTCACGGCAAACCGGCATTGCGCCTGGCCATGCAAACCCGCGAGCAACATATCCGCCGCGAGAAGGCCACCAGCAACATCTGCACCGCCCAGGTCCTGCTGGCCAACATCGCCAGCATGTACGCCGTGTACCACGGGCCCAAGGGCCTGAGCCAAATCGCCCGGCGCGTTCACCAACTGACGGCGATCCTGGCCAAAGGCCTGAGCGATCTGGGACTGAAGGTCGAGCAAACCGCCTTCTTCGACACCCTGACCCTGAACACCGGCAGCCACACCGACGCCCTGCATGCCAAGGCCCACGCCCAACGCATCAACCTGCGCCTGATCGATGGCCAGCGTCTGGGCCTGTCGCTGGACGAAACCAGCGGCCAGTCCGATGTTACTGCGCTGTGGGCGTTGCTGGCGGCGGACGGTCAGACCCTGCCTGACTTCGACGCACTGGCCGCGACAGTGACCGGCACCCTGCCGGCGGCACTGCTGCGCCAGTCGCCGATTCTCAGCCACCCGGTATTCAATCGCTACCATTCTGAAACCGAACTGATGCGCTATCTGCGTCGTCTGGCGGACAAGGACCTGGCCCTGGATCGCACCATGATCCCGCTGGGCTCGTGCACCATGAAGCTCAATGCCGCCAGCGAAATGATTCCGGTGACCTGGGCCGAGTTCGGCAACCTGCACCCCTTTGCACCCGCCGGGCAAAGCCTGGGCTACCAGCAATTGACCACCGAACTGGAGGCCATGCTGTGCGCTGCCACCGGTTACGACGCCATCTCGCTGCAACCGAACGCCGGCTCCCAGGGTGAATACGCCGGCCTGCTGGCCATTCGTGCCTATCACCAGAGCCGTGGTGAAGAACGTCGCGATATCTGCCTGATCCCGTCCTCGGCCCACGGCACCAACCCGGCAACCGCCAACATGGCCGGGATGCGCGTGGTGGTGACGGCATGCGATGCACGGGGCAACGTAGACATCGAAGACCTGCGCGCCAAAGCCATCGAGCACCGCGAGCACCTGGCGGCCCTGATGATCACCTACCCCTCGACCCACGGTGTATTCGAGGAAGGCATCCGCGAAATCTGCGGCATCATTCATGACAACGGCGGCCAGGTGTACATCGACGGCGCCAACATGAACGCCATGGTCGGCCTGTGCGCACCGGGCAAGTTCGGCGGCGACGTGTCCCACCTCAACCTGCACAAAACCTTCTGCATCCCCCATGGCGGCGGCGGCCCGGGGGTCGGCCCGATCGGCGTCAAATCGCACCTCACGCCATTCCTGCCGGGTCACGGCACCATGGAACGCAAGGAAGGCGCGGTGTGCGCGGCACCGTTTGGCAGCGCGAGCATTTTGCCGATTACCTGGATGTATATCCGCATGATGGGCGGCGAAGGCCTCAAGCGTGCTTCGCAGCTGGCGATCCTCAATGCCAACTACATCGCCCGCCGTCTCGAAGAGCACTACCCGGTGCTGTACTCGGGCAGCAACGGTCTGGTGGCACACGAATGCATTCTTGACCTGCGCCCGCTCAAGGACAGCAGCGGCATCAGCGTCGACGACGTGGCCAAGCGCCTGATCGATTTCGGCTTCCATGCGCCGACCATGTCGTTCCCGGTGGCCGGCACGCTGATGATCGAGCCGACCGAGAGTGAATCCAAAGAAGAACTGGACCGCTTCTGCGAAGCCATGATCCGCATCCGCGAAGAAATTCGCGCGGTCGAAAACGGCAGCCTGGACAAGGAAGACAACCCGCTGAAAAACGCCCCGCACACCGCCGCTGAAATGGTCGGTGAATGGACCCACCCGTACAGCCGCGAACAGGCGGTGTATCCGGTGGCGTCCTTGATCGAAGGCAAATACTGGCCGCCGGTTGGCCGGGTCGACAACGTATTCGGTGACCGCAACCTGGTGTGTGCGTGCCCGTCTATCGAAAGCTACCAGGAGGCGTAACCCACCCATCCCTGCAGGAGCGAGCTGTTATGCAACGAGAAGCTCGCGCCTGCAGTGGATGATGTTTTTTGCCAATAAACCTATAAGAAACCGGAGAACCCCATGTCGTTAAGCGTGTTCGACCTGTTCAAGATTGGCATCGGCCCCTCCAGCTCCCATACCGTCGGCCCCATGCGCGCAGCCGCGCGTTTTGCCGAAGGTCTGCGCCGTGATGAACTGCTGCAAGACACAGCCTGCGTGAAAGTTGAACTCTATGGCTCCCTCGGCGCCACCGGTAAAGGCCACGGCAGCGACAAGGCCGTGCTGCTGGGGCTTGAAGGCGAGCATCCGGATACCGTAAACACCGAAACCGTAGCCGAACGTCTGGCCACCATTCGCAGCAGCGGGCGTTTGAACCTGCTGGGCGAACACCCCATCGATTTCAACGAAAAGTCGCATCTGGCGATGATTCGAAAACCCCTGCCCTATCACCCCAATGGCATGATTTTCCGGGCGCTGGATGGCGCCGGGATTCAGATCCGCAGCCGCGAGTATTACTCGGTGGGCGGCGGCTTTGTGGTGGATGAAGGCGCGGCAGGCGCTGATCGCATCGTCGAAGACAGCACCCCCTTGAAATACCCGTTCAAGACTGCCAAAGACTTGCTGCGCCATTGCGTCACCCACGATCTGTCGATCAGCCAGGTGATGATGGCCAATGAAAGCGCCTGGCGCCCTGAAGCACAAACCCGCAGCGGCTTGCTGAATATCTGGCAAGTGATGCAGGACTGCGTGAGTGCGGGCTGTCGTAACGAAGGTATTTTGCCGGGCGGCCTGAAGGTCAAGCGACGGGCGGCAGCGCTGCACCGTCAGTTGTGCGCCAACCCCGAGGCCGCGCTGCGCGATGCGCTGTCAGTGCTGGACTGGGTGAATCTGTACGCCCTGGCCGTCAATGAAGAAAACGCCAACGGCGGCCGGGTTGTCACGGCGCCCACCAATGGTGCGGCGGGGATTATTCCGGCGGTTCTGCATTACTACATGCGTTTTATTGGCGGGGCCAATGAGGACGGCGTGGTGCGCTTCTTGCTGACTGCCGCCGCCATCGGCATTTTGTACAAGGAAAATGCCTCGATCTCGGGCGCCGAAGTGGGCTGCCAGGGCGAAGTGGGCGTGGCCTGCTCCATGGCCGCCGGCGCGTTGTGTGAAGTGCTGGGCGGCAGCGTTCAGCAAGTCGAAAACGCCGCCGAAATCGGCATGGAGCACAACCTTGGCCTGACCTGCGACCCCATTGGCGGACTGGTACAGGTGCCCTGCATCGAGCGCAATGCCATGGGTTCGGTCAAGGCCATCAATGCCGTGCGGATGGCCCTGCGCGGCGACGGCCAGCATTTTGTCTCACTGGACAAGGTAATCCGCACCATGCGCCAGACCGGCGCCGACATGAAAAGCAAATACAAAGAGACTGCCCGCGGCGGTCTGGCCGTCAACATTATTGAGTGCTGATTTTCAAGGAGTGACCAATGTCCACCGAACAACTGCTTAAAACCCCGCTGCACGCACTGCACCTTGAACTCGGGGCCCGTATGGTGCCGTTCGCCGGTTATGACATGCCGGTGCAATACCCGTTGGGTGTAATGAAAGAACATCAACATACCCGTGAACATGCCGGGTTGTTCGATGTGTCGCACATGGGGCAAATTCTGCTGAGCGGCGCTGATGCGGCCAGGGCCCTGGAAACCCTGGTCCCGGTAGACATCATTGACCTGCCGGTTGGCATGCAGCGCTATGCCATGTTCACCAATGAACAAGGTGGCATCCTGGATGACCTGATGGTCGCCAATCTGGGCAATGACCAGCTGTTTCTCGTGGTCAACGCCGCCTGCAAGGACCAGGACCTGGCGCATCTGCGCAAACACCTGGGCAAGCACTGCGACATCCAGCCGCTGTTTGAAGAGCGCGCCCTGCTCGCCCTGCAAGGTCCGGCAGCAGTTACCGTGCTGCAAGGTCTGGCTCCCGAAGTGGCAAGCATGACCTTTATGCAATTTGCCCCGGTCACCCTGCTGGGAACTGAATGCTACGTCAGTCGTTCGGGCTACACCGGGGAAGACGGTTTTGAGATTTCGGTCCCCGCTCAACACGCAGAGGCTCTGGCGCGCCACCTGCTGGCCGATCCGCAAGTGCAAGCCATCGGCCTTGGCGCCCGTGATTCGCTGCGACTGGAGGCCGGTCTGTGCCTGTACGGGCATGACATGAACGACAGCACCACGCCGGTTGAAGCCAGCCTGCTCTGGGCGATCTCGAAAAATCGGCGCGCCGAGGGTTCCCGGGCCGGCGGTTTTCCGGGTGCAGACATCATTTTTGCCCAGCAGCAAAACGGCGTAGCGCGCAAGCGTGTGGGCCTGCTGCCCCAGGAGCGCACACCCGTACGTGAAGGCGCTGAAATCGTTGACGCTGAAGGCACTGTCATCGGCAATGTATGCAGCGGTGGTTTTGGGCCGACTTTGGGTGCCCCTCTGGCCATGGGTTATCTGGATACAGCCTTTACCGCGCTGGACTCAGAGGTGTGGGCAATCGTGCGCGGCAAACCTGTACCGCTGAAAGTTTCGAAGTTGCCATTTGTTCCACAACGTTATTATCGCGGGTGAGCTAAAGCTTAATTAGTGCAGTTGCATGTTCACGCTCCATGGGTGTCATGCAACCGCCACCAAATGGTGCAAACTTTCGATAGCGAAAACACATGTTTCAACATGAGCGCAATCGAACATCAGCATGATCAACAGCCTTGTAAAACTGCATTAACAACCTGAAAAAACGGGCTTGGCGCGGCCTGCCAAAGGGGCTTGTTTTTTCATTTCCGGTTTCGTAAAGTTTGCTCACTGTGTTTGCATGGGTCGCTGGAATCGTGACCTGGGCAGTAGCTCTATGTTTGCTACAACCCGTTCTGCGTCTCTTACTTTCCTGCAACCCAGCACCAGTCCTCTTACACAACTAAGAGGCTGTCATTAATTGTTAGCGTCAAGGAATTAAGAAATGTCCCAACGTCAGAGCGGTACCGTTAAGTGGTTTAACGACGAGAAAGGTTTTGGTTTCATTACCCCGGAAAGCGGTCCGGACCTGTTTGTGCACTTCCGTGCCATTCAGGGTAATGGCTTCAAAAGCCTGAAAGAAGGCCAGAAAGTGACCTTCATCGCAGTTCAGGGCCAAAAAGGCCTGCAGGCTGATGAAGTGCAAGCAGAAGGCTAAGCTTTCTCGCGTTGAAAAGCCTCTGATGGTGACATCAGAGGCTTTTTTGTTGGCGTAATTCCGTAAGATGGCGCTTTTCCTTCACGAGACCCTGCCATGTCGAAACAACCGCTTAGCCCGCAAGGCGACTTTCCCGCCGTTGGCCTGGGGCGCCGCCTGGCAGCTATGTTCTATGACTTTTTGCTGTGCACGGCCCTGCTGATCGTCACTACGTTCATCTACAAACTGATCATGATGAGCTTTATCGGCGAAGCCAAAATGCGGGCGTTGTCCGAGTCGGGCGCTCTGGATGGCGACCCGCTACTTTCCACCATTTTGTTTTTTGTCCTGTTCGGTTTCTTTGCCAAGTTCTGGACCCACTCAGGGCAAACCCTGGGCATGCAGGTCTGGGGCATACGCGTACAGAATGCCGATGGCAGCGCGATCAGCCTGTGGCAGGCCCTGCTGCGATTTATCGTCTCTATCGGCTCCTGGCTGTGCCTGGGGCTGGGGTTTATCTGGTCGCTATTCGACAAGCACAAACGTACCTGGCACGACATGTACTCCAGCAGTCAGCTGGTACGCATTCCCAAGCCAAAGAAATAAAAAAAAACCCGTATCTCGCGATACGGGTTTTTTATTAGCAGTGACTTCAGAACTGCAGGAGCAACATGCTCGCTCCTGCAATTCACATCAGGTTATTCAGCCAGCTTGAAGGTAATGAAGCTGGCACGACCCTGACGCAGAACCCGCATCGATACCGAACGGTTCTTCGGCAATGCCTTGGCAATATCAGTGAACTGCTTGGCATTGGTAATTGCCTGGTTGTTCAGATGAGTAATCACGTCGCCAGGTTGCAGGCCGATCAGGGCAGCCGGGCCGTCCTGTACGTCTTTGATGATCACGCCACCTTTGATGTCATTGGCTTTCTGCTGCTCTTCGGTCAGATCCGCCACGGAAACGCCCAGACGATTGCTGCTGAGTTCTGCACCTGCTGCAGGAGCCATTTCTTTCCCTTCATCGGGAATAGCACCCACCGTCAGATCCAGGGTTTTGCGCTTACCGTCACGAACCACTTCAAGGGTCGCCTTGCTGCCGGCCTTGAGCGCGCCAACCAGGTGCGGCAGGTCTGCGGACATCACGATCGGCTGACCATTCATGCTCAGGATCACGTCACCCACTTGCAGGCCGCCTTTGGCAGCAGGACCATCATCGAGCACCTGGGCCACCAGCGCACCGGCCGGTTTATCCAGGCCAAACGACTCGGCCAGGTCTTTGTTGACCTCTTGAATCACCACACCCAACCAGCCACGGCTTACCTTGCCGCCTGCCTTGAGCTGATTGGCAACATCCATCGCCACATCGATAGGAATGGCGAAGGACACGCCCATGAAGCCGCCGGAACGGGTATAGATCTGCGAGTTGATGCCCACCACTTCGCCCGTCAGGTTGAACAACGGGCCACCCGAGTTACCCGGGTTGATCGGCACGTCAGTCTGGATGAACGGCACGTAGCTTTCATTGGGCAGGCTGCGACCGATAGCGCTGATGATGCCCTGGGTCACAGTGTGGTCAAACCCGAACGGCGAACCGATGGCAACCACCCACTGACCGGCCTTGAGGTCCTGGGATTTACCCAGTTTCAAAACAGGCAGGTTTTTGCCCTCGATTTTCAGCAATGCGACGTCGGAACGGGGATCAGTTCCGACCAGCTTGGCTTTCATTTCGCTGCGGTCAGACAGGCGCACAACGATTTCATCAGCATCCGCCACCACATGGTTGTTGGTCAGAATGTAGCCATCCGGCGAAATGATGAAACCCGAGCCCAGGGACTGGGCCTCACGCTGACGGCCACCCTGGCCACCACTGCCTGGGGGCAGGCTGCGTTCGAAGAAGTCGCGCAGGCCGGGCGGCAAACCTTCGAGGTCAGGCATTTGGCCCATGCTCGATACTTTGCGCTCCGGCAGCTTTTGTGTGGTGCTGATATTCACCACAGCCGGAGAGGCTTGCTCGACCAGCTGCGTGAAATCAGGTAACTGCGCTTCAGCAAGAGCCGGCACTGCCTGCCCGAGCATCAGCACGGCTGCAAAAATGGGTAAGTAAGATTTCAATCGAGGCATTGATTTACAGCTCCCGTTAATAGCAAGCAGAGTTAAGCGACAGGCACCAAAAAACTAAAGCCAGCATAGACCCTTTTTTTTGGCCCCGGAAAACAAACAAGGCCAGAGCCTTGCGGGCCCTGACCTGTACGAAAAGATAAAAGGTACGATAAAACTGAATGCTCACCTATCATGTTCGAGCACCGCTATGGCTTGCCCTGGGGCGCAGGATCGCTCTGACCGGCACGCATCGAGAGTGCGATGCGCTCTGCGGTACCCATCGGAATTTCACCCACAACAGTGGCCATCATGTTCCCCTGCGGGGTGGTGAGATGCCTTGACACCGCAACGGTCGGGCCCAGCTGCAACCGCGTATCGGGTATAGCGTTACCCTTCAGTGGCTCAAGAAACACGGAGAAGCGCGTCAAACCATCGTCATACAAGAGGCTGGTAACTTCAGACTTGGTCTTGGGATCCAGGCGCACTGTACTGCTGATCTGTTCAAAACCCGGCGGCAACCAGTCGGAATGCCAGACATGCGAAGTTTTGACTAAAGGTGGCTCAGCATCAGCCGCAACAACGGGACGGCATTTACCAGTGGGCTTGAGTTCACTGTCATCCGGGGGCGTAGTATCGATACTGGTGAACTGGAAACGCTCAAGTAACTGCCCTTTATCATTGAGTAACAACGATTTCAGCGCTAAACCGGTTTCGTTATCCAGATACAGTTCAACCCCGTAACGATGTTGATCGCGAGGGGTGAAAGCAATTACTGATACCGGTCTTCCAGCGACCCGAGAGTCGCCAACTTTTGCAACCGAATACCAGTCATCAATTCTCTTGGTATCGAGCTGACGAGCCGTAGCTGCAGGAATATCCCCGAGACCGGAGATAAACTTGCCAGTGACGCACTCGGTATGTCCATCTGCACGAACAACCTCTTGCGCAGCACCGTCCAACTGCATCAGTCGTTCACGAACGGAGCCGTCCTGCACTCGGTGCCAGATGCCATGGGTAGAAAAACTACCATTGCGTTCGTAGACGAAAGTGCCCTTGTAGCTTTGTTGTTGCTCGGCTTGCCCAAGACGTTTGAGCCAGTCCCGGGCTTCATCTGCCTGGGCCGGAAGAACAAACAGGCCCGTCAGCAGAAGAGGTAACAGAGGTAGGACGCGCATGATGGTCCTTAGCGATTTTCCAGGCTGGCAGCACGAGCATAAGGCAGAGGGCTTTCAGTCCCCTTCATCGCCGCTTGCTGGGCATGCTGGCGCAGATAACCTGGCAAACGCTGATCTTGCCATCCTGGCTGACCTTGCAGAACGCCGTTAGCCATGGGACCGGTGGCCTGATCGGAGCTCTCGCTGTAGTTTGCCAGTACCGCCGGGCCTTTAACCATCGGAGCGCTCAGGCTCTGCTGGCTGTTTTGCTGGGCCAGCTGGGCACCTACGATGTCATCCTGGTTGTACAGTCTTACGCCCGCCAATACGGCAACGGTGACCGAAGCAGCGACGGCCAGACGGCCAATGCTGCGCCACGGACCACGTACGACTTTGGCAGGGGCCTGCTCTTCAGCCAACGCGGCCGAAACGGCAGATGCGATATCCAGACGCGGAATCAACAGGTCTTTGTGCATCACAGCACGCGCCACCTGATAACGGGACCAGGTCTCACGTGTTTGTGTATCGTCAAAGGCATTCAACACCCGACGCAATTCCAGTTCGTCCGCTTCGTTATCCATCACCGCGGACAGCGATTCCTGCAGGGCTTCACGACTCATGGCGGTTCCTCTCTTGGCTATCGCCGCTGTCTCAGTTTTCCTGCAACAACGGCTGCAGGGCTTTATCGATGGCTTCCCGAGCGCGGAAAATCCGGGAGCGCACGGTACCCACCGGACATTGCATGACGCTCGCAATGTCTTCGTAACTCAGACCATCAAACTCACGTAAAGTTAACGCCGTACGCAAATCTTCTGGTAATTGCTGAATGGTGCGGTGAACCGTGCCCTCAATCTCGTCACGGAGCAAAGCGCGCTCCGGCGACTCAAGATCCTTGAGACCGTGATCACCATCATAAAATTCAGCGTCTTCAGAACTCACATCACTATCAGGGGGACGTCGACCGCGAGACACCAGATAGTTTTTCGCCGTATTGATGGCAATACGATACAGCCACGTATAAAAGGCACTGTCACCGCGAAAATTACCGAGTGCCCGATAAGCCTTGATAAAAGCTTCTTGAGCGACGTCCTGGGCTTCATGGGTGTCGTGCACAAAACGCACGATCAACCCGAGAATTTTGTGTTGATACTTCAACACGAGCAGATCGAAAGCTCGCTTGTCGCCACGCTGTACGCGCTCGACCAGCTGCTGATCCTCTTCCTGGGTTAGCATGAACACTCCTCATAAGACCGGGAGGAAGATTGCTTTGCTAATTGATCAGGCTTGCAAACATAGACTCGGCTTTTACGCAAAAGTTCTCTCCCCCCTGGCAAGTTTCCTGCGCACTCTGATTTGGCACGCACGAAAACGCAGCTCGGGTCAGCCCGGCTGCGTCGATAATCTTGTCGCCAAATTCAGCAACTGAAGTCAGACCATAACCCCAGCTGCACATTTGACGCTGTTCTCCCACATGAAGGGCAACCCTCTATGGAACCCTGGCCCGCAGGAAAAGTTCAAAATCCCATACGAAATCAAGCCATACGGGACCGGGCAACAGGCCAATGCCGGGCAGCCCCGAGCGCTTGCCGATTAATTGTGCAAATCGACATGCAGCCCCCGCAAGTCTGAGGCACACTCCCTGCCCGCGGTACTTTCCCAAAGCCACAAAAGCCCGGCTATTGTGCCGATCCCCCCCTCTATATACTAGAGGGCGCTTTTATTGCGGATTCAGAAGAATGAGCCAACATTTTCAACATGATGTGCTGGTGATTGGCAGCGGCGCTGCCGGTTTGAGCCTGGCCCTTACTCTGCCGGGCCATATGCGCATTGCAGTTCTCAGCAAAGGCGATCTGGCCAATGGCTCGACGTTCTGGGCACAGGGTGGCGTGGCCGCAGTTCTTGATGACACCGACACCGTACAGTCCCACGTCGAAGACACCCTCAATGCCGGGGGTGGCTTGTGCCATGAAGACGCGGTGCGGTTTACCGTAGAGCACAGCCGCGAAGCCATCCAGTGGCTGATCGACCAGGGCGTACCCTTCACCCGTGATGAAGACGCAGACCCCGAACAGCCGGGCTTTGAGTTCCACCTCACCCGCGAAGGCGGGCACAGCCACCGGCGAATTATCCATGCCGCTGACGCTACCGGCGCCGCCATTTTCAAAACCCTGCTCGAGCAGGCCCGCCAACGGCCCAATATTGAATTGCTGGAACAGCGGGTTGCCGTCGATCTGATTACCGAGCGCCGGCTTGGCCTGGATGGCGAACGCTGCCTGGGTGCCTATGTGCTCAACCGCGCCACCGGAGAGGTCGAGACCTTCGGCTCACGCTTCACCATTCTGGCCACGGGCGGCGCCGCCAAGGTCTACCTCTATACCAGCAACCCCGACGGCGCCTGCGGTGATGGCATTGCCATGGCCTGGCGCTCCGGGTGTCGCGTGGCGAATCTGGAGTTCAACCAGTTCCACCCCACATGCCTGTATCACCCCCAGGCCAAAAGCTTTCTGATAACCGAAGCTTTGCGCGGCGAAGGCGCACACCTCAAGCTGCCTGACGGCGAGCGCTTCATGCATCGCTTCGATCCGCGCGGGGAACTGGCACCACGAGATATCGTCGCCCGTGCTATCGACCACGAGATGAAGCGCCTGGGCATCGATTGCGTCTATCTCGATATCAGCCACCAGTCCGATACCTTTATCAAAAGCCACTTCCCGACCGTCTATGAGCGTTGTCTGGAGTTCTCCATCGATATCACCAAGCAGGCGATCCCGGTGGTCCCGGCGGCACATTACACCTGCGGCGGGGTAATGGTGGACGAGCATGGGCATACCGATGTGCCGGGCCTGTATGCCATTGGTGAAACCAGCTTCACCGGCCTGCATGGTGCCAACCGCATGGCCAGCAATTCGTTGCTGGAATGTTTTGTGTATGCCAAGTCGGCAGCGGCCGACATCCTCTCCCAGCTGCCACAGGTAGCGACGCCTGTGGCCCTGCCGGACTGGGATGCCAGCCAGGTCACGGACTCGGATGAAGATGTGATCATTGCCCACAACTGGGATGAGTTGCGGCGCTTTATGTGGGACTACGTAGGCATAGTGCGCACCAACAAGCGCCTGCAACGGGCACAACACCGCGTGCGCCTGCTGCTGGACGAAATTGACGAGTTCTACAGTAATTACAAAGTCAGCCGCGACCTGATCGAGCTGAGAAATCTGGCGCAAGTGGCCGAGCTGATGATCCGCAGCGCCATGGCGAGAAAGGAGTCACGGGGCCTGCATTACACCCTCGACTATCCGCACATGCTGCCCGAAGCCCTGGACACTATTCTGGTGCCAACCACCTACGTCGACTGAACTTCAGGCGCACGCGCAAACGCCGGTGCTGATCCGGCGCCAGCGCGTCGCGGGGTATGCACAACGTGCGCACCCGACGCTCGCCGCGCAGGCTGAAACGCACAATCACCACACTTGGCAGCGCCAGACTGTCACGGCGCAACTGCACGGCCTGCCAGCCCCTGGCCCGGTTCCATAGCTGCCAGCCATCGGCAGTGCGGCGCAATCCGCGAAAGGCCGTGGCGTGGGTCAGCCGAATGTGCCGCCCCCACAGCCAGATGCCATGGGCCAGGCACAGAAAAGCACCGGACACACGTGCCCAGACAGGTATCGAGAGAAGGAAAATTGAGATCAGCGCCAGCATCTGGGCTGCGAGACAGGCCGCCAGCAATTGCCCTGAGGCCTGCCAGCGGCACTCGAAATAATTACTTGGGCTGGACACGATCCAGGATCATGCGAACCATGCGCTGCAGTTCCGGGTCTTCGGACTCTGCGCGCTCCATGAACCAGCCGAACATGTCCTGGTCTTCACACTCGAGCAGCTTGCGATAGCATTCGCGATCGACATCATTCAGGGTGGCGTACACTTCCTTGACGAAAGGCACCAGCAACACGTCAAGTTCAAGCATGCCGCGACGGCTGTGCCAGTAGAGACGATTGAGTTCAACATCTTCGACCATGGAGCGCTCCTCAAATAGAGCGCAAGTATACAGGCCGATCCGCCATAGAACAGTCGGCTTTGGTCGCCCGGCATTGAACTACCCATTTACAGGGCGCACCTCTATGATGTGTCCCAGACTTTATTACCTGCGAAGACCCATGGCCGACTCTGCTTTTTTCTGCACCCTGTCCCACGAAGGCGTTCTCGCCGTCATCGGCAATGACGCCAGCAAGTTCCTGCAGGGACAGCTGACCTGCAACCTCAACTATTTGAGCGAGACGCGCTCGAGCCTGGGTGCGCGCTGCACACAAAAAGGCCGGATGCAGTCCAGCTTCCGCATCCTCCTTGAACCTGAAGGCTGCCTGCTGGCGATGGCCCGCGAACTGGTCGAGCCACAGTTGGCAGACCTGAAAAAATACGCCGTGTTCTCCAAGTCGAAACTGACCGACGACAGCGCCAGCTGGGTACGCTTTGGCCTGAACCAGGCCGATGCAGTGTTGCAAAACCTGGGCCTCGACCTGCCAGCCGAGACCGACAGCGTAGCCAGAGCCAATGGCCTGATCGCCATTCGCGTATCCCCGGGCCGGTCTGAACTATGGACCGCGGCCGACCAGGCCGACAGCCTTTTACAGCAATTGAAAGCGCAACTGGTAGAAGCCGACCTCGATCAATGGATCCTGGGTCAGATCCGCGCCGGTATCGGCCAGGTCATGCCCCAGACCCGCGAACTGTTCATTCCGCAGATGCTCAACCTGCAGGCGGTGGGAGCAGTCAGCTTCAAAAAAGGCTGCTACACCGGCCAGGAAATCGTCGCGCGCATGCAGTATCTGGGCAAGCTCAAACGCCGCCTCTACCGCCTGCATCTGGAAGCCGGCGAATTACCCGAGCCTGGAACGCCTCTGTTTACTCCTGCGAATACCGGTAGCGTGGGTGAAGTGGTGATTGCAGCCCATGCAGAAAACGGCATTGAGCTGCTGTGTGTTCTGACTGCCGATGCCGTTGAAGCAGGCGAAATCCATGTAGGTGATGCACAGGGCCCCACCCTTTCGCTGCTTGATTTGCCGTACCAGCTAGACCGCGATCGTGAGATCCAGCGCTAATTGCCACTAGAGAACAGAAATGAGCACGCTGGCACACAAAGTCCAGATGGACTTGATTAAGGCCATAGATAAAGATGACCTGGTTTTGCCCACGCTACCGGAAGTGGCGCTGAACATCCGCAAGGCAGCAGAAAACCCTGAAATCAGCGTCAGTCATCTGAGTAAAGTCATAGGTCGCGACACCGCCCTGTCGGCGCGACTGATCAAGGTGGTCAATAGCCCGCTGCTACGAGCCCTCTACGAAGTCACCGACCTGCACACCGCCATCACCCGCCTGGGCGTCAACTACAGCAGTAACCTGGCTATCGGACTGGTGATGGAGCAGATCTTTCATGCCCGTTCGCAAGTGGTCGAAAACAAAATGCGCGACGTCTGGCGCCAAAGCCTGGAGGTCGCCGGGATTTGCTACACCTTGTGTCGTCGATACACCTCGCTCAAGCCTGATCAGGCAGCACTCGGGGGGCTGGTCCATCAAATTGGCGTGCTGCCGATCCTGACCTACGCCGAAGACCACAATGAACTGCTGTTCGATCCGGTATCGCTGAATCACGTGATCGAAAGCATTCATCCGCGCATTGGCGACAAGCTGCTGACGGTCTGGGAATTCCCGGAAATGTTGCTGAAACTGCCCGGTCAGTACCAGGACTTCACCCGCGATTCCAAAACCATCGACTACATCGACCTGGTACAAATCGCGACCCTGTTCTGCTCGCAAGGCAGCAACGCAGTTCCGGGGCTTGAGCTGAGCACCCTGCCGGCCTTCAAAAAACTGGGGCTGGATGCCGACGATCAAAGGTTCCAGGACGATCTTAACGCTGCCCGCGGTATGTTTATCTGAAGCCGGATCGCACCTATAGTCGCTGCCGCAGGCTGCGGCAGCGACTACGAGGTTTGCGTCCGCCTGTCGGCCAGCACAAAACTCACCCGCACTTTCAACCCGCCCTGCTCACCGTCGTGCAGGCTGATCGGTGCCAGGTGCGCCCGACAAATCTCACCGACAATCGCCAGCCCGAGCCCCGAACCTGCCACCTGGTGGTTACGCCGATAAAAGCGTTCAAAAACCCGCTCGCGGTCCTCAAAGGGGATGCCCGGCCCGTCGTCCTCAACCTCAAGCACGGCATGGGGCGTCACCCGCAGAATCACATTGCCGCCCTGTGGAGTGTGGGCCAATGCGTTATCCACCAGATTGCTTAACAACTCACTCAACAAGGTGGGCTCCCCGCGCATCCACACTGGCTGGTCGGCCTCAAGCGCCAGGGCCACGCCCCGGGCATGTGCGAGCGGCGCCATGGCCATTCCCAGCTCCCGGGCCAACTGGCTGAGATCGAGCAACTGCGCACCGCCTTCGGCAATGGCCCGTGCCCCGTTTTCAATCCGCGCCAGCGACAACAACTGATTCGCCAACAGGGTCAAACGGTCGGTGTCATCGGCAGCCTGTTCAAGGGTGTTGCGCCAGGTGGGCGGCTCATTCGCCCGCAGACCCAACTCAAGCCGGGCCTTGAGCACCGCCAGTGGGGTACGCAACTCATGGGCGGCGTCGGCGATAAATTGCGCCTGGCGCTCAAACTGCCCGCGCAAACGCTCGGTGAAGTGATTGAGCGCCTGCACCAATGGCCGCAACTCGCGCTGGACCGACACCAGCGGCAATGGCCGCAAGTCATCGGGCTGGCGCTCCTCGACGGCGGTGCGCAAGCGCTCGAGCGGTCGCAATGCGGCGCTTACCGCAAACCACACGACAATCAAGGCTCCCAGCCCCAGCATGCCCAGGCGCAATAGCGTATCGGCCATCAGGCTGCGCGCCATGGACACCCGCGCCTCGTCGGTTTCAGCAACGCGGATTTCCGCCATGCCATTCATGTTGGGCTCGCTAACCGCCTTGAGCAGACTCACCACCCGCACGTTCTGCCCCAGATACTGGCCGTTATAAAACCGCGCCAGGGCCGGGTAATCATCGGTACGGGGGGTACCGGGTGGCGGAGCCGGTAACTGTTCATAACCGGAAATCAGCCGCTGATGAATATCGTTGACCTGGTAGTAGATACGTCCGGCGCTATCGTAGGCAAAGGTGTCGAGCGCTACATAGGGTACATCGGCACTCAAACTGCCATCGCGCTGTGACAGCCCGGCAGCAATAGTGCGCGCCGACGCCAGCAAGGTCCGGTCATAGGCGGTGTCGGCAGCTTCACGGCCGTTGAAGTAAGCGCTAAAGCCACTGGCCAGCATCAATACCACCAACAGCAGCGAGAGGTTCCACAGCAGGCGCCCGCGCAGGCTGTCGAATTTAAACATCGCGGCCTTCCAGCAAGTACCCCAGACCCCTGAAGGTCACAATGGCTACTGCCTGGCCGTCGAGTTTTTTACGCAGGCGGTGAATATAGATTTCGATAGCGTCAGAACTGGCTTCCTCATCCAGGCCAAATACCTGGGCTGCCAGTTGCTCCTTGCTCATGACTCTGCCGGGCCTTGCGATCAGCGCCTCAAGCACCGCTTGCTCGCGGGAGGTGAGAATCAGCAGTTCATCGCCAAGGGTGAAGCGCCGGGTGCCCAGGTCGTACACCAAAGATCCGCACCGCTGCTGGCGCTCCCCGCCCAGTACAGTGCGCCGCAGCAGGGCTTTGACCCTGGCCTCCAACTCAGTCAGTTCGAAGGGTTTGGCCAGATAATCGTCAGCCCCCAGATTGAGCCCGTGAACCCGGTCCCTGACATCGCTGCGGGCAGTCAGCATCAATACCGGCAAGGTCTTGCCCCGGCTGCGCAAACGCGCCAGCACCTCAAAACCGTCCATGCGCGGCAATCCCACATCCAGGATCGCCACTGCATATTCCTCGCTGCTCAAGGCCAGGTCGGCAGCCACACCGTCGTGCAGCACATCCACGGTCAGACCAGTGCTTTTCAAGGCCTGGGCAACACTCTCGGCCAGCTGCAGCTGATCTTCGACCAAAAGTACACGCATCGGGTTTACCTCATTATTTTTGTGCAGGCCGGGGCCTTTCTTTGCGCGGAGTGTACAGACGGCAGAAATACTGTGAAGTGCGAAAACCGGGAAAGAGCAATGAAAGGCAACTGAAAGGTTCGCGAAAGGTTGGCTGATTAGGATCCGGAAACGGACAGTTACAACTGTCATCGCGTTACGCCCTGAAAAACGCCTCGAAGCGTTTTCGCCAATAAGAACAATAATGGAGCACCCTGCATGCTGACTCTTCAGCCCAAGGCCCGCCGCCTTTCTGTTTCCCCCCTGTTGGCTCGACACTCCCGCTCCCTTGCGAAAGACTTTTTGTCGCCTCCCTGTTTTGCGCAATAAAGCTGATGCACGGCGCCAGCCCGGCACGGGCGTTTCCCGCCGCCACCGGCTTTCAGCGAACAATTGCTGCCCCCTAAAAACAAAAACTCCTTTGGAGACACCATGAATCTATCACTGCGCACCGTAGCTCTTGCCGCCGGCTGCATGCTCTTCGCCGGCCAACTGCTGGCAGAACCGAAACGCCCGGAATGCATCGCCCCGGCCTCGCCTGGCGGTGGTTTCGACCTCACGTGCAAGCTGGCCCAAAGTGCACTGGTTAACGAAAAACTGCTCAGCAAGCCGATGCGCGTGACCTACATGCCCGGCGGAGTGGGCGCCGTTGCCTACAACGCCGTGGTCGCCCAGCGTCCCGCCGATGCCGGCACCCTGGTGGCCTGGTCCAGCGGTTCATTGCTGAACCTGGCGCAAGGCAAGTTCGGTCGCTTCGATGAAAATTCCGTGCGCTGGCTCGCCGCCGTGGGTACCAGCTATGGGGCGATTGCGGTGAAAAATGATTCGCCCTACAAGAACCTCGATGATCTGGTTCAGGCACTGAAGAAAGATCCAGGCAAAGTGGTCATCGGCTCCGGCGGAACCGTGGGCAGCCAGGACTGGATGCAAACAGCCTTGATCGCCAAGGCGGCAGGAATCAATCCGCGGGACTTGCGCTACGTTGCCCTTGAGGGTGGCGGTGAAATCGCAACCGCGCTGCTGGGTGGTCACATTCAGGTAGGCAGTACCGATATTTCCGACTCCATGCCGCACATCCAGAGCGGTGATATGCGCCTGCTCGCCGTGTTCGCCAATGAACGTCTGGATGAGCCCGAAATGAAAAACATCCCGACCGCCAAAGAACAGGGCTACGACATCGTCTGGCCTGTGGTTCGCGGTTTTTACCTGGGTCCAAAAGTCAGCGATGAAGACTACGCGTGGTGGAAAGACGCGTTCGACAAGCTGCTGGCTTCCGAAGAATTCGCCAAGCTGCGTGATCAGCGCGAGCTCTTCCCCTTCGCCATGACCGGGCCGGAGCTGGACACCTATGTGAAAAAACAGGTGGCTGACTACAAAACCCTGGCCCAGGAATTCGGCCTCATCCAGTAACCGCCGCTGACCGCTGGCTGTGCCCCTGAATACCGGGGCACATCCCAGGAGTGAACCATGCTCATACAACGAATTTTTGCCTCGGTCCTGCTCGTCGTCTGCGCCGGTCTGGCGATCATGGCCTGGCCGTATCAGGCTGCTTTTTCCTACGAGCCCGTAGGTCCTCGCGCCTTCCCCTTGCTCATGCTCGCCTTGATGGCACTGGGTCTGATCTACATGATTTTTCGCCCCTCACCTGTGGTGCATAGCGAAGAAGACCCGCAGCTGGATCGCCAGACGCTGACCAAGATCGGACTGTGTGTCCTGCTGTTACTTGTCTTCGCCGGCACCTTCGAATCCCTGGGTTTTATCCTCAGCAGCGCGCTGGTCGGCATCCCGATGGCACGTTTGTATGGCGGCCGCTGGTTGCCCGGCATCCTGATCATCAGCTTGATGAGCGTCGGCCTTTATCTGCTGTTCGATAAAGCCATGGACGTACCGCTGCCGCTTGGCCTGCTCGACGTTCTGGAGAACTGATATGGATACTTTTGGCTATTTGGGCCAGGGCTTTGGCGTCGCGCTCACGCCCTACAACCTGATCACCGCACTGTGCGGCACCCTGATCGGCACCGTGGTCGGATTGCTCCCCGGCCTTGGCCCCATCAACGGGGTGGCACTGCTGATTCCCATTGCCTTCGCCCTGGGACTGCCTCCCGAATCCGCGCTGATCCTGCTGGCTGCCGTGTACCTGGGCTGTGAGTACGGCGGGCGTATCAGCTCGATCCTGCTGAATATCCCCGGTGAAGCGTCCACCGTAATGACCACCCTCGACGGCTACCCGATGGCCCGCAAAGGCCTGGCAGGCGTGGCGCTTTCACTGTCCGCCTGGAGCTCTTTCATTGGTGCCTTTATTGCCACCTGCGGCATGGTGCTGTTCGCCCCGCTGCTGGCCAAATGGGCGATAGCCTTCGGTCCGGCGGAATATTTCGTACTCATGGTATTCGCCATCGTCTGCCTGGGCGGCATGGCCGGCGATCGTCCACTCAAGACATTTATCGCCGCCTTGATCGGTCTGTTCCTGTCGACGGTGGGGATTGATGCCAACAGCGGGGTTTACCGTTTTACAGGGGACAACATCCACCTGACTGACGGCATCCAGTTTGTGGTGCTGGTACTGGGCCTGTTTTCCATCAGCGAAATCCTGTTGCTGCTGGAAAAAACCCATCGCGGGCAAGAAGCCGTGAAAGCCACCGGCCGCATGATGTTCAACTTCAAGGAAGCCTCTGCGGTATTCGTGGTGAATATCCGTTGCGGCCTGCTCGGATTCATCATGGGCGTCCTGCCGGGTGCAGGCGCAACCCTGGCCAGTGCCGTGGCCTACATGACGGAAAAACGTCTGGCGGGTACTTCGGGCAAATTCGGCGAGGGTGACATGCGCGGTCTGGCCGCTCCCGAGACTGCCATCGGTGCTTCGGCCTGCGGTGCCCTGGTACCGATGCTGACCCTGGGCGTACCGGGTTCGGGTACCACGGCTGTGATGATTGGCGCATTGTCGCTGTACAACATCACGCCCGGCCCGCTGCTGTTTCAACAACAGCCGGATATCGTCTGGGGCCTGATCGCTTCGTTGTTTATCGCCAACATCATGCTGGTGATCCTCAACATTCCGATGATTCGCATCTTCACCCGGATTCTTTCGGTGCCTAACTGGGCGCTGGTGCCGGTGATCGCGATTATTACCGCCATCGGCGTCTATGCCGTCCACGCCACCACCTTCGATCTGTTCCTGATGATCGGTATCGGCATCTTCGGCTATATCCTGCGCAAGCTCGATTTCCCGCTGTCGCCGGTACTGCTGGGTTTCATCCTCGGCGGACTGATGGAACAGAATTTGCGCCGCGCCCTGTCGATCTCCAACGGCGCGCTGGAAATTCTGTGGGCAAGCCCGATCACCCTGGGTGTTTGGGTACTGACCGCGATCATGCTGCTGATGCCTGTTCTGCGTATCTGGCGCAAGCGCAGTGCCAAACGCCGCGCCCTGGCCAATGCCTGAGCAAGGGTTCAAGCACTGGTGGGGAACGCCGCTGGTCGGTCTGGCCGGCGGTTTTCTCGCCAGCCTGATCGGCTGGCCACTGCCCTGGATGGTCGGCTCGTTGCTGGCGATCATTTTGGTCCGCTGCCTGACTCCGTGGCAGCTGGCCGAGATTCCGGGCGGACGTAAATGTGGGCAGTGGATTGTGGGCATCGGTATCGGCCTGCACTTCACCCCCCTGGTCATGGAGCAGGTGCTGGCGCATTTCGGCCTGATCTTTGTCGGCGCGCTGCTCACCAGCGTGTCGAGCGTGCTCGGGGTGTGGATCATGCGCCGCAGTGGAGAGGACCGCGCTACGGCGTTTTTCTCCAGCATGCCGGGCGGTTCGGGGGAGATGGTCAATCTCGGCGCACGCAATGGTGCCGTATTGAGCCGGGTCGCTGCCGGACAGAGCCTGAGGGTGCTGATGGTGGTGCTGTGCGTACCGGCCGCCTTCAAGTACTTGCTCGGCGAAGGCGCTCCGGCGCTGCATCCCGCATCAGTCAACCTCTACTGGTTAGCCCTGCTGTTTCCGGCCGGTGCGCTGATGGCCTGGCTCTGGCAACGCTTGCGCCAGCCCAACCCCTGGTTATTCGGACCGCTGCTGGTCAGCGCCAGCGTCAGTATTTATTGGAACTTGCACATAGGCCTGCCCGATGGCAGCAGCCAGGCGGGCCAATGGTTGATCGGCAGTGGACTGGGGTGTCATTTCAACCGGGCGTTTTTTCGCCGTGCCCCGTCCTTCATCGGCCGCACATTAACAGGTACGGCGCTGACGATGCTGATCGCCAGCCTGTGCGCACTCGGCCTGAGCAGCCTGACACAACTGGATCTGCGCTCCATGACCCTGGGAATGATGCCTGGCGGTATCGCAGAAATGAGCCTTACCGCAGAAACCCTGCAGTTGTCGGTACCTCTGGTCACCGCCCTGCAGGTGATGCGCTTGCTCTTCGTGCTGTTTTTGGCCGAACCCCTGTTTCGCTACTGGGTACGGCCTCGCCCGGACTAACGCCCTCAGGCCGGCGGCAGTTTCCAGTCGATCGGGGACAACCCGTTTTGCTCAAGAAACTTGTTGGTTCGACTGAAGTGACCGTTGCCGATAAACCCCCGATAGGCGGAAAGCGGCGAAGGATGTACCGAGGTCAGCACCAGATGCTTGGTGGCATCGATCAGTTTCTGTTTGCTTTGCGCATGGGCGCCCCACAACAAAAACACCAGTTTGGGCTGTTGCTCACTCACCACCTGGATAATCCGGTCGGTGAAGTGCTCCCAGCCTTTTTTGGCGTGGGACGCGGCATTGGCGCGCTCCACTGTCATGGTGGTGTTGAGCAGCAACACCCCCTGCTCTGCCCAATGCTGCAAGCAGCCATGGGTGGCGATATCGATATTCAGATCGCGCTTGAGCTCTTTATAAATATTGACCAGCGAAGGCGGCACGGGAATGCCGGGCTGGACCGAAAAACACAGGCCATGGGCCTGACCGGGACCGTGATAGGGATCCTGTCCCAGAATCACCACTTTGATCTTGTCCAGCGGGGTCAGGTTGAGGGCATTGAAAATAAGCGGGCCCGGCGGATAGATTTCCTTCCCGGCGGCATGCTCCTGGCGCAGGAACTCGCGCAGCTGGGCCATATAAGGTTTTTCGAACTCCTCGCGCAAAGCCTGCTTCCAGACCGGTTCAAGTTTTATACGATCATCCGACGTCATGACTACATCCTGAAAAACAATGGAGCGGACACTAGAAAAGCCCGTCTCCATTGTCAATTCATCAATGCATCTGCCGGGCATTCTCTACCTGTCCCACCCCCGGCCCTGGCCACCGCCACCATAACCGTGGCCATTACCGTAGCCATATCCATGACCCGACGGATAAGCAGGTCCATGGTTATAGTGCGGCGCCCCCTGGTAAAAGCGTGGCGGCGCAGCATAGTAGCCACGGGAATGACCGTAGTAAGGGCCGTAATAACCATAGCCATAAGGCGCTGGCGCTACATAAACCTCAGAGCGATAGCCGCCGTAGCCCGGGTAATAGGGCACACAGGCAGACAAGGCCAGAGCAAGCACAACAAGGCTGAGCAGACGACGGTACATGGCGGCCTCCTGGACCGCTGATGGGCACACCCGGCGGCGCCGGGGGCAGTAAATGGCGATGCCATCCACACCTTTTAAGACCACGAAAAACAGTTTCGGTGCCGCGGATCAAATAATTCTGACCGGCGTGGCGGGCGGCATATCACTGCGCCTGCTTCCCTTCGAAGGGCATACAATAGCCGGGTCAATCACCGGACCCCAGCCATGACCACGCCTGATCTCTGCCCTGCCTGCGGGGCGCGCAACGACTGCTCGATGGCCAGCGCCAATACCGCGGAACAACCCTGCTGGTGCTACAGCGTCAGTATCGACCCGCAGGTGCTGCAAGCCTTGCCACTCGCCCAGCAAGACCTGGCCTGCCTGTGTCCCCGCTGCGCGCAGGTGCAAAACCAATTGCCGCCCGCGCAACCGGAACGCCTCGGGTAAGATGCCTGCCTCTATTTTTTGTGATCGAGCGTCATGCGCGTAGACCGTTTTCTGAGCAACTTGCCCCAGTTCAGCCGCCAACAGGTCCGCCTGCTCCTGATCGAAAAACGGATACGGGTCGATGGCCGCATCGTCTGCGATCCACACCATGAAATACGGGCTTTCAGTCGCATTGAATGTGATGACGTGCTGCTGCAGGCTGGCAAACCTGCGCGGTATTTCATGCTGCATAAACCCCCCGGTTGCGTCAGCGCCACCCAGGACCCGGAACATCCGACAGTCCTCGATCTGCTGGATGAACCGGACAAGCAGGAACTGCATATTGCTGGCCGGCTGGACTTCAATACCAGCGGGTTGATGCTGATTACCAATGACGGGCAATGGTCACGCCGTCTGACCCAGCCACAGACCAAACTGCCCAAGGTGTATTACGTTGAGACAGAACAAGTCATAGGCCAGGAGTATGTCTCCAGGTTCAATGAAGGGGTCTATTTCGCCTATGAAGACCTGACCACACAACCCGCCGGGCTCGAACTGCTGGGCCCTTGCAGTGCACGCCTGAGTATCGTTGAAGGACGCTACCATCAGGTCAAACGCATGTTTGGCTACTTCAACAACAAGGTTGTTCACCTGCACCGGGAGAGCATCGGGCCATTGCTGCTCGACAGCCAGCTCGCCCCCGGCCAGTACCGGCCCCTGAGCCCCCAGGAGGTCGATCTGTTCTGACCCCGTGTCCGCATGACTGTCATATAGCCGGTGCATCCTCGGTCTTGCCGACACTCGGTTC
Organism: Pseudomonas sp. PAMC 29040; assembly: GCF_003994535.1. NCBI lineage: Bacteria > Pseudomonadati > Pseudomonadota > Gammaproteobacteria > Pseudomonadales > Pseudomonadaceae > Pseudomonas > Pseudomonas sp. PAMC 29040. The sequence goes on from NZ_RZAA01000004.1 coordinate 119,093, forward strand.
ACTGGAGTCTGACGCCATGCTCAAGCCCGAAATCAAAGTGCTCGATGTTCAAGGTCAATATCGAATTCACACCGAGTTCTATCGCTCGGATACTGCCGAAAACACCATTATTCTGGTCAACGGTTCCATGGCCACCACCGCCTCGTTTGCCCAGACCGTGAAGAATCTGCACCCGCATCTGAACGTCGTGCTCTACGACCAGCCCTATGCCGGCAAATCGAAACCGCACAACCAGCATCAGAAAATGCTGACCAAGGAACTTGAAGCGCAAATGCTTCTGGAGTTGATCGAGCATTTTTCGGCGAATTACCTGATGTCGTTTTCGTGGGGCGGAACTGCCGCGCTGACAGCCCTGGCGTGCACACCACGGCGCATCGAGAAGGCCGTGATCAGTTCATTTTCACCCCTCATCAACGGGCCCATGCGCGACTACCTGGAGCGTGGCCGGCGCTGCCTTGCTGACTGCAACCGCACACAAGTGGGCAACCTGGTCAACGATACCCTGGGCAAGCATTTACCCTCGCTGTTCAAGCGCTTCAACTTTAAACACGTCAGCAGCCTGGCCGAGCACGAGTACGCACAAATGCATTTTCACATCGAACAGGTGCTGACCTGTGACCAGCCGTGCTTGCTTGATACGGCCAGCGGTATCGAGATCCCGGTGCTGTTCATCAATGGCGCATGGGATGAGTACACCTCGGCCAGCGACGCGCAACACTTTGTCCAATCGATTGAGAACAGTCAGTTTGTTCGCCTGGAAAACACCGGGCACTTTCTGGATATGGAGCACAAATCAGCGAGCCATATCAGCAAGGCCGCCATGCTCGGTTTTCTGCAGCCGGCACACGCTGAGCATCTGGCAGCGAGCCGCTGATGCAGTGCCAAGGGTAAGAGAGGGAATGAATGCGCTTGAAATTTACAATTTCAGGAATAAAAACTTCTCATCAAGGCCGACTTCTGGTACAAAGTCAGCCGCTCTGAGCGGGTATAGTTTAGTGGCAAAACGAAAGCTTCCCAAGCTTTAGTTGAGGGTTCGATTCCCTCTACCCGCTCCACTTTTGCTTCCATGCAAACGCAGCAAACTCCCCCCCGAACATCTGAAACCAAAACGCTGTTGTGCTCATCAGAGCAACACCTTCCCTGCAAGCTCACCCCGTCAGCCTGACGCGGCAGTTTCGCGAGCCTGGTTCATGGCCGGCAGCAAGCCACGACGCACTTGCTGCACAGCACATTGAAGATTTAAACCCTGACATTTCTCACTGGTGCCGAAGGCCGCTGGCTGGTTTCCCACTGCGCAGCCAGGCCCACCACCACATCGGATTCAGGCAACATCCCGCACCCGCGAACCAGATCTGCGGCCCGCTCGGCAAGCATGATGGTCGGGGCGTTGAGGTTGCCGTTGGGTTCGGTTGGAAAGACCGATGAATCGATTACCCGCAGCCCCTCAATCCCGCGTACCCGTAGTTGTGAGTCCACCACTGCCATGTCGTCTTCACCCATACGACACGAGCCGCACGGATGGTAGGTGCTTTCAAGGTTCTCACGTACGAACTGGTCAATCTCGGCATCAGTGTTCACATTCGGACCCGGAGCGATTTCGCTCTCACGGAAGCGGTCCATCGCCGGTTGGCCGATGATTTCCCGGGTCAGCCGCACACAGCGACGGAACCCCTCGCGGTCCTCTTCACGCTGCAAATAGTTGAAGATAATTTCGGGATGCTCGTAAGGGTCAGCCGAGCGAATTCGAACATGGCCACGGCTCTTGGGTTTGTTCGGCCCTGTGAGCACCATGAAGCCGTGCCCCTTGATCGGCTTTTTACCGTCATAACGCATGGCCGCCGGCAAAAAATGAAACTGAATGTCCGGCCAGCGCAACCCTTGCCCCGAGCGAATGAAACCGCCGGCTTCAAAGTGGTTGGTTGCACCCAGCCCATCCTTGCAGACCAGCCAGCGCAAACCGATCATCAACTTGCTCAGCGGGTCCATTTTACTGTTCAGGGTCACCGGCTCTTTGCAGGCGTACTGAATGTAGATTTCCGAGTGGTCCTGCAAGTTTTCGCCGACCCCGGGCAGATCATGCCTGACCACCACCCCGGCCTTGTTCAGTACCGCAGCCGGACCGATACCCGAGCGTTGCAACAGGTGCGGCGAACCGATGGGCCCCGCCGAGATCAGTACTTCCCGGGAGCAGCGCACGGTATGGGTCTGGCCGCCGTGGTCGTAGCTCACCCCCACTGCACGCTTGCCGTCGAGCACGATCTGGCGCGTCATCGCCCGGGTGATCACCGTCAGGTTGGGACGCTCCATGGCCGGGCGCAAATAAGCGTTGGCCGTGGAGCATCGAACCCCGTCCTTGACCGTCATATGCATGGCACCAAAGCCTTCCTGCATATAACCGTTGCAGTCGTCGGTCTTGATGTAACCCGCCTCTTCACCGGCATCGACCCACGCCCCGTACAGCGGGTTCTTCATTTTGTTGCCACTGCTGGTATGCAACGGGCCGCTGCCGCCGCGATAAGCATCACCGCCGGCATCACAGCTCTCGGCACGCTTGAAATACGGCAGGCAATTACGGTAGCCCCAGCCTTCGGCACCCAGGGACTCCCATTCATCAAAGTCATAGGCATGCCCGCGGATATAGACCAGTCCGTTGATGGAGGATGAGCCCCCCAGCACCTTGCCGCGCGGACAGTGAATGCGACGTCCGTCGAGGTAAGGCTCCGGCTCGGTTTCGTAGCGCCAGTTGTAGCGGGTGGTGTTCATGGGCATCGAAAAAGCGCTCGGCATCTGAATCATCACGCTGCGATCACTGCCGCCGAACTCCAGGACCAGCACCTCTACGTCCGCATCTTCGGTCAGACGGTTGGCCAGCACGCACCCGGCAGAGCCCGCGCCAATGATGATGTAGTCATATTTTTTATTGTTCATGGTTATCTCCAAATACTCGTTTCACTGACCAGCGGCACAAGTGGTACCGGCATCGGCATGACCGCCGCCCCTGGGTCCCCGGTGCTGTAATGCGGATGCGTCTGTTCGATGTCCTGAATGACCCGCTCTTCATGATTGAGATCAATCGAGCGGCTGAGCCAGAAGTACGTCAGGCCGGACACGATCAGCCCGACCAGCCAGGCAACGTCGATATTGCCCAGGGCTTTGGCCAGCGGGCCGACAAACACTTCTTTCTGGGCCACGCCATCGAAGATGTAGAAAAACGGGATCATTGCGACGAAACCAATGGCATACGACGCAAGGCCGCGCAGGCCCCAGCTGCCGTAAAGACTGTCGCGGGCCATGAAGAAATGCGGGATGGCGTAGCGTCCCTTGCGCACAAAGAAGTAGTCCGTCAGGTTCACCGCAGTCCAGGGCACCAGGAAATACAGCATCACCACCAGGTAGATGCCCAATACCGAAAGGCCCTTGTCAGAGTCCTGCAGACCCAGCGATACACCCAGCTGCAGCAGGATCACGAAAATGATTGCCAGCACCCGTGCCTTGCGCGTCGGTTCGATATGCCTGATGGAGTCGACGCAGGTCAGGGTGGTCAGCTTCGCGCTGTAGATGTTCATGGCCATGACCGGCAGAAACACCAGGATGGTGACGCCGACCACCACGATGCCCATCACGGACGAGACGGTATTGCCCACTTGCGACAGGGCCACCAGGACGTTGGTGGCATGCAGGTGGTCGGCCAGCCAGGCGCCCACCGCAATCATCCAGGCACCCGACAGCGAGGCACCGAGAAACACCACGGCAATCAACTTGCCGCTATGGGTATTCTTCGGCAGGTAACGCGAATAATCGGACACATACGGCGCATAGGCGATGTTGTAACTGGCCGCCGCGGCAAACTGGGTGATAAAGCCGGTCCAGTTAAAACCCAGGGGCGGTGCCTCGACCTCGCCGATAGCGAGCAGTGGCAGCGGCGTGTCGGGCACCCAATGCATCAGCACCGCCAGTGTCACCAGCCCGTACAGGGGAATTGACAGAAACAGGGCCCATTTAAAACTGCGATGCATCCAGTCATGCCCCAGGATTGCCAGGACTGTCGCCGGCACCGTCACCACCAGCGCAACCGTCAGCGGATCAAAACCGAACAGTTCCTTGAGGCCCTGCATCATCAACACCAGGTTGACGATATTGAAACCGGCGAACACAAACAGCGTCGCCAGCAGCGCCAGAATCACCCCGCGATAGCCGAACTGGGCCCGCGACTGGATCATCTGCGGCAACCCCAGGTGCGGCCCTTGGGAACCGTGGAAGGCCATGAACAAGGTGCCAAACATGATGCCCAGCGTTCCGGCCAGAATCGTCCATAGGGCGCTCAAGCCAACACTGGGCCCTACAAAGCCGATGGTCATGGTGAAAAAGGTGAAGTTGCCGAGAAACCAGAAAGGTCCCTGGCTGGAAAGTTTGTCGGTGCGCTCATTTTCGGGAATGAAATCGATTGAGTGCCCTTCAACAGCCGATGAGGGTGGTGTGTGCATGATGTACTCGCAGAAGTAGTGAAGATCATGACCCGATAACTGCCCTGCCCCGGGGCGAGCTGTCGCCCTTTATCAGGGTTGTGACAGCCGCCCGGTGCACAGGAGTGTCAATCGACACTCAGGGCAGCGTTATCCACACGGCTTTGGTTTCCAGCAGGTGATCGAGCTGTTCAGCCCCCAGATCCTTGCCAAAACCGGACTGCTTGTAGCCACCAAACGGCATCGAAGGATCGATGGTGCCGTGGCCGTTGACATAGACCATCCCGGCCCGCAGGCGCGGGATCAGGCTGTGCACCCGGCCCAGGTCGTTGGAGTACAGGGCTGCAGCCAGGCCATAGGAAGAGTCGTTGGCCAGCGCCAGCGCTTGCTCATCATCATCGAACGCAGCCGTGACCAGCACGGGGCCGAAAATCTCTTCCTGGACGATCTGCATGTCGTTGCGACAATGGGCAAAGATCGTCGGCTCCACGAAGTAGCCCGGCCCGTCGACCGGCTGGCCGCCGTATACCAGCTCGGCCCCCTCACGCTTGCCGAGGGCGATGTAGTCCAGTACCCGTTGCTTCTGCTGTTGCGATACCAGCGGGCTGATAAAGCAGTCCGGGTCCAGCCCGGGGGACATTTTCAGTGCGCGGGTACAGGCGATCAGTTCACGCAAAAAGCTGTCGTAAATGCTGCGATGGACGTAGGCCCGGGTGCCGGCGTCGCACACCTGGCCCGAGTTGAAGAACACCCCGTTGGCAATCGCTTGCGCCGCGGCAGGCACGTCGGCGTCCGCGAGAACGATTACCGGGGATTTCCCCCCCAGCTCCAGGGTCAGGCGCTTCATGTCGCCCAGCGCCGCCTGGCCGACGGTGCGTCCGACCGGCGTCGAACCGGTGAAGGTCAGTTTGTCGATGCCCGGATGCGTCGCCATCGCGGCACCCACCACACTTCCCCGTCCGGTGACAATATTGATCACACCATCCGGGATGCCCGCTTCCTGCACCAGCTCAGCGAAGCGCAGGGCCGACAGCGAAGTCAATTCAGCCGGTTTGACCACTATGGTGCAGCCGGCTGCCAGTGCCGCGCCGAGTTTCCAGGCCATGGTTTGCAGAGGGAAGTTCCACGGCACGATAGCGCCCACCACCCCGATCGGCTCTTTACGGGTGTAGGCCAGATAATTACCGGGCAGCGACGGTTCAACGGTACGGCCGTGGATTTTCGTGGCCCAGCCTGCAAAGTAACGCAGGGTATCCACTGTGCCTTGCACATCCACGGCCCGTGCCGCGACCACCGACTTGCCCATGTCGATCGACTCGATTTCAGCCAACTCATCGCCATGGAGCTCAATCAGTTCTGCCAGCCGATGCAGCATCCGCTCACGTTCCAGCGGTTTGACCTGACGCCACGGGCCACCGTCAAACTGGGCCCGGGCGGCTTGCACGGCGCGGTCCAGATCGGCCGCGGTGCCCATGGGAACACGGGTCAGAAAGCCCCCGGTAGAGGGCTCGATGACATCCGAGGTTTGTTTGTCGCTGGCCTCGACCCATTCACCACCAATAAACATCTTCTGCTGTTTGCCGAGAAAAGCCTGGGTGGCTTCGCTCAAGCCGAATTTCTGCAAGTACTGCTTGACCGTCGTGTCCATTATTATTCTCTCGGGCCGGGCGTCAGACATCGCGCCAGGCCTCCTGGGTTCAAGACTCAATCCGGGGCTGCACGCAAGCCCCCGGCACTGGTGTTTCAGAGTGCGCGGGCCTTGGCCCGTTCGTGGTAGATAAAACCGATGCTGTTGAGCAGCAGTTGCGCGGCAAGAATCGACGTCACGCCCGCCGGGTCATACACCGGAGCGACCTCCACCAGGTCCATGCCGATGATGTTGCCTTTGCTGCGCTTGGCCAGCGCCTGAATAATCTCCAGCACCTCGTAGTACAGAAAGCCGCCATGGCTCGGCGTGCCTGTGCCCGGGGCGATCGAAGGGTCGAAACCGTCAATGTCGATGGTGATGTAGTACTTGACCCCCTGAGGGATCAGCTCCAGAACGCCCTCGGTACCCAGGCGACGGACATCGCGCACCGAGAGGATTTTTGAGCCGGCAGAGTGGGCCGCTTCATAGTCATCGCGGTTGGAGGACGAAACGTTGCGGATGCCCATCTGGGTCATGCCGACGATATGGTTCATTTCTGAAGCGCGGCGCAGCGGGTTGCCGTGGCCGTAGCGAACCCCATGGCGCTCATCAACAAAATCCAGATGCGCATCAAAGTGCACGATATGAATTGGCCCTTTGCCTTCGAAGGCCTTGATGACCGGAGCGTGAACCGAGTGGTCGCCGCCCAGGACCACAGGCATAGCGCCTGACTCGAGAATCTTGCGGACCGCAAACTCGATATTGTCATTACTCGCTTTCATATCGGTGTGGACGATATCCGCATCCCCCACATCGACCATGCGCACGTCCTGGGAGGTAAGGTACATCACGTCATCTTCGTGATCGTAGGCACCGGCATGACCGAAAGAAAACAGGGTCGATGCCTCGCGAATCCCGCGCGGCCCAAAACGGGCGCCCGAACGCCACTGTGTACCCATGTCATTGGGTGCGCCGAGGATGGCGACATCGGCATCCAGGGTTTCCCAATCAGTACAGACCGGGGATTTACCGAACGTGCAATGCCCTACAAACGGAAGGTTCAAACGGCCGGACTCATATCCATTGCTAGACATATCGATCTATCTCCAATTCTTGTTATTGCCATGGGGGCGCACTGGTAAGTGCCTGGCGCTGGAGTGACTATGAGCGCAGCTTTTCATAGAAAAAATGCTAATCATCCGATACATATATCGGCAGATCCGATGCATCGATAGGGAGAGGACCGGTTGAATCAGCTACATACCGTGGACCTGAAGCTGCTCAGAGTATTCGCCGAAATCGTCAAATGCGGCGGCTTCTCTGCGGCTCAAGCAGCGCTGAATATCGGCCAGTCGACCATCAGCGAACAGATGACCCATCTGGAAACCCGTCTTGGGGTCAAGCTCTGTCAGCGCGGGCGCAGCGGCTTTCGCCTTACAGAACAGGGCGTGGCGATTTTCGAATCTACCCGGCGGCTGCTGGCCGCCGTAGATGACTTCTGCCTGGATGCCGATGTGCTCAAGCAGAAGATCACCGGCAAGCTGAACCTGGGCATCATTGACTCAACCATTACCGACCCCGATTCTCCCCTGCCGAAAACCACCCAGCGCTTCGTTTCCAGAGGCCACGATGTTCACCTCAATGTGTATGTCGGGACCCCTGCCGAACTCGAAGAACGGGTGCTGGACAACCGCCTGCATCTGGCCATCGGGCACTTCCCGAATCACGTCTCGGGGCTGGACTATTTACCCCTGTACCAGGAGGCCCTCGGACTGTATTGCGGGCGGCGCCATCCCTTGCACGGCAGTACCGCAGAGAATGCCGAACTGCTTGAAGAGATCAGCGAGAGTCGAATCGTAGCCCGGGGCTTCATGCAGCAGCACGACCTGGACCGACTGGGTGTGAGCAAGGCCGCCGCCACCGTAGACAACATCGAGGCGCTGGCGATCCTGATCATCTCCGGTGCTTATCTGGGGTTTCTGCCCATCCACTTTGCCGCTCAGTGGGTCAATACCGGTGAGATGCAACAATTGGCCCCGATGAGCCTGCACTTGAAGTCGCCGTTCGATGTCATCACCCGACGCGGCGTTGCCCCGTCACCGATTTTGCGGGTATTCCTTGAGGACCTGGCGGCCACCGCACGGCAAGAGGTCCAGCCTTGAACACAGTGTCGCCGACACCTCGCACACTCTTGTGCAGACGGGTTTTGCTGCGCCGGTCCGTGCAACATAATGGCGCCCCTCAGTGCCTGAGGGCGCAATAAGAACAATAGAGGCAAACAGACCATGAAATCCCCCGGCGGTCGGCTCCTGACCGGCCTCACGCTGGACCGCACCAGCTCAACCCCCCTGTACCGTCAGCTGTACTTGCAGATTCGCCAGCAAATCCTCGCCGGCCGGCTGCAAGGAGGCACCCGCCTGCCCTCCACCCGGACCCTGTGCAAAGAACAGGGGCTGTCACGGATTACCATCCTCAATGCCTTCGACCTGCTGATCGCTGAAAGTTTTCTGGTCTCACGCCCCGGTGCCGGTACCTATGTCTGCGCGGAATGGGAGAACCGCGAAGCCGCCCCTGACGAGCCGCCCAGACCGCCGCGCCTGTCACACTTGAGCCAATCTGTGCTGTCCATGCGCAGCGACCATTTCAACGGCGTCTCCTACCAGGCTTGGGAGCCGGACTGCCCGACATCTTTCCTGCCCAGTCAGGTCGCGTTCGATGCCTTTCCGCTGCACGTCTGGAAGCGCCTGATGAACCGGCACCTGTGCCAGCCGACCAAAGCCATATTGGGTTACGGCGAAGTAAAGGGTTTGCTGCAACTGCGCGAAGCGATTGCCGAGTATGTCTATGACGCTCGCGGTATCGAGTGCGATGCCGGCCAGGTGGTGATCGTCTCGGGTGCCCAGCAGGCGTTCAACCTGCTGGGCATGTTGCTGCTCGATCCGCAGGACAGTATCTGGATGGAAGACCCCGGTCATATCTCGGCGCGCATTGCCCTGCAGGCCCAGGGTTGCCGGGTGGTGCCATTGCGTATCGACGACCAGGGAATCGATCTGCAACAAGGCCTTCAAGAATGCCCTGAGGCTCGTCTTGCGTTCACCACGCCGTCACGCCAGCACCCGCTGGGCATTACCATGAGCTACGGCCGGCGCCAGGAATTGATCGAGTGGGCAAATCGTGGCCATCGCTGGATCATCGAGGACGACTGCGACAGCGAATTCACCTATTGCGCAAAGCCACTGCCCGCTCTTTACGCCATGGACCAGTGGTCCCGTGTCATCTACGTCGGCACCTTCAGCAAGGTGCTCTACCCTTCCTTGCGCCTGGGCTACGTGATACTGCCCCAGGCACTGGTGGAGCCCTTCTGTGCCATGCGCGCGGTCATGGACCGCAGCCCGTCGACCCAGCTGCAAGCGGTCACGGCCGACTTCATCCGCGAAGGTCATTTCCTTGGCCATATCCGGCGTATGCGCGCTCTTTACCAGTCGCGCCAGGACTGCCTGATACAGGCACTGAAACAGCGTCTGGGCAATTTCATGGACGTGAAGCCGGTCAATGTCGGCATGCATGTCATTGCCTGGCTTGACCCCGGACTGGATGACGCGGTCATCGCCAAGGAGCTGGCCCGACACCAGATCCATACCTATGCCTTGAGCGACTACTGCGTGAAACGTTACTTGCCGCCCGGACTGCTTATCGGCTTTGCCGGAACCCCGATCGAACAGGCCACGGAAAAAGTCGAGGCGCTGGCTCAGGCGCTGCTGAAGATGGGCCACGCTCTGTGAGCAGGCAGGCCCCGGTGAAACAGAGGCTGAAAGTGGTCATAAGAATTAAAAAATAATGGCTCTATTGGTAGAACCACTCTGGTGCGATAAAGGCCTTACCGACCGATTCGGTGCCTGTACCAGGAATAATTCTAATGAACTGTATTCAAGCACGCTTCAACTCCCTGCTAAGCCACAACAGCCGCAGCGACTGCCCGCCTCCACTGTTGACTGCGCAACTGGCCAGCAAGCTTATCGATCGCCTGGAGCGCATGCGTCTGTTCGCCCATGCCTATCCCTTGCTGACCAACCTGACCCACGGTCGGGTCAAGCCCGCTGAACTGCTGGACTTCGCCTGGCGCCATGAGTTGCAAGGCCTGAGCCTGCATCTGCTGGATGGCGAGGCCAACAGCCTGAGTAACATGAACCCGCAGCAGCTTCAGGAGTTTTCCCATAAGGCAGCAGCGCTGGGCCTGGACATACATCTGGAGATCAGCAGCACCCGCAAAGAAGACGTGGATCAGGTTATCGCCATCGCCAAGGCTATCGGCACTCGCAACATCCGGGTCTATGCGCGTTATGAAGGTCATCTGTCACGGGTAATGGCACTGATCGAGGAGGATCTGCGCTATCTGGCGCAACAGGCAGACCTGCACGATCTGTTCTTCGACTTTGAGCAGCATGAAGAGTTGAAAAGCCATGAAATCGCCCAGTTGCTCAGCCGCCTGGATCACCCCCGCCTGCATGCGTTGTTCGACTTCGGCAATATGATCAATGCCTGCGAGCAACCCTTGACGGCCCTGAAACAGTTGTCTGCGCACATCCGCCAGGTGCACATGAAAGGGGTACGCGTGGTGCCCGAGAAAAATGGTTTCGGCCATTACGGGGTGCTGCAAGGGGGGGCCGAAGATCACCTGCCAAGTGCGCGCATGATGTTCGAGCTGCTGATGCTCGGCGAGCAGGAGCCGCAGGTTATCGCCTTTATTCTTGAGCAGGAAAATCACTACGCCGCCCCCGCCTTCCGCCAGTCGGATGAGACACAAGACCCTTTCATCGAGTACCGGCAAATGAGTGAAACGGCACTGCCGCCGGGGTTTTGCGCCGAACGCATGATGGCTGCAGAGCACCAGTGGGCGAACAACCAGATTCGCTATGTGCGCGGCCTGCTCGGTGAGCTGAAGGTTCTGGCACAACTGACACTGGCGGATACGCCGGTCTGTGCCTGACCCCGCACCACACTCGCCAAAACGTCACGTTACTTTCTGTGGAAAACAAAAATGACCGCACAGACAAAAGCCAAATGGCTGCGTTTCCTCGTCCTCATTCTTGGCGGCGGAACCATCTATAAACTCGCCAGCCTGAAAGATGCCTTTTACGTTCCCATCCAGCAATACATGGGGCTGAGCCATACTCAACTGGGCACGTTACTGAGTGCCAACGCTATCATCGCCACAGCGTTATTCGTGGTCGGCGGTTATCTGGCGGACCGCTTTGCCACACGTAAACTGATTCCCCTGGGGTTGATCGGGACAGGCAGTCTGGGACTTTACCTGGCCACCTTTCCCGGCTTCGACAAGATGCTGATCGTGTTCTGCCTGCTGGCAGTCTGCGCTGACTGTATCTATTGGCCTGCCCTGCTCAAGGCTGTGCGCAATCTTGGCGAGGAAGGCGAACAAGGCCGCATGTTCGGTTTTCTGGAGGGTGGCAGGGGCATCGTCGATACTCTCGTGGCGTTTTCAGCCCTGGGGGTGTTCGTTGCCATGGGCTCGGGCGAAGCAGGCCTGAAATCGGCCATCGTCTTCTATTCTCTGGTCGATATCTTTGCCGGGATCATCACCTGGTTCCTGCTGCGAGACAGCAAGACAGCCCCCGCCCCCAAGAAAGAGGACAGCCTGTCGGGTATGTCCGGATTGCTTGAAGCCATTCGGATTCCGGGGATCTGGCTGGTCAGCTTCAACGTGTTCATGGTCTATATCGTCTACTGCGGCCTGACCTATTTCATTCCCTACTTAAAGGATATCTACGAATTGCCCGTAGCACTGGTCGGTGCCTACGGGATCATCAACCAATACTTCCTCAAGATTCTGGGCGGGCCGGCGGGCGGCTTCATGGCAGACAAGTATTTCAAGAGCCCGTCGCGCTATCTGAAATGGGCGTTCCTGGCCCTGATTCCCGCCATGGCCGCGGTGTTGCTGGTGCCCAAAGGCGAACACTTCATTTATATCGGCATGGCCGCCACCCTCTCGTTCGCGCTGATTGTTTTCACCATGCGCGGCGTGTTCTGGGCTCCCATGAGCGAGGTGGGGATTCCTCAGCGCATCACCGGCTCGGCCTTCGGAATTGCCTGTCTGATCGGCTATGCGCCCGGCATGTTTGCCTACGTGATTTACGGTTCGATCCTGGACCACTTCCCGGGCCAGCAAGGCTACAACTATGTGTTCAGCCTGATGAGCCTGTTTGCCGTCATTGGCTTCATGGTTTGCAGCCTCTTGTACCGTGTAGTGCGCAAGGAAACAGCCGGCGCCCCTGACAGCGAGCCGGTCCGGGCCTGAGTATTCAACCAGGGCGAAGGTGAGTCACTTGCCTTCGCCTGCGGTTGTCGACCACTGCGGTGCTATCAATAGCGGCGGCCTTGCCAACTGCCGCCTCAGCGGATACTTGCCAGCAACCCTGGCAAGGCATGCATCAGGGCGCTGATGGCAAAACCGATGAACATCACACCACACAGCCGGGTAATCAGTCGTTCATGGCGTTGATACAGCGCCCGCACGTGCCCGGCGCCAACAATGCCAATCAGAATTACATAAGCTGCCGCGCCCCCCAAAAAGCTCAACACAATCAGCCACGGCAGCATTGACCAGGTCAGCAGTTCGGCACGACTGGACAGCAGCGCAGTGAAGGTGGCCACCGCAACGGGGTAGGCCTTGGGGTTGGTCAGGCCAAACAGAATGCCGTGGGCAAAAGGCTGGCGCGCAGGGCCTTGCCGGGCCTCGTTGCCAGGCTGGGCGCGCACTGCACGCAGCCCCAGCCAGAACAGATAAAGACCGCTGAGCAAGCCCAGAATGTTGAATGCGGTACTGCCAAACTCCCGCGCCCCGACAATGGCAATCAGGGCAGTGCTGCACCAGATCACGTCACCCAGCAAATGCCCGCATAGAAATCCGGCCCCGGCACGTCGACCGCGGGCGGCGCCAATCCCGAAAACCGCCAGCACCCCGGGTCCCGGGGTGATGCCATAAATAAAGCCAGAAGCCAGTACCGCCAGTAACAACGAAAGTGTCATGCAAAACGCTCCAGAAAAATCGTGCCTCAGGCTGTCCATTGGCCCGCGAGGTGGCAAGATTCTGCACGTTCGGCAGCGCTCTGTAACCGAATGCCCGGGAAAAATTTGCATAGGGCTCAACAAAACCCTCAACGCGGGTTTTGCCGGCTAGTGGCGGCGCCCCAGAACGTTGACCACCAGACGGTCAACCCAGCCCCAGATTCGCTGTTTGACCCGTCGCCATAGAGGACGTGACTGCCAGGCTTGCAGGCTGATGGGCATGCTCTGGGCGAAGTCGGTGACAAAACTGGCGGCCACTGCCTGAGTCAGCACCGGGTCCAGCGCCTCCAGATTGGCTTCAAGGTTAAAGCGCAAATTCCAGTGGTCGAAGTTGCACGAGCCAATACTCACCCAATCGTCGATCAGGACCATTTTCAGATGTAAAAAGCACGGCTGGTATTCAAATATCTGCACCCCGGATTTGAGTAGCCGCGGGTAGTAACGATGCCCGGCATAGCGTACTGACGGATGATCGGTACGCGGCCCGGTCAGCAACAAGCGCACATCGACGCCCCTGTTCGCCGCACGACGCAGCGAGCGACGAACGCTCCAGGTGGGCAAAAAATAGGGGGTGGCAAGCCAGATGCGATGTTGCGCACTGTTAATCCCACGCACCAGCGATTGCAGAATATCGCGATGCTGGTGGGCATCGGCATAAGCCACGCGCCCCATACCTTCACCTTCATCGGGGACCCGCGGCAAACGCGGCAAACCGAAGTGCGTTGCAGGTTTCCAGGCCTTACGGCTGATATTGGCGCGCCACTGGCGATCAAACAGCATCTGCCAGTCCTGCACCAACGGCCCCTGGATGGCGACCATGACTTCATGCCAGTCGCAGGTGTTTTGGCCGGGCTGCCAAAACTCATCGGTCACCCCGGTGCCACCGACCACGGCCAATTGATGATCCACCAGCAATAGCTTGCGATGATCGCGATACAGGTTGTTCAGGCCCCGGCGCCAGCTCAACCGGTTGTAAAACCTGAGCTCGACCCCCGCATCGGTCAGTCTGCGCCGCAAGCCCGGGGTAAACGCCAGACTGCCGTATCCGTCAAACAGACAACGTACCCGCACTTCGCGCCGGGCCGCCTGTTCCAGGGCCTGGACTATGGCTTCGGCACAGTCGCCGGCCTCCACCAGATACAGTTCCAGATCGACATGTACCTGCGCCTGGTCGATAGCCGCCAGCATGCGAGGGAAAAATTGCGGGCCGTCGATCAGCAACTCGAATTGATTGGCGCTGCGCCATGGAAACACTGCGCCAGCCATATCAGCGGGCCGTGAAAATCAGCACCGCACCCACCGGTACTGAAAAACTGATGGCCGACAAGCCGGCCATTTTCCGCAGGGTTTCGAGCTGGGGTTGCAAGCCAAAGTCTTCGGCCTGCAGCATCAGCGGTTCAAGTGTCACCACTTGAAAACGCCGCTCATCAAGACGGGTGGCCAAGAGTTCGGCTTCGTAGGTGTGCTGCTTGCCACGCAGGCTTACCGTGACCGGCAAGTGCAGCTCCAGTTGCGCACCATTGGCCAGGTCATTGATGGGCTGCAGATCGATCTGCGCGGTGATTTGCGCTTCCGGGAAGTTTTTGAAATCGAACAACAGGTCGCGCATGCGCTCATCGCGCAACGGCACCGCACTGTTGACCGAGTCCATTTCGATCCGCAATTGCGCGCGGCCTTTAGGATCGACCTTGCCGTGCAGCACTAAAAAACGATGCAGGTCGGCGACATTGGCATTTTGCGTGGTGATAAATGAAAGCCTTGAGGACTCACCGTCCAGGTACCAGTTGGCCTGGGCAGACAGGCTCACGCCGAGGGTCAGGCACAGGGCGCAGGCAGAAGATAAAAACGCTTTGAACATAAAAACTCATAGGCAGATAAACGTGGGCGAACATTACCCCGAGTCCGGGTACTTGCAAGTGCTGTGGCGGAAAATTTTCATACAGCCTTAGGACGCTTATCCGATCCTACAGTTCCTCCAGTAAAGCACTCCCATAGAGCCTGTCATACAAGCATCACCCAAACGTCACGGTGATGACATTGCACCTGCCTAGCCTGAAGTTGCACCCCTCAGTCGATTGGCAGAAAACCAAGGCAGGCACCATGCCTGCACGGAGATTCGCAATGTCCCAGCTCGTCCGTATCCGCGACACGGTTCAAGAACGACGCCTGAAGGCAGAACGTCTGATCGGCCCCGGCGCCTTGCGTGAAGCTCAAGCCCTGCGCTTTCGCGTATTTGGCGGCGAGCTGAAGGCAAAACTCAAGAGTGCCGAACACGAACTGGATGAGGATGATTACGACGCCCATTGCGAGCATATCGGCGTTCGTGACCTCAATAGCGGCCAACTGGTAGCCACCACCCGCCTGCTCGATCATTGTGCGGCGCTGAACATCGGCCATTTTTACAGCGAAGAAGAATTCAGCCTTCACGGGCTGGCGCACCTGCAGGGCTCAGTGCTGGAGATCGGCAGAACCTGTGTCGACCCGGCCTACCGCAATGGCGGCACCATCGCTGTGCTCTGGGGTGAATTGGCCGAGGTCCTCAATCAGGGCGATTACCACTACCTGATGGGGTGCGCGAGCATTCCGATGCAAGACGGCGGCGTCCAGGCCCAGGCGATCATGCAGCGTCTGCGTGAACGCTACCTGAGCACCGTGCACTTGCGTGCAGTGCCTAAAAAACCGCTGCCGGCCCTGGATATTCCAGCCAACGTCATCACCGAAATGCCGCCACTGCTCAAGGCCTACATGCGCCTGGGTGCAAAGATCTGTGGCGAGCCGTGCTGGGATGAAGATTTTCAGGTCGCCGACGTCTTCATCCTGCTCAAGCGTGACGAGTTGTGCCCGCGATATGCCCGTCATTTCAAGGCGGCCGTGTAATGCAGCGCCTGCGCCAGTATGGCCGGGTAGTGCGGGTTCTCGCCGTGGTCAGTCTGGGCCTGGGCATGGCGAGTCTGTTCGGGCTGATGGAGCGCTTGCACCTGGACAGTACGATGGCCCGTCGACAGCGCTGGTCGCAATTTTTCATGACCCGCCTGTGTGCTGCCCTGCCCTTTCGCGTCATCCTGGTGGGCGAGGTGCCTGCAACGCCAATGCTGTGGGTCAGTAACCATGTGTCATGGACCGACATTGCCCTGCTCGGAAAACTGACGCCACTGTCTTTCCTGTCCAAGGCCGAGGTTCGCGGCTGGCCAGTGGCTGGCTGGCTGGCCGCCAAGGCAGGCAGCCTGTTCATTCGCCGGGGCGCGGGCGACAGCCAGCTGGTTCGCCAGCAAATGAGCCGGCATCTGCAACAACAACTGCCGCTGCTGATGTTTCCCGAAGGCACCACTACCGATGGACGCTCCGTACGCACGTTTCATGGGCGTTTGCTGTCGGCGGCCATTGAAAGTCGGGTGGCGCTGCAACCGGTTGCGATTCGTTACTTGCGCAATGGCGAGGTCGACCGGATAGCACCCTTCATTGGCAACGATGATTTGCTGTCCCATTTATTGCGTCTGTTCAGCCATGAACAGGCGGACGTCGAGATTCATCTGCTTGAGCCAATTGCCTGTGACCGGCAGGAACGTGCCGTGCTGGCCTATAGAGCCCAGGAGGCGATAAGCCGAGTGCTCAGTGGTGCGCCGCGTCACTGCAGGAGCGAGCCTGCCGGCGCTGGCATCTGCGTGCAGGACACTTGAACCCGTGCGACTAGGGCAACAGCGAGCGCTGTTGTCTGGCGTACGTCTGTAACTGCGGATAAAACGCCCGGAAATCCTCACTGAGGGGCTCATACAGCGCGTGCAGATCCGCCATCGCCCCGGCCAGTTCCTCTGGCCGCGAAAGACGTCGGGCAATGCCCCGGAACACTTGTTCCAGTACCGCGAAATCCCGATAGGAGCCAAGCCAGTCATCCGCCGCCATGTGCGGCGCGATGGCGGCAAGACGTTTGGGCAATTGCGGCTGCTTCACCAGCACCTGGTAGAAACCTGAGGTAAAGCGGTCCAGAGGACCTTCGGCATACTGCGCCCAGTCCCGGGCCAGGCAATGGTCGAAAAAAACGTCAAGCACTATGCCGGCATAGCGCCGGCGGGTCTGGCTGAATCGCGACAGCGATTGATCGACCAGGGGATGCGCATCGGTAAATACATCAATGCTTCGATGCAGCTGGATCGCAGATTCGATTTGAGGGCTGTATACGCCTTGCAGGCGTCCTTTTACAAAGTCGCCATACAGGCTTCCGAGTAATTCGTCAGGGCGCTGGCCGCCAAGGTGCAGATGTGCGAGATAATTCATGCCGAGCAGTTTAACACTGCCACACCAATATCGTTATAACCCGATATACCGATTTATGCTGATTCAAGAAGCAAATCGTATTTGTATATCGCGATATAACGATTTAAAGTTCGCAACTTCGCGATATAACGCTGCATTTCAATGAGCACCACCACCATGCCGATCGACCTCGACGAAATAATAAAAGCGCTGGCACACCCAGTACGCCGAGAAATCATTTGCCTGCTTAAAAACCCGCAAGTGGAGTTCCCCGACCAGCATCACAGCACTGAACACGGCGTCTGCGCCGGACAGTTCGACCAACGTTTCGGCCTGTCGCAATCCACTGTCTCCGCCCATCTGGCCACCTTGCAACGCGCTGGTCTGATCAGCAGCCAGAAGGTTGGCCAGTGGCACTTTTTCAAACGCAATGAGGAAACCATCAAGGCTTTCCTCGCCGCAATCAACCAAGCGCTTTAACAAGGATTTCCAATGCCCCTCTCGCTACTCATTCTGGCGCTCAGCGCTTTCGCCATCGGGACCACCGAGTTCGTGATCATGGGGTTGCTGCCCGATGTCGCTGCGGACCTTGGTGTGTCGATCCCGGGCGCAGGCTGGCTCGTCACCGGTTATGCACTGGGTGTAGCTATCGGGGCGCCATTCATGGCGCTGGCAACTGCCAAATTGCCGCGCAAGGCAGCCCTGGTGGCGCTGATGGTGATATTTATCATCGGCAACCTGCTCTGCGCACTGGCCAGTGATTACAACGTGCTGATGTTTGCCCGTGTGGTAACCGCCCTGTGTCACGGCGCGTTCTTCGGTATCGGCTCGGTAGTGGCTGCAGGCCTGGTACCGGCCAACAAGCGCGCTTCGGCAGTGGCGCTGATGTTCACCGGTTTGACCTTGGCCAATGTGCTGGGCGTGCCCCTGGGTACCGCACTCGGTCAGGCGGCAGGATGGCGTTCGACGTTTTTCGCGGTGACCGTGATTGGCGTGGTGGCGTTGATTGGCCTGATCCGCTTCCTGCCTGCCAAGCGTGACGAAGAGAAACTCGACATGCGTGCCGAACTGGCCGCACTCAAGGGCGCTGGCATCTGGCTCTCTCTGAGCATGACGGCGCTGTTTTCCGCATCGATGTTCACTCTGTTCACCTATGTCGCGCCCTTGCTGGGCGATGTCACCGGCGTCTCGCCCAACGGTGTGACCTGGACCTTGTTGCTGATCGGCCTGGGCCTGACCGTGGGCAATATCATCGGCGGCAAGCTGGCAGACAAGCGTCTGGCCGCGACCTTGATCGGCGTGTTCATCTCGATGGCGGTTATTTCCACCGTTCTTAGCTGGACCAGTGTCGCGCTGATTCCGACCGAGATCACTTTGTTCCTCTGGGCCACCGCTTCGTTTGCCGCCGTGCCCGCACTACAAGTGAACGTCGTGACCTTCGGCAAGGCCGCCCCCAATCTGGTATCCACCCTGAACATCGGTGCTTTCAACATCGGCAACGCGCTGGGCGGCTGGGTTGGCGGCAGCGTGATTGCCCACGGCTTCGGCCTCACCAGCGTGCCACTGGCTGCCGCGGTTCTGGCGGTTCTGGCATTGCTGGTCACCCTGATTACTTTTCGCCAGAACGGCAATCCCGAACTGGCCACTGCCACACATTGATCCTTGAGAGGGCTGCATAAATGACCACGATTTTCGATCCGATCAAGCTGGGCGACCTTGAACTGCCTAACCGCATCATCATGGCCCCCCTCACCCGCTGCCGCGCCGATGAAGGGCGGGTTCCAAACGCGCTGATGGCTGAGTATTACGTTCAGCGCGCGTCGGCAGGGCTGATCCTGAGCGAAGCCACTTCGGTAACGCCAATGGGCGTCGGCTACCCTGACACCCCCGGCATCTGGTCTGCCGACCAGGTCCGCGGCTGGGGCAACATCACCAAGGCGGTCCACGCGGCCGGTGGCCGTATCGCGCTGCAGTTGTGGCACGTTGGCCGGATCTCCCACGGGATGTATCTGAACGGCGAAGCCCCTGTTGCACCAAGTGCCATTGCAGCTAAAGGCCATGTAAGCCTGGTGCGTCCAAAGGTGGATTTCCCCACCCCACGCGCACTGGAAACTGCCGAGATTGCAGACATTGTCGAGGCTTACCGTGCCGGCGCCGAGAACGCCAAGGCCGCAGGCTTTGACGGCGTAGAAATCCATGGTGCCAATGGTTACTTGCTCGATCAGTTCCTGCAAAGCAGCACCAACAAGCGCACCGACCAGTACGGCGGCTCGATCGAGAACCGCGCCCGTCTGCTGCTCGAAGTCACCGATGCCGCCATTGATGTCTGGGGTGCCGGCCGGATTGGCGTGCACTTGTCGCCACGTGCCGACCTGCACGACATGGGTGATGACAATCTGGCTGAAACCTTTGGCTATGTCGCCCGTGAACTCGGCAAGCGCGGTATCGCTTATATCTGTGCCCGCGAGCATGAAGCGCCAGACAGCCTCGGCCCACAGCTCAAGGCAGCCTTTGGCGGCCCGTACATCGTCAATGAGAGCTTCACAAAAGACAGTGCCAATGCCTGGATCGCAGCGGGTAAAGCCGATGCTGTCGCGTTCGGTGTGCCATTCATTGCCAACCCGGACCTGCCAGCACGCCTGAAGGCCGATGCACCGCTCAATGAAGCAGACCCGCAGACCTTCTATGCTAAAGGCCCTACCGGGTACATCGACTATCCAGCGCTGTAACGCCTGACCCGGGAACAGGCGCACACTGCACCTGTTTTCTGTCTGTAACGCAAAACGCCCAGGGCCATTGCCCTGGGCGTTTTGCGTTTGATTCGGGTAACCGGCTCAACGATGAATCGCCGCTGCAGCCACTTTTTTCAAGGCAAAAAAAGGGGCGGTTTGACCCGCCCACATTTTTTCCCTATTCCCTTTTGTCCCTTTCATCATCCTGATGAATCACGTCCTGCGATTGTCCCTGAGCACTCATCCTTGAGCACTGTGTCGATCCGTCGGCACAGTTGAGATACTAAAGACTTTAAGAATGGCTGCAAGCGCATCAGTTAGGGTTTTTAAATCCGGATCAGACTTAACAAAACAATAAAAATGTTTAAATTCAATCAGTTACAACTTATTAAAGTCAGAAGCAGACTATCCACAAGCCTGTTTTCGCCCTTGGCTTACATGAAAGGTAAGCAAAGGCTTACAGCCCATGACAGATAAAGTTCCAACCCCTGCCTGACTGCACTTTTGAGACTGACCGGTCACCCGCACGCACTCAAAAAAACCCCTTGGCAGCAGCGGTCCAGATTCTGCGGGCACAAAAAAGCCCCGAATATTTCGGGGCTTTTTAGCGAGCAGGATGCCTGTTACTGAAACAGCGACTCACTGGACAAACCGTTGCGCTCAAGGATCTCGCGCAAACGCTTGAGCCCCTCGACTTGAATCTGCCGAACACGTTCGCGTGTCAGACCAATCTCCAGACCAACATCTTCGAGGGTACTGCTTTCATGACCACGCAACCCGAAGCGGCGAATCACCACCTCACGCTGCTTGTCTGTAAGTTCAGACAACCACTGATCGATACTTTGCGACAGGTCATCGTCCTGAAGCAGCTCGCAAGGATCTGTAGGTCGATCATCTGTCAGGGTATCGAGCAGGGTTTTATCGGAATCAGGGCCTAAAGAAACATCCACCGAGGACACCCGCTCATTCAGTCCAAGCATGCGCTTGACCTCTGCGACGGGTTTTTCGAGCAGATTGGCAATTTCTTCAGGGGAAGGTTCGTGATCGAGCTTTTGCGTAAGTTCGCGTGCAGCCCGCAAGTAGACATTGAGCTCTTTGACGACATGAATCGGCAAACGAATGGTGCGGGTCTGATTCATGATCGCCCGTTCAATCGTCTGGCGGATCCACCAGGTGGCGTAAGTCGAGAAACGGAAACCGCGCTCAGGGTCAAACTTCTCTACTGCGCGAATCAGTCCCAGGTTGCCCTCTTCAATCAGATCCAGTAGCGAGAGCCCACGATTGACGTAGCGACGGGCGATTTTCACCACCAGACGCAAGTTGCTTTCAATCATGCGCTTGCGCCCGGCCGGATCTCCACTTTGCGACAAGCGCGCAAAATGAACTTCTTCTGCTGGGGAGAGTAACGGAGAAAAGCCAATTTCATTGAGATACAGCTGGGTCGCATCGAGCGCCCGGGTGTAGTCAATGTACTTGTGCTGTTTTGTAGCGGTCGCTTTTTTGGACTTGGTGCGGGCAGTAGGGGTTGATTCGTCGTCTTCTGACATCAAGTCGCTGTCGATGCCGGAGTCCATAAGGAGCACCTCATCGTCGATGTCAAACCCCGGGGCTTCTTTACTGAGAGCCATTGTTGTAGTCCTTTGGTGAGTTCGACCTCAAGCTCAAGCTTCGCCTATATCCTTGGCAATGCTGGAGCCTGTTCCTTAACTACATCAGGAACAGGCTGGTAAGCGATCAACGGCGTGGAAGGAATTGCAGTGGATCTACAGGTTTACCCTGACGGCGAATCTCAAAGTGAAGTTTCACCCGGTCTGTACCAGTTGACCCCATTTCGGCAATTGTCTGTCCGACCTTGACCTGCTGCCCCTCCCGAACCAACAGCCTACGGTTGTGGCCGTAAGCACTGACGTAGGTATCGCTGTGCTTGATGATGACTAATTCGCCGTAGCCCCTCAATCCACTGCCGGCGTAAACAACTGACCCATCAGACGCAGCCAAAACAGGCTGTCCCAAATCTCCGGCGATATCAATACCTTTATTCAAACTACCGTTTGAAGAAAATTTGCCAATCAAAATGCCATTAGAAGGCCATCCCCAGCCTTTGGGAGCAGGGCCTGCAGGCAGTGCCGCAACGGCCGCTGGCGCAGCTGCTGCGGTGCTCGCGCGTTTGATTACCGTGGTTTTGCTGCCTGCAGAATTCGAGACGACAGTCGTGGTGGTGCCACCTGCGGGCAGGGTTCCGGCACGTCCGTCAAAGCGAATTGTTTGACCTGGGACAATAGTGAAAGGAGCCGCAATATTGTTTTTCGCCGCTAGAGCCTTCCAGTCCCAGCCGTAGCGAAAAGCAATTGAGAACAACGTGTCGCCACGTCGCACCACGTATTGCCCGGTTGTTACCGCCGGACGCTGAGCGACCCCGTTGCGGTCAACCACACGCACGCCATTCTTGGGTGTGCTGGAGCACGCGGCCAACAAAACCAGGACGGCACTCAGGCATAGACCGACTACCAGTCTGTGATAGCTTTTGGTTCCCATACGCTGCGCAATGACTGTGAGACTCACCCGCCGCTCCCTTTGAAGATGGCTAAATATTAGTACGCCAGTATTGGCCATGGTTTAGCGCAAGTATAACTGGCAACACAGCTTTACAGACGGCAAAGCCAAATCATAAAAAATTCAGGCAACGACAGAGCCCGACCGCTGCGCAGTATGACCTGCACCCGGCCCCATAATTCAGCAGGGCCGAACAAAGACTCAGGCCAGGGGCCCGTTGAGCAGCGGCACAAAGCGCACATTGCCGATCACCCGCCGGGCAAAACCGTGCTCTTCACGTACGATCAGCATCAATTGCTGAACCTCGCCTGCACCCACCGGAATCACCAGGCGCCCGCCGGGGGCCAATTGATCCAGCAGCGCCTGGGGGACATCGGTCGCCACCGCGGTCACGATAATGCCGTTATAAGGCGCCAGCGCAGGCCAGCCTTCCCAGCCGTCGCCCCATCGGAACACCAGGTTACGCAGGTTGAGCTCGAGCAGTCGCTCCTTGGCCCGATCCTGCAACACCTTGATCCGTTCTACGGAAAATATTCGCTCGACCAGCTGCGAGAGAACCGCGGTCTGATAACCCGACCCGGTCCCAATCTCCATGACCTTGTCCAGCGGGCCGTCCTCAAGCAGCAACTCGCTCATGCGGGCGACCATATAAGGCTGGGAGATGGTCTGGTTGTTGCCTATGGGCAGCGCCGTGTCTTCATAGGCCCGGTGCGCCAGTGCTTCGTCCACGAACAGATGCCGTGGCGTACGCCGAATAACCTCAAGCACTTTCTGGTTAACGATGCCCTCTTCCCGCAGGCGCTGAATCAGCCGCTCGCGGGTACGCTCGGAGGTCATGCCAATGCCGCGATGCATCAGGCCATCCTGTTCACGCCCCATCACCCCAGACCCTCCAGCCAGACACCGAGGCTTTTGAAACCATCGCCAAAAGTGCGGTCAAGTTGCAGCGGCGTGATCGAGACATAGCCCTGCATCACGGCATGGAAGTCCGTTCCCGGGCCGCCATCCTCTGCATCGCCGGCAGCCGCAATCCAGTAGCCGGCCTTGCCACGCGGATCCACAACCCGAACCGGCGCCGCAGCACGGGCACGATGCCCCAGACGCGTAAGTTGAATACCGCGAATTTTATCGAGCGGCAGATTGGGAATATTCACGTTAAGGACCGTACGCGGCGGCAAGTCCAGCACCCCGTGCGCTTCAACCAGCTTGCGGGCGAAATAGGCCGCTGTCGGCAAGTTGTCCAGTTGACGCGACACCAACGAAAACGCGAACGAAGGGTGATCGAGAAAACGCCCCTCAAGCGCCGCAGCCACAGTCCCTGAATACAGCACATCGTCACCCAGATTGGCACCCAGGTTAATTCCCGAGACCACCATGTCCGGCTGCTGCTCCAACAGACCATTAAGGCCCAGGTGAACGCAATCGGTCGGCGTGCCATTAATGCTGATAAAGCCATTGGCCAGGGTGTGCGGATGCAAGGGCCGATCCAGCGTCAGTGAACTGCTCGCCCCGCTTTTGTCTTGCTCGGGCGCAATCACCACGCACTCGCAATAATCGGCCAGCGCGCCATAAAGCGCGGCCAGACCCGGGGCAGTGACCCCGTCATCGTTTGAAATCAGAATACGCATAGGCTGTCCGTTTGACCCAAAGGCACCAGATCAACAAGTTCTCGCACCAGGACAGTAGCGAAGCATCCGGCCGGCAGAACAAATTCCAGTTGCAGAATGTCAGGCTCCGGATAATGCCACGTCAACCGGCCAATGGGCAGCCGCAGGATACGCCGTTCATGGCTCATGCCTGCTCGAACCAGCCAGTCACGCAAATCAGCTTCGCGCCCGGCAACGGACTGTTCCAGTTCATGGGGTGCACCGGTGGTCGGCGACTCGCCCTCGCCCCACAAGGGACCGGTGGGATGAAGGTCGAGAATGCTCAGTCGCGGGTCGCTGCATTCAGCCTCACCCGCCGCAAAGAAACTGCGACTGTCGGTAAAGGCCAGTAAATCGCCAACCTGTGCACGTTGCCAGCTACCATCGGCTACCCGCGCCGCCAGCACCTGATTGAACAGATAACTGCGAGCGGTGGACAACAGCCGCGAGCGCACATTGCGCTGCTCCGGCAAGGCTTTGCGCGCCGCATAGTCACGGGCCTCACCCAAATTACCGCCCTGCCAGCCGAAACGCTGGGTGCCGAAATAGTTCGGTACGCCCTGTTTGGCGATCAGTTCAAGACGTTGCGCCAATGCTTCCTTGTCCCCGGCCAGTTGCGTCAGGCGCAGGGTGAAACCGTTGGCAGCATGGGCGCCGCGTTGCAACTTGCGTTTGTGGCGGGTGCTTTTGAGAATTCGCAGGGTGTCGTTTTCAGCGCCCGACATGTCAGGATCGGCCTTGCCCGGCAACTGCACGCTGAACCACTGGCGCGTCAGGGCCTGACGGTCTTTCAAGCCTGCGTAACTGACCGTACGCAGCGGCACGCCTGCGGCCTTGGCGATCCGCCGTGCGGCTTCTTCAGTGTTCAGCCCCCGCTTCTCGACCCACAACCACAGATGCTCGCCATCACCGGACAACGGAATATCCAGCACTTCATCAACCTGGAAGTCTTCAGCCGTGGCCTTGAGCACCGCGGTCCCCAAAGGCTCGCCGTAAGCCAGCGGCCCCAGCAGATCAAACTCGTTCATCCGCGAACCAACAACGCGACGCAATGCACAGCGATGCCTTCTTCACGACCGACAAAGCCGAGCTTTTCGGTGGTGGTGGCTTTTACGTTTACCTGGTCCAAATCAACCTCTAGATCCGCCGCAATCAGCGCGCGCATCGTTTCAATATGCGGCGCCATTTTTGGCGCCTGGGCAATGATGGTGTTGTCGACATTGCCGACTTTCCAACCTTTGGCATGGATCAGCCCGACGACATGACGCAACAGGACGCGACTGTCTGCGCCCTTGAAAGTCGGGTCGGTATCAGGAAAGTGCTTGCCGATGTCGCCCAGCGCCGCAGCGCCCAGCAAAGCATCGCTGAGTGCGTGCAACAGCACGTCGCCATCAGAATGGGCCAACAGCCCGAATTTGTGGGAGATCCGCACGCCGCCCAGGGTTATAAAATCGCCTTCAGCAAAACAGTGCACATCATAGCCGTGGCCAATACGCATAAAAAAACGCCCCGATTAAGTCAGGGCGTGATTCTACCCACTATTAAGCGCTTAGTGCGCTCGCGTGGTGACGCAAGTGGTCGTCAATAAAGCTGGCGATGAAAAAATAGCTATGGTCGTAGCCCGGCTGCAGACGCAAGTTCAACGGATGACCCGCCAGTTTCGCAGCCTGCTGCAGTGCCTCGGGCTTGAGCTGCACACTCAGAAAGTCGTCCCGATCTCCCTGATCCACCAATAGCGGCAGCTTTTCACGGGCCTCGCTGATCAAAATGCACGCGTCCCATTCACGCCACCGCGAGCGCTCATCCCCCAGGTAATGGGAGAAGGCCTTTTGCCCCCACGGGCAATCCATCGGGTTGCTGATCGGCGCAAAAGCGGACACCGACTGATAGCGCCCCGGATTGCGCAGCGCACAAACCAAAGCTCCGTGGCCACCCATGGAGTGTCCGCTGATCCCGCGTTTTTGCGAGGCAGGGAAATGCGCTTCAACCAATGCCGGCAATTCCTGCACCACATAATCATGCATGCGGTAATGCTGAGCCCAAGGCTGCTGCGTTGCGTTCAGGTAAAAACCTGCACCCAGGCCGAAATCCCAGGCGCCATCCGGATCATCCGGAACCCCGTCGCCACGGGGGCTGGTGTCCGGCGCCACGATAATCAGCCCCAGCTCGGCGGCCATTTTCATAGCGCCGGCCTTGTGCATGAAGTTTTCATCGGTACAGGTCAAACCCGACAGCCAGTACAACACCGGCAGCCTGGCGCCCTGCTCGGCCTGGGGCGGCAAGTACACGGCAAATACCATGTCGCAACCCAGTACCTCAGAACGGTGCCGGTAGCGCTTGTGCCAGCCACCGAAGCTTTTCTGGCAGGAAATATTTTCCAGTGTCATGGACAGCTCCAAGCTTTCAGCTGCAAGCCACAAGTAGAAGCGGGCATGTGTTTCTCCCGCTTATAGCTTGTAGCTTGCAGCTCTTCGTCAGAAGTGGATTACAGTACGAATGCTTTTGCCTTCGTGCATCAGGTCGAAAGCCTTGTTGATGTCTTCCAGGCCCATGGTGTGGGTAATGAAAGTGTCCAGCGGGATTTCACCGGTTTGCGCCATGTCGACATAGCTTGGCAACTCAGTGCGCCCACGCACGCCACCAAAGGCCGATCCACGCCAGACTCGGCCGGTGACCAACTGGAACGGACGGGTCGAAATTTCCTGACCGGCACCGGCGACACCGATGATGACGGACTCGCCCCAACCTTTGTGGCAGCACTCCAGTGCCGCACGCATCAGTTGCACATTACCGATGCACTCGAAAGAAAAATCGACGCCGCCGTCAGTCATGTCGACTATCACTTCCTGAATCGGGCGATCAAAGTCCTTCGGGTTGACGCAATCGGTCGCGCCCAGTTGCCTGGCGATTTCAAACTTGCCCGGGTTGATATCGATGGCAATGATCCGCGCGGCCTTGGCCTTTACTGCGCCGATCACCGCTGAAAGGCCAATGCCGCCCAGGCCGAAGATGGCTACGGTGTCGCCCGGCTTGACCTTGGCAGTATTGATCACGGCACCAATACCCGTGGTGACACCACAACCCAGCAGGCAGACCTTCTCCAGCGGTGCGTCTTTTTGAATCTTGGCCACCGAGATTTCCGGCAACACGGTGTATTCCGAAAAGGTAGAGGTGCCCATGTAATGGAAAATTGGCTGCCCTTTGTAGGAGAAGCGCGTGGTGCCGTCCGGCATCAGGCCTTTACCCTGGGTGGCACGAATCGCCTGACACAGGTTGGTTTTGCCTGACAGGCAGAATTTACACTTGCGGCATTCCGGCGTGTACAGCGGGATGACGTGATCGCCCACTGCGACAGAGGTAACACCTTCGCCGATCGCCTCGACTACAGCGCCGCCTTCATGGCCCAAAATCGACGGAAAGATGCCCTCCGGATCGGCCCCCGACAAGGTGTAGGCATCGGTATGGCATACACCCGAAGCCACAACCCGCAGCAACACTTCACCCGCCTTGGGCATCGCAACGTCAACTTCGACGATTTCCAGCGGTTTCTTGGCCTCGAAGGCTACGGCAGCACGTGACTTGATCATCAATCGACTCCAGCAAAGTTAAAACAAGACCAGGAGTGTAAATCAGCGCTGACTGATTAATAATCCGGACAAAAGCAAAACATTATTGCCATACAGGGACAATCAACTGTGAATGAGAGCCGCTGGGAAGGCATTGATGAGTTTGTTGCGGTGGCCGAATGCGGCCAATTCACCGCTGCTGCAGAACGCCTTGGCGTGTCGTCATCGCACATAAGCCGTCAGGTCGCCCGACTCGAAGAACGCCTGCAAACCCGACTGTTTTATCGCAGTACGCGCCGGGTAACCCTGACCGAGGCCGGTCAGACATTTTTACAGCACTGCCAGCGCTTGCAAGACGGCCGCGAAGAAGCCCTGCGTGCAGTCGGCGACCTGGCCAGCGAACCCAAAGGCATGCTGCGAATGACCTGCGCCGTGGCCTACGGCGAACGCTTTATCGTGCCGCTGGTGACACGTTTTATGGGGTTATACCCGCAGTTACGGGTCGATATCGAACTGAGCAATCGTCCATTGGATCTGGTGCACGAGAGCCTTGATCTGGCCATCCGCCTGGGCCGGCTGCAGGACTCACGACTGGTGGCCACCCGCCTGGCACCACGACGTATGTATCTGTGTGCATCGCCGTCATACCTGGAACATTACGGCCGCCCCCATAGCCTGTCGGAATTGAGCCGCCACAACTGTTTGATTGGCAGCTCAGATCTATGGCAATTGCAGCAGGACGGGCGCGAATTTTCGCAGCGGGTGCAAGGCAACTGGCGCTGCAACAGCGGGCAGGCAGTACTGGATGCAGCCCTGCTGGGGGTCGGGCTGTGCCAGCTACCGGACTATTACGTGCTGGAGCATTTGAAGACTGGGGCTCTGGTGTCTTTGCTAGAAACTCATCAGCCACCCAATACCGCGGTTTGGGCGCTCTATCCGCAGCAACGGCACTTGTCGCCAAAGGTCAGGAAGCTGGTGGACTATCTGAAGGAAGGATTGGCAAAGCGTGAGGAGTATTTGGGTTAGAAACCTGTAGCAACGAGCTTGCCTCGCCATCTTTTGATCTTTTAAAAGATCGCGAGGCAAGCTCGCTGCTACAGAGGGATCAACGATTGACCCAGCGCAACCGCAGCCACTCGAGGTCCTCGGGGCGGGTCACCTTGATGTTGTCCGAGCGACCCTCGATCAGGCGCGGCGCGAGGCCCGCCCACTCCATGGCTGAGGATTCATCAGTGATTTTGGCATCTGCCACCAGGCTATCAGCCAGGGCCCGGTGCAATGCTCCCAGACGGAACATCTGCGGCGTGTACGCCTGCCAGATCAGACTGCGATCGACGGTTTCAACCACCCGGCCATGCTTGTCGACGCGCTTGAGCGTGTCCCGCGCAGGAACCGCCAGCAAGCCACCGACCGGGTCGAGGGCCAGTTCGCGCAGCAATTTGTCCAGATCTTCACGGGACAGGTTCGGGCGTGCGGCATCGTGAACCAACACCCAATCGTCATCAGACGCGCCCAGTGCATGCAGATGCAGCAACGCATTGAGCACCGAATCGGCACGCTCGCGCCCGCCCTCTACCCGGGCGATCCGTGGATCGGCGGCACAGGGCAAGGAAGGCCAAAAAGGGTCATCAGAAGCAATGCTGACCACCAGCCCCTTGAGGCCCGGATGGTCAAGAAAACAGCCGAGGCTGTGTTCCAGAATACTGCGCCCGCCCAACTGCAAATACTGCTTGGGACGGTCCGCGGCCATACGGGCACCAACGCCCGCGGCAGGAATCACGGCCCAGAAGGCCGGTGACAGGGAACTCATTGGGCCAACTGGTAGAGGGTTTCGCCCTCCTTGACCATGCCCAACTCATGGCGAGCACGTTCTTCAACGGTCTCCATGCCTTTTTTCAACTCCAGAACTTCCGCATCCAGCACACGGTTGCGCTCCAGCAATACTTCGTTTTCAGCATGCTGATCGGCGATTTGCTGGGTCAGGTCGGTAACCTGCGCCAAACTGCCATTCCCCACCCACAGGCGATACTGTAGGCCAGCCAGCAGCAAGAGCAAGATGAGAAACAACCAATTAGGACTGCGCATCGAATATCAGGTATCCAGTGAAAAGACAGCCATGCCGAAAAACGTAAACAACCAATAGTACAAAGCCTGGAGAACCCAGGCTTGTACAGATTCAGATTAGTGTCAAAAAACTCGTCTAAGCGAAAATTCCGACACAACCTGCTGTCTTTTTACCACCAACTGCTTAGCCGCGAAACTCGCTGCGACCGTTGTACTTGGCTTTTGCGCCCAATTGCTCTTCGATACGCAGCAATTGGTTGTACTTGGACACGCGATCCGAACGGCACAGAGAGCCGGTCTTGATCTGGCCAGCCGAAGTACCCACTGCCAGATCGGCAATGGTGGAATCTTCGGTTTCGCCGGAACGGTGCGAAATCACTGCAGTGTAACCAGCGGCCTTGGCCATCTGGATAGCTTCCAGGGTTTCGGTCAGGGTGCCGATCTGGTTGAACTTGATCAGGATCGAGTTGGCGATCTTCTTATCGATGCCTTCTTTCAGGATCTTGGTGTTGGTTACGAACAGGTCGTCCCCTACCAGCTGAACTTTCTCACCGACTTTGTCGGTCAGGATTTTCCAGCCATCCCAGTCAGACTCGTCCAGGCCATCTTCAATGGAGATGATCGGGTAGCGCTGAGTCAAACCTTTGAGGTACTCGGCGAAACCTTCGGAGTTGAACACCTGGCCTTCGCCAGACAGGTTGTACTTGCCGTCTTCGTAGAATTCGCTGGCCGCACAGTCCAGAGCCAGGGTCACGTCAGTGCCCAGGGTGTAACCGGCATTGGCGACAGCTTCGGAGATCACTTTCAGTGCATCTTCGTTGGAAGCCAGGTCAGGTGCGAAACCACCCTCATCGCCCACTGCAGTGCTCAGGCCACGAGCCTTGAGTACAGCTTTAAGGTGATGGAAGATTTCAGTACCCATGCGCAGCGCGTCGGAAAAGGTCTTGGCGCCAACCGGCTGCACCATGAACTCTTGAATGTCGACGTTGTTATCTGCGTGCTCGCCACCGTTGATGATGTTCATCATCGGTACCGGCATCGAGTAAACACCCGGGGTGCCGTTCAGGTTGGCGATGTGTGCGTACAGCGGCAGGTCCTGGTCCTGAGCCGCAGCCTTGGCAGCTGCCAGGGATACAGCGAGGATGGCGTTAGCGCCCAGGGAACCTTTGTTTTCAGTGCCGTCCAGCGCAATCATCGCGTGGTCCAGCGCTTTTTGATCAACCGGGTCTTTACCCAGCAGCAAATCGCGAATCGGGCCGTTAATGTTGGCAACGGCTTTCAAAACGCCTTTGCCCAGGTAACGGCTCTTGTCGCCATCACGCAGTTCCAGCGCTTCACGGGAACCGGTGGAAGCACCGGAAGGCGCGCAAGCACTGCCGATGATGCCGTTGTCGAGAAGCACGTCCGCTTCCACGGTGGGGTTGCCACGGGAGTCGAGAACTTCACGACCTTTGATGTCGACGATTTTTGCCATTGTTGTAAACACTCCAAAGTTGACGAAAACGACGCAGCTGAGGGAAATTTTGTCATCATCGACAAGGGCCAATCTGCAGGCAGCCTTGAGGACGATAAGGTTCGGAGCCAGGGGTCCGAGAAATCGTGCGGTACTTTACCGGAGAAACGAGGGTGATGCGGTTTCTATTGTCGGAAAACTCTTCACAGAAGTGTCTGCCGCAGACATCGGCGACCGCGGCTGCCAAGGCAAACACGTGGTCGTCGGTAGTCGGTAGCACGCAAAAACCAGGGTGATCTTCTGGAAAGTCCGCCAGAACCTGCGCGGACTTTCCATTACACCCTGCTGCTTAAGCGTTTTTTTCGTGCTGAGCCAGTGCAGCCTTGACGAAACCCGTGAACAACGGATGACCGTCACGTGGCGTGGAGGTGAACTCCGGGTGGAACTGGCAAGCAACGAACCAAGGATGATCCGGTGCTTCAACCACTTCTACCAGCGCGCCGTCACCGGAACGACCGGTTACTTTCAGGCCGGCTTCCATCAGTTGAGGCAGCAGGTTGTTGTTCACTTCATAGCGATGGCGATGACGTTCAACGATCACGTCCTTGGCATAGCAGTCGTGAACCAGAGAGCCGGCGGTAAGCTGGCAGTCCTGTGCACCCAGACGCATGGTGCCGCCCAGATCCGACGTTTCGGTACGGGTTTCAACAGCACCGGTGGCGTCTTCCCACTCAGTGATCAGGCCCACAACCGGGTGGCCGCTGTTGCGATCGAACTCGGTGGAGTTGGCGTCTTTCCAGCCCAGCACGTTACGTGCGAACTCGATAACCGCCACTTGCATGCCCAGGCAGATACCCAGGTATGGCACCTTGTTTTCGCGAGCATATTGAACCGCAGTGATCTTGCCTTCTACGCCGCGCAGACCGAAGCCGCCCGGGACCAGAATGGCATCGACACCTTCCAGCAGTTCAGTACCTTTGTTTTCGATATCTTCAGAATCGATATAACGCAGGTTGACCTTGGTACGGTTGGAAATACCGGCGTGGCTCATCGCTTCAATCAGCGACTTGTACGCATCCAGCAGTTCCATGTACTTGCCGACCATGGCGATGGTGACTTCGTGCTCAGGATTGAGCTTGGCGTCGACCACTTGTTCCCATTCGGACAGGTCGGCGCTGTTGCATTCCAGACCGAAACGCTCAACGACAAAATCATCCAGACCCTGAGCGTGCAGCATGCCCGGGATACGGTAGATGGTGTCGGCGTCTTCCAGCGAAATCACCGCACGCTCTTCAACGTTGGTGAACAACGCGATTTTGCGACGCGAGGAAATATCGACATGGTGATCGGAACGGCAGATCAGAACATCTGGCTGCAGGCCGATGGAACGTAATTCTTTAACCGAGTGTTGCGTTGGTTTGGTTTTCGTTTCGCCAGCAGTGGCGATATACGGAACCAGAGTCAGGTGCATCAGCATGGCGCGCTTGGCGCCTACTTCGATGCGCAGCTGACGGATTGCCTCGAGGAACGGTTGCGACTCAATGTCACCCACAGTGCCGCCAATCTCAACCATCGCTACGTCGGCATCGCCGGCGCCCTTGATGATTCGACGCTTGATCTCGTCGGTGATGTGCGGAATTACCTGGATGGTTGCACCCAGGTAATCACCACGGCGCTCCTTGCGCAGGACGTGTTCGTAGACACGGCCCGTGGTGAAGTTGTTGTTCTGGGTCATGGTCGTGCGGATAAACCGCTCGTAATGACCCAAGTCCAGGTCGGTCTCTGCGCCGTCGTGTGTGACGAACACTTCACCGTGCTGGAACGGGCTCATGGTGCCCGGATCAACGTTGATGTAGGGGTCCAGCTTCAGCATGGTGACCTTAAGTCCCCGCGCCTCCAGGATGGCTGCCAATGAAGCCGAGGCAATGCCTTTCCCCAATGAAGAAACAACACCGCCCGTGACGAAGATGTAGCGCGTCATGAAAAACCCTAGAAGTCTGCGTTAAAGCGGTCAGAGCCGCCGGGGAAAGCGAAGGAAGGCCGAAGCCCCCAATCACCAGCATTAGTCACAGTGCACCTTTCGAAAAACTGCTGCGTTGAAACAGACCGATGGAAACCAACGGTTCGATACAAGCCACACATTTTTTTAAAATCGCCCAGCAAAGACTGCTTGGTAATCGGCAACATCTGCAATTCTGGTGAATCTACAGAAGTTGTATCAAGAAGGGAGCGTAGTCTACCGGAAACACCCTTTCAGCTCAAACCTTGATCGCTCTTAGTTGGCAGCCAGTGCAATTGCCAGCGTCCACAGGGGCCGCAGTCCAGTCCCGGGAGGTTTGCCACTGCCAATAACTGCCCGTTTACATACAGAAGCGGCAATCTGCCACGGACAAATAATGGCAACCCCTGCTCGTTGAGCAGTCGCTTCAGGTCACGATGACCACGGTTTTTCACCGTCATCACCTCGCCCCCCTGACGATAGCTCACTTGCACGGAGCCATCGGGTATATCCCCCGACAGACGTAACTGGCCGTTGCCGGGCAATATCAGTGGTTGATGCGGGTTGTGCCATTGCACAGAAGCTGGCGGCTGGCGCAACCAGTCACCGGCCAGCCACCAGATCCTCCCGCCTGCACGGTGCAACTCGCCTTCGGCAAGTTTCCAGAGCGGTTGCCCGTCGCCCCGGGCATCGCGCAAGGCATCCCAACCGGCCCAATGATCGGTATCCGGTAATTGACTGAACGCCGCCAGCCAGTAACGCAACGCATTGCGTTGCCGGGCCGGTGACAGGCAGGTGATCGGCGCAAGCTCCAGCGAGGGCAAGCCGAGCCAGTCGAACTCGCTGACCGCCCCCGCAGCTTGCAGGTCCTGCCGGGCCAGGTCATCGAGCAGGCCCTGCGCCTCGGCACAGTGGGCCGCACTGCGCGCCATGCTGGCGGCTGCTTGCGGCCAGCGCCGGGTCAGCAGCGGAAAAATCTCATGGCGCAAATAATTTCGCGAAAAGTCGGTCTGCTGATTGGACGGATCTTCAATCCAGCTCAGGCTGTGTTCCCGCGCGTAGGCCTCCAGGTCGGTGCGCGACACATCGAGCAAAGGTCGACATAAATTGCCTTCACCCAGCCGACGCTGACGCGGCATCGCAGCCAGGCCGCTCACTCCGGCCCCGCGCAGCAGACGAAACAGCAGGGTTTCCGCCTGGTCGTCGCGATGCTGACCGGTGAGCAGCACCTCTTGCGCTCGCGTAAGCGTCACGAACGCCTGATAGCGAGCCTCACGGGCCGCACGCTCAAGACTTGCTCCGGCCTGCACATGCACATGTACAACCTGCAGCGGCACCCCCAGCGCATCACAGAGTGCCTGGCAGTGGGCCGGCCACGCGTCTGCCGCAGCCTGAAGACCATGATGGACATGGATGGCGCTCAGAGGAGGCAGAGAACTGGTTTGACGAAGTTGAGCGAGAACATGCAGCAACACGGTCGAATCGAGACCGCCGGAGAGCGCTACATGCCAGGCCCTGGCATTGCGCCAGGGCTCGAGGGCTTTGAGAAGCAGGATTGAGAGGTTGGACATCGCACAATCCTGTAGGAGCTAGCCTTACAACGCAGCAACGAAGAGCTCGCGCGCAAGCTGGCTCCTACAATGCCCCTGTCAGAGACCGTAGCTCATCAGTCGCTCATAGCGACGCTTGAGCAACGCTTCGTGATCGAGTTTATTGAGCATGTCCAGCTGGGAGGCAAGCTCGGCACGAATCGAAGCGGAAGCCGCCACCGGATCACGGTGCGCGCCACCCAATGGCTCGGTGATGACCTTGTCAACAATACCCAGACCTTTCAAACGCTCGGCAGTAATGCCCATCGCTTCGGCAGCATCCGGCGCCTTTTCGGCGGTTTTCCACAGAATCGATGCACAACCTTCCGGCGAAATCACCGCATAGGTCGAGTACTGCAGCATGTTCAACTGATCGCAGACGCCGATTGCCAGCGCACCACCCGAACCACCTTCACCAATAACAGTGGCAATGATCGGGGTTTTGAGGCGCGACATCACCCGCAGGTTCCAGGCGATTGCTTCACTCTGGTTGCGCTCTTCAGCGTCAATCCCCGGGTAAGCGCCAGGGGTGTCGATGAAGGTCAGGATCGGCATCTTGAAACGTTCGGCCATTTCCATCAGACGGCAAGCCTTGCGGTAGCCTTCCGGGCGCGGCATGCCGAAGTTGCGGCGTACCTTTTCACGCACTTCACGGCCCTTCTGGTGACCAATCACCATGACTGGCTGATCGTCCAGACGGGCAATACCGCCAACAATGGCAGCGTCGTCCGAGAAATGGCGGTCGCCGTGCAGCTCATCGAACTCGGTGAAGATGTGCTCGATGTAGTCCAGGGTGTAAGGACGGCGCGGGTGACGGGCCAGACGGGCAATTTGCCAGCTGGTCAGCTTGCCGAAAATATCTTCAGTCAGCGTTTTGCTTTTGTCTTGCAGACGAGAGATTTCATCGCTGATGTTCAGCGAATTGTCGTTACCAACCAAGCGCAACTCTTCGATTTTGGCTTGCAGGTCAGCAATCGGCTGTTCGAAATCAAGAAAATTCGGGTTCATAAGCATCCGTCTTGGGTCGGCGGCAAAGCATGCCAGAAGAGTTAAAACCCAGCATTTGCTGGTGCTTTTAACCGAACTGGGGCAGCCGGTTGATCTGTATCGCGCCTACCTTAAGGGACAGGCGCTCTCAGGTCGAGATTAAAAATTCGGGTCGAGGTCAGGGCGCTTCTCGCACCCCTGACCGTCAACGGTATTGGAGGAAGACGTTGTCTCGCCCAAACTGGTCACGCAAGGCTTGAATCAAGCTGTCAGCCGGATCGATTCTCCAGGTCTCGCCAAACTGCAGCGTCGCCTTGGCCCCCACTCCGGTGTATTCCATGGTGATCGGGCATGCGCCGCGGTGTTTCTTGAACAAATCGCCCAGCCAGCGCAGTTGATCACCTTTGAGCGCGGACTGTACAACTTTCAGACGCAGGCTTTCGGCCAGGCTGGTTCGGGCGTCTTCCATGCTCATCACACGCTTGACCCGCAGGCGCAGGCCGCCGGAGAAGTCGTCATTGCTGACCTCACCTTCGACCACCACCATCGCATCCGTCTGCAACAGCGATTGCGCCGAATGGAATGCCTCGGCAAACAGCGAGGCTTCAATCCGTCCCGACCGGTCGTCGAGGGTGATGAAGCCCATCTTGTCGCCTTTTTTGTTCTTCATGACCCGCAAAGCGATGATCATGCCGGCGACCGTTTGAGTATCCCGGGCCGGCTTGAGATCAATGATCCGCTGACGGGCAAAACGGCGGATCTCGCCTTCATACTCGTCAATCGGATGGCCGGTCAGGTACAGGCCCAGGGTGTCTTTTTCGCCCTTCAAACGCTCTTTGAGCGTCAGTTCCTTGGCCTTGCGGTGATTGGCGTAGACGTCGGCATCCGCCTCGACAAACAGGCCGCCAAACAGATCGGCGTGCCCGCTGTCGTGGGTGCGGGCGGTTTGTTCGGCAGCCTTGATCGCCTCTTCCATCGCAGCCAGCAATACCGCGCGATTCTGGTCGATACTCGCCTGCCAGGCCTTGGGTTCATCATGGAAAAACGGCCCCAGACGGTCCAGCGCACCGCTACGGATCAGACCATCCAGGGTTCGCTTGTTGATGCGTTTGAGGTCGACCCGGGCGCAGAAATCGAACAAATCGGTGAACGGACCGTCCTGGCGAGCTTCGGTGATGGCCTCTACTGGCCCCTCGCCTACGCCCTTGATCGCACCCAGACCGTAAATGATCCGCCCTTCATCGTTAACCGTGAACTTGAACTCCGAAGCATTCACATCCGGCGCGTCGAGACGCAGCTTCATGGTGCGAATTTCTTCGATCAAGGTCACGACCTTGTCGGTGTTGTGCATATCCGCCGACAGTACCGCAGCCATGAACGGCGCCGGGTAATGGGTTTTCAGCCATGCCGTCTGGTACGACACCAGACCGTAGGCGGCAGAGTGGGATTTGTTAAAGCCATAACCGGCAAATTTCTCTACCAGGTCGAAAATGTTACCGGCAAGGTCGCCATCGATATTGTTGTTGGCACAACCCTCGATAAAGCCGCCGCGCTGCTTGGCCATTTCTTCGGGCTTTTTCTTGCCCATGGCCCGGCGCAACATGTCGGCACCACCCAGGGTGTAGCCGGCCATGACCTGGGCAATCTGCATCACCTGTTCTTGATACAGAATGATGCCGTATGTCGGGGCCAATACCGGCTTGAGCCCTTCGTACTGGTAGTCCGAGTGCGGGTACGCCAGTTCGGCACGACCGTGTTTACGGTTGATAAAGTCATCAACCATGCCTGACTGCAGCGGCCCCGGACGGAACAGGGCCACCAGTGCGATCAAGTCTTCCAGGCAGTCGGGCTTGAGCTTTTTGATCAGCTCCTTCATGCCCCGCGACTCAAGCTGGAACACTGCAGTGGTTTCGGCCTTTTGCAGCAACTGATAGGTCGGCTTGTCATCCAGCGGAATGAAAGCGATATCCAGAGGCGGCTCGTCTACCTTGGCGCGATCACGGTTGATGGTTTTCAGCGCCCAGTCGATGACTGTCAGGGTCCGTAGCCCCAGGAAGTCGAACTTCACCAGACCGGCCGACTCAACGTCGTCCTTGTCGAACTGGGTTACCAGGCCGCCGCCCTCTTCGTCGCAGTAAATCGGCGAAAAGTCGGTAAGTTTGGTCGGCGCGATTACAACGCCACCCGCGTGCTTGCCAACGTTACGGACTACGCCCTCGAGCTTGCGGGCCATGTCCCAGATCTCGGCCGCTTCTTCATCGACCTTGATGAAGTCGCGCAGGATTTCTTCCTGCTCGTAGGCTTTTTCCAGGGTCATGCCGACTTCGAACGGAATCATCTTCGACAGACGGTCCGCCAGGCCGTAGGACTTGCCCTGGACCCGGGCCACGTCACGGATTACCGCCTTGGCAGCCATCGAACCAAAGGTAATGATCTGGCTTACCGCGTTGCGACCATACTTTTCGGCTACATACTCAATGACCCGGTCTCGACCATCCATGCAGAAGTCGACGTCGAAGTCGGGCATCGATACCCGTTCCGGGTTAAGGAATCGTTCAAACAGCAGGTCGTATTCCAGCGGATCAAGGTCGGTGATCTTCTGCACATAGGCCACCAGTGACCCGGCACCCGACCCTCGACCCGGACCAACGGGTACGCCGTTGCTTTTAGCCCACTGGATAAAGTCCATTACGATCAGGAAGTAACCGGGGAACCCCATCTGGATGATGATATCCAGCTCGAAATTCAGCCGGTCGACATACACCTGGCGCCTGGCGTCATAGTCTTCGGTGGTGTCTTTAGGCAGCAGAACGCTGAGGCGATCTTCCAGACCGTCAAAGGACACCTTGCGGAAATACTCATCGATGGTCATGCCATCGGGAATCGGGAAGTTGGGCAAAAAGTGTTTGCCCAGTTTTACTTCGATGTTGCAGCGCTTGGCGATTTCAACCGAGTTCACCAGCGCCTCTGGCAAATCACTGAACAGCTCGGCCATTTCTTCGGCGCTTTTCAGGTACTGCTGGTCGCTGTAGTTTTTCGAGCGACGCGGGTCGTCCAGCGCCCGGCCTTCACCGATGCAGACACGGGTTTCGTGGGCTTCGAAGTCTTCTTGCCTGATGAAGCGCACATCGTTGGTCGCCACCAGTGGCGCGCCGACTGTCTCTGCCAGCGCTACCGCTGCATGCAGGTGCTCTTCGTCATTGGGACGTTTGGTGCGTTGAACCTCGAGATAGAACCGGTCAGGGAATACGGTCATCCATTCGCGGGCCAGAACCTCGGCCTCTTCAGTGTTGCCACTGATCAGCGCGATGCCGATTTCACCCTCCTTGGCTGACGAAAGCATGATCAGGCCTTCCGCAGCCTCGGCTACCCATTCGCGCTCGATAATGACCTGGCCGTTACGCTGGCCATCAATAAAGCCACGGGAGATCAGTTCAGTCAGATTGCGGTAGCCGACGCCATTCATCGCCAACAGGCTAAGGCGACTCACCGGGTTTTCCGGGTCTTTGTTCGACAACCACAGGTCAGCCCCGCAAATCGGCTTGATCCCGCCGCCCATGGCCGCTTTATAGAATTTGACCAAAGAACACATGTTGTTCTGGTCGGTCACCGCCACGGCGGGCATATTCATCCCGGCCAGGGTTTTGATCAGCGGTTTGATCCGCACCAGGCCATCGACCAGGGAGTATTCAGTGTGCAGGCGCAGGTGAACGAATGAAGCCGGCATGGTGATCCTGTCTTTAAGCTTTGAGAAACAACAAGGCCCGGATTGTACCGGGCCTTGGCAAAAACATCAGCCTTGGGGCTAAATCTCGGTCGCCTCGCGGGCTTCCCAGGCCCGACGCACCGGACCAAACGAACGCCGGTGTATCGGTGTGGGACCAAGGCGTTCGAGCGCCTCGAGGTGTACCGGGGTCGGATAACCCTTGTGTCCGCCGATGCCATAGCCGGGATAGATCAACTCAAAGGCGGCCATCTCCCGGTCACGACTGACCTTGGCCAGAATCGAAGCCGCTGCAATCGCCGGAACCTTGCTGTCGCCTTTAACCACGGCCTCAGCCGGCATCGCCAGTTTAGGGCAGCGGTTGCCATCGATCATGGCCAGCTTGGGGGTAATGCTCAGGCCTTCGACAGCCCGCTGCATGGCCAGCATGGTGGCGTGCAAAATATTCAGCTCGTCGATTTCTTCAACTTCGGCCCGGGCAATACACCAGCTCAGGGCTTTTTCGCAGATTTCGTCGTAAAGCTTTTCACGCCGCGCTTCGGTGAGCTTTTTCGAATCATTGAGCCCGGCGATGGGACGCGCAGGGTCAAGAATTACCGCTGCGGTCACTACCGCGCCGCACAACGGCCCGCGGCCCACCTCATCGACTCCGGCCACAAGGTCTTCGGCCAGATCGACCAGATTGAAGTCCAGCCCGATTTGCATGGTTACTTTACTCATTTGGATTGCGCAATCAGATCCAGCACCGCTTTGGCGGCCTGATTGGAAGCGTCGAGACGCAATGTACGGTGTATCTCGTCAAAGCCCCGGGTCTGCTCTTCGCCACCGTCCAGCAAGGGCAGCAGGGTTTGCGCCAATGCTTGCGGGGTAGCCGCATCCTGCAACAGTTCAGGCACCAACATCCGTTGAGCCAGCAGGTTGGGCAATGACACGTAGGGACTTTTGACCAGACGCTTGAGAATCCAGTAGGTCAGACCTGCAAGACGATACGCCACCACCATCGGGCGCTTGTACAGCAGCGCTTCCAGGGTGGCCGTACCGGATGCAATCAATACCGCATCACATGCCGCCAGGGCCAGATGCGAGCGGCCGTCGAGCAAGGTCAGGGGCAGATCACGCCCGACCAGCAACTGTTCGATTTGCGCCCGGCGCGCCGCATTGGCGCAAGGCAGGACAAACCGCACATCAGGTCGTGCTTCACGAATTTTTTGCGCAGCATCCAGAAACAGCCCGCCCAGCTTACCCACTTCGCCACCGCGACTGCCCGGCATCAAAGCGACCAGCGGCCCCTCAGGCAACCCCAGCTCGGCACGCGCACCGGCTTTGTCGGCCTCAAGCGGGATGGTGTCTGCCAGAGAGTGTCCGACGAAACGCACAGGTACACCGTGCTCTTCATAGAACCTGGCTTCAAACGGCAGCAAGGTCAGCATCAAATCGCAGCCTTCGCGGATTTTCAGCACTCGCTTCTGACGCCACGCCCATACGGAAGGGCTGACGTAGTGCACGGTTTTGATCCCGGCACGACGTAACTGGAGTTCGATATTGAGCGTGAAGTCAGGCGCATCGATGCCGATAAAGACATCGGGCCTTTCTGCGATCAGGGTCTGGACCAGAAGCTTGCGGCGCTTGAGCAATTCGCGCAAACGACCCAGCACCTCAACCAGCCCCATGACCGACAGTCGCTCCATCGGGAAGTAAGAGCTCATGCCCTCAGCTTCCATCAATGGGCCGCCGACGCCGATAAATTCGACATCAGGATGCTGTGCCTTGAGTGCCCGCATCAGCCCCGAGCCCAAAATGTCGCCCGAAGCCTCCCCTGCCACCAGCGCGATACGCAATCTAGCCATGACTAGCGCGTAATGCCGCGGGTGGAGGATTGAATCGACTCAACAAACATTGCAACTTCAGGGAATTGCGCAGCAGGCTCAGCCAGTTCGGCCAGCGCCTGATCAACGGTCAGGCCCTGGCGGTACACCACTTTATAGGCGCGGCGTAACGCGTGAATGGCGTCTTCACTGAAACCGCGACGGCGCATGCCTTCGAAGTTCATGCTGCGCGCTTGCGCAGGGCTGCCAAACACCGTCACAAATGCCGGTACGTCCTTGCCAATGGCGGTGCCCATGCCCGAGAAGCTGTGGGCGCCGATATGGCAGAACTGATGAACCAGAGTAAAACCGGACAGGATCGCCCAGTCACCCATGTGCACATGGCCCGCCAGGGCAGCGTTATTGACCAGAATGCAGTGATTGCCGATCACGCTGTCATGGCCGATGTGGGCATAAGCCATGACCAGATTGTGATCGCCCAGGGTTGTTTCGGCGCGATCCTGAATGGTACCGCGATGAATGGTGACCCCTTCACGAATGACGTTGTGGTCACCGATCACCAGGCGGGTTTCTTCGCCCTTGTACTTCAGATCAGGTGTGTCCTCGCCTACCGAAGAGAACTGGTAGATACGATTGTGCTTACCGATCCTGGTTGGGCCCTTGAGAATCACATGCGGCCCAATCACTGTCCCCTCGCCGATTTCCACACCTGCGCCGATGATCGACCATGGGCCGACCTCGACGTCGTCGGCCAATATGGCCGTCGGATCGATGATTGCGCGAGGGTCAATCAAACTCATAGTTTGCGTTCCGCACAGATAATTTCAGCCGAGCAAACCGGCTTTCCATCAACCGAAGCCTGGCACTCGAACTTCCAGATCTGACGCTTGCAGCTCAGAAATTTGGCTTCAAGAATCAGTTGATCACCCGGGGTGACCGGTTGACGGAAGCGCAGCTTGTCGGAGCCCACGAAATAGTAAAGCGTGCCGTCGGCAGGCTTGAGGTCGAGCATTTTGAAGCCAAGGATACCAGCTGCCTGAGCCATCGCTTCAATGATCAAAACGCCGGGCATGATTGGGTGCGCCGGAAAGTGACCGTTGAAAAAAGGTTCATTGATGCTGACATTCTTGTAGGCACGAATGCGCTTGTTCTCGATATCCAGATCCACTACGCGATCCACCAGCAGGAACGGGTAACGGTGGGGCAGATATTCGCGAATCTCGTTGATGTCCATCATTTCGTGGGGAAGCCTGTAATAAAGATTGGGCGCGCGCGACTAAGGCGCGCTCCTCTAGCAAATCAAGGAAGCAAACCAGTGGCTATGCACACTTGATATGGAAAATGTATTAGCCCTCTGAAGAAGCTTTACCGTCCGGGGTCACTTCCCCGACGTGCTTTTCCAGATGTTTAAGCCGTCTGGCGATATCGTCCAGCTGACGAATACGTGCCGCGCTCTTGCGCCATTCGGCCGCCGGCTGCATGGCGGTCCCTGAAGAATAGGCGCCTGGTTTGGTAATCGAGTGAGTCACCATCGTCATACCAGTCAAGAACACGTTGTCACAAATTTCAATGTGCCCCACCAAACCGACACCACCCGCCAACATGCAGTGCTTGCCGATTTTAGTGCTACCGGAAATACCCACACAGGCAGCCATGGCCGTATGGTCACCGACCTGAACGTTATGGGCGATCTGGATCTGGTTATCCAGCTTGACGCCATTACCCAGCACCGTGTCGGCCAAAGCACCGCGGTCGACGGCGGTGTTGACGCCAATTTCGACATCATCACCGATGGTTACCCCACCGATCTGCGCGATCTTTTGCCAGACACCCTTCTCGTTGGCGAAACCAAAACCCTCACCGCCCAGCAC
Source organism: Pseudomonas sp. PAMC 29040 (assembly GCF_003994535.1). NCBI lineage: Bacteria > Pseudomonadati > Pseudomonadota > Gammaproteobacteria > Pseudomonadales > Pseudomonadaceae > Pseudomonas > Pseudomonas sp. PAMC 29040. Next base: position 162,527 of record NZ_RZAA01000004.1, read on the forward strand.
AGCACCCGACTGAATCACCACGCGCTTGCCGATGCGTACGTCGTGATAAAGCGTTACCCGTGGTGCCAGCCAGCCGCCCTCGCCGATTTCACAACGGGCCCCGATAAAGCAGTGGGGACCGACCGTGACGCCGGCAGCGATTCGAGCACCACTTTCAATCACCGCAAAAGCACCAATGCTGGCCAGCGGATCGATCACCGCATCAACAGCAATGACTGCCGTCGGGTGAATGCCGGGCGCAGCCTTGGGCTTGGGATCGAACAAGTGGGAAATTCGGGCATATGCCAGATAAGGATCAGGTACCAATAGCGCATCACCGACATAATCCTCGGCATCGTCCGGCTTGAGCAATACAGCTCCCGCGTGACAGTCGACAAGGAATTTTCGGTACTGGGGATTGGCCAGAAAGCTCAACTGAGCTGGGCCAGCCTCTTGTAAAGTGGCTAGCCCAGTAATTTCTTTCTCCGCGCTGCCACGCAAGGTGGCACCGAGGAACTCGGCCAATTGGCCGAGTTTTATAGTCGCAGTCATAATTACTTCAGCTGATTCATGCGCTCGATAACCTGGCGAGTGATGTCGTACTGAGGTTTGACATCAATCACAGCACCACGCTCGAATACCAGGTCAAAGGCACCTTTCTTGATGACTTCTTCAACAGCGCTGTCCAGTTTTGGCTTGAGCTGTTTCAGCATTTCACGGTCAGCAACTGCTTTGGCTTCGTTCAGTTCCTTGGACTGGAACTGGAAATCGCGGGCCTTTTGCTTGAATTCAAGCTCCAGACGCTCACGCTCGCCCTGCTGCATTTTGTCGCCGCCTTTTACCAGACGATCCTGAATACCCTTGGCGCTGCTTTCCAGGCTTTTGAGCTTGGTCAGTTGCGGGCCAAATTTCTTCTCGGCATCCACGGCATAACGCTTGGCAGCGTCAGATTCCAGCAATGCCATCTGATAGTTCAGTACGGCAATTTTCATATCAGCAAAGGCTGGGCCAGCGACCAGGACCGAAGCCAGGAGAACCAATTGAGTCAACTTGCGCACGATGCACTCCTAAAAAATCTGTTGTCTGTGTCTAAAGTCAGGCTTTTAGAAAGTCTGGCCGAGGGAGAACTGGAATACCTGGGTATCTGCGTCATCCGGTTTCTTGACCGGCATTGCCAAGCTGAAGCTTAGCGGGCCAAGTGCAGTCACCCAGGTCACGCCAACACCGACAGAGCTGGCCATATTGCTAAAGCTGATGTCGCAATCCTTGGTATCGCCCTTGCAGTTGGTGTCGAACACGTTACCAACATCCCAGAACACAGAGGTCCGCAGGGAGCGCTGATCTTTGACGAACGGCATCGGGAACAGAACTTCCACACCGCCCTGGATCAGCACGTTACCACCAAATGGTAGCGGATCCTGATCAGGGTCAGCGATGGTGCCCGGGTTTTTACCCGAGCTAGGCGTGCTGCGAGGGCCCAGAGCGCTGTCCTTGAAACCACGTACCGAGTTGAAACCACCGGCGTAGTAGTTCTCGTAGAACGGCAGGCCTTCAGTCGAACCGTAACCGTCGCCATAGCCCAGCTCAGTGTGCAGACGCATGGTGTAGGTGTCGGTCAACGGCTGGAACAGCTGGGCACGGTAGTCCAGCTTGTAGAACTGCAGGTCGCTGCCAGGAATCGTGCTTTCAAGCACCAGGCTCTGCGAGCTGCCGCGTGTTGGCAGTACACCTTTGTTCAGGGTCGATTCAGACCAGCCGACCGATGCCTTGAAGTTGAGGTACTTGGTGCCTTCACGGTTTACGAAGTCGAAAATCTCGTCAACGGTGTACTGACCGGTACTGATTTCATCCTGCTGCACGGTCAGACCATAGGTCAGACGCGAGGTGTCGCTGATCGGGTAACCCATGCTGACGCCTGCACCCAGGCTGTCAACGGAGTAGTTGGCAACGTCAACGTCCAGATCTTTGTAGTCAGTGGTGCGGTAGAACACGTTGTAGCCCAGGCTTACGCCATCTGCAGTCCAGTACGGATCAACGTAGCTGAAGTTGTAGCGGCTCTGGTATTCGCTGCGGGTCAGGCCAATGCTGACCTTGTTACCCGTGCCCAGGAAGTTGTTCTGCGTGATCGAGCCACCCAGGATCAAACCGGCGCTCTGGGCAAAACCGACGCTGGCAGTGATCGAACCCGAAGCCTGCTCTTCTACGGCGTAGTTCACGTCAACCTGGTCGTCAGTGCCTGGCACAGCCGGAGTTTCAACGTTCACTTCCTTGAAGAAGCCCAGACGCTCAAGGCGAACCTTGGACTGGTCAATCAGGTAAGTCGAAGCCCAGCCACCTTCCATCTGGCGCATTTCGCGACGCAGAACCACGTCTTCAGACTTGGTGTTGCCGCGGTAGTTGATGCGGTTCACGTAAGCACGCTTGCCCGGATCAACCACAAAAGTGATGGCTACCGTGTGATCTTCAGGGTTTGGCTGAGGCACACCGTTCACGTTGGCGAAGGTGTAGCCCTCGTTACCCAGACGACGGGTAATCAGTTCGGAGGTAGTGGTCATCAGCTTGCGCGAGAACACCTGCCCTGGCTGAACCAGCAACAGCGATTTGATCTGGTCTTCAGGAACCTTGAGGTCACCGCTCAGTTTCACTTCGCCGACATTGTATTTTTCGCCTTCATTCACGTTGACCGTGATGTAGACGTTCTTCTTGTCGGGGGTGATCGATACCTGGGTCGAAGCGATATCCATATTGATATAGCCGCGATCGAGGTAGTAAGAGCGCAGACGCTCAAGGTCACCCGACAGTTTTTCACGAGCATACTTGTCGTCATTCTTGAAGAACGACAGCCAGTTCGTGGTTTTCAGTTCGAAGAGGTCAACCAGATCTTCTTCAGGGAAGACGGTGTTGCCCACCACGTTGATGTGCTGGATAGCAGCAACCGTGCCTTCATTGATGTTGACCTTCAGGGCAACGCGGTTACGCGGCTCGGGCACCACTTCGGTGTCAACCGTGGCCGAGTAGCGGCCCTGGGCAACATACTGGCGTTGCAGCTCGTTGCGTACACCCTCAAGGGTTGCACGCTGGAAGATTTCACCTTCGGCCAGGCCCGACTGTTTGAGCCCTTTCATCAGGTCATCAGTGGAGATCGCCTTGTTACCGTCGATGGTGATGCTGGAGACGGATGGACGTTCGACAACCGTAATGACAAGCACATTGCCATCACGACCCAGTTGGATATCCTGAAAGAAACCGGTTTTGAACAACGCACGAGTGGATTCCACCAAACGGCGGTCATCCGCTACTTCACCCACGTTCAGAGGCAACGCACCAAACACGCTACCGGCGGAAACCCGCTGCAGCCCGTTGACACGAATATCAGAGATAGTGAAGGACTCGGCGTGAACTTCGGCGATCATCAGTACGGCGAGAACCGCAGTTAGCAGCAGACGTTTCATGAAGTCCTTTCTTATTCCAACTGGCAATAAACAAACTGCCGCAAAATGCGGCAGATTCGCAATTCAGCGAAGTGTTTACAGACGTCCCAGATCGTTGACCAGAGCAAGCAACATCACCCCGATCACCAAACTGATACCGATCTGCATCCCCCAACCCTGCACCCGATCCGACAAGGGACGACCACGCGCCCACTCGATCAGATAAAACAATAAATGCCCCCCATCCAGTACAGGGATGGGCAACAAATTCAGAACCCCAAGGCTAATACTCAGATAAGCCAGGAAACTCAGGAAATCCACGACGCCCGACTGGGCAGAAGCGCCCGCCACTTTAGCAATGGTTATCGGTCCACTCAAGTTTTTTACCGAGAGCTCACCGAACAACATTTTCTTCAGCGAATCGAGAGTCAATACGCTCATGGTCCACGTACGCTTTGCACCCTCCCCGATTGCGGCGAGCGGGCCGTAACTGACCTCACGAATCATTGCCGGTGGCCAATCGACACCTTTGGCCCCCGCCCCCAGATAGCCGGTTGCCGCCTTACCTTCGCCGCGAGCCGCCAGGGTAACAGGGACATCAAGCGCAACCCCGTCGCGCTCGACATGCAACACAACACGGGAGTCCGGCCGCACGCGAACCCAGTCAACCACCTGCTGCCAGTCGTTGATGGCCTGATCGTTGATGGCCAACAGCTTGTCACCGATTTTAAGTCCGGCAGCCTGTGCCGGGCCTTTCGGGTCAAGCTCTGCCAGCACTGCCGGCAACTCGGGGCGCCACGGGCGAATACCCAGCGACTTGATCGGATCCGGCTCGTCAGCAGACTTGAGCCAGTCATGCAGGATCAACTGATGCGAAGTCTCGACATCCGAGCCCGGCCCGCGCACTGCGATCTGGATAGAACCGCTTTCGCCCAGACGGCGGACCAGTTGCAGGTTTACGTTCGACCAGCCAACGGTCGGCTCGCCGTCAATGGCAACGATTTCCTGGCCGGCCACAAGGCCGGCCTGAGCTGCCAGGCTGGCGCTTTCTACGGCACCGATTACAGGCCGCACCTGCTGGCTGCCCATCATTGCCAGCACCCAGAAAAACACCATCGCCAACAAGAAGTTGGCGATCGGCCCGGCGGCGACAATGGCTATGCGCTGACCAACGGTCTTGCGATTGAAGGACTGATCCAGCTGATCGGCGGGAACCTCGCCTTCGCGCTCGTCGAGCATTTTCACGTAGCCACCCAACGGGATGGCTGCAATGACAAACTCGGTACCCTTGCGGTCATGCCAGCGCAGCAAAGGCGTACCGAAACCCACGGAGAAACGTAGAACCTTGACGCCGCAACGGCGCGCCACCCAAAAGTGACCGAATTCATGAAAAGTGACCAGCACACCCAATGCCACCAGGGTGCCAACAATCATATATAGCGCACTCATCTACTTTCTCCGCGATCCTGTCCGGTTCCGGCAAGCACCACTTATCAGCCGTTACGACTCAACCACTGTTCAGCCCGCATTCGCGCCTTGGTATCGGCGGCGAAGACCGCCTCTAACTCGTCTACTGCAACCACAGGCTCACTGTTCAAAACGTCTTCGATGATACGGGCAATTTGCGGGTAACGGATTCGGCCATCAAGAAAGGCCGCAACCGCTACTTCGTTCGCCGCATTCAGCATCGCCGGCGCACTGTTGCCCGCCATGGCCGCTTCACGGGCCAGGCGCAAGCAGGGAAAGCGCTGCTCATCCGGGCGCTGGAAATCAAGACGCGCAACTGCAAACAGATCCAGCGGCGCGACCCCCGAATCAATGCGCTCAGGCCATGCCAGGGCATTGGTAATCGGAGTGCGCATATCCGGATTACCCAGCTGGGCAAGCACCGAACCGTCCACATAATCGACCAGCGAATGAATCACGCTTTGCGGATGGATGACCACCTCGACTTGGTCCGGTCTGGCGTCAAACAGCCAGCAAGCCTCGATCAATTCCAGGCCCTTGTTCATCATGCTGGCAGAGTCTACGGAAATCTTGCGCCCCATCGACCAGTTGGGATGGGCACAGGCCTGATCCGGCGTAACGTGCTCAAGCTCCGCCAGGGGGGTCTGGCGAAAAGGTCCGCCAGACGCCGTCAACAGAATCCGGCGAACGCCAACATTAGTCAGGCCTCGGGCGAAATCCTGCGGTAGGCACTGGAAAATGGCGTTGTGCTCACTATCAATGGGCAACAGCACCGAACCACTGCGGCGAACAGCCTGCATAAACAGGTCGCCGGTCATCACCAGCGCTTCTTTATTCGCCAACAGGATTTTTTTGCCTGCATTGACCGCTGCCAGTGTCGGACGCAAGCCCGCAGCACCAACAATCGCCGCCATGACCGAATCAACCTCGGGCGCCGAAGCAATCTGGCACAGGCCTTCCTCACCCACCAGGACCTCGACACCGAGCCCTGCCGAGCGCAGGCCGGCCAGCAACTGGCTGGCCGCACGATCATCCGGCACGACCACAACCTTTGGCTTGTGGGTAATGCACAACGCCAGCAGCTCGGCGAGACGGCTGTAACCGCTCAAACCGAACACCTGATAGCGATCAGGGTGACGGGCAACAACATCCAGGGTGCTCAGGCCAATCGAACCCGTAGCCCCCAGAACAGTAATCTGTTGTGGACGGCTCATGACGCCGCCATCCACAGCAATACAGCAAATACCGGGATCGCCGCAGTCAAACTGTCGATGCGGTCCAGAACACCACCATGGCCAGGCAGCAGGTTACTGCTGTCCTTGATCCCGGACTGGCGTTTGAACATGCTTTCGGTGAGGTCACCCACCACCGAAATCAATACGATCACGCCAGCACCGACCAGTGCGGCAAACATCTCGGAGGCGCTCCAGCCACGCACCACACCGACCGCAGCGGTGATCAGCAAGCTCAGCAACAAGCCGCCAAATACACCCTCCCAGCTTTTGCCCGGACTGACTTTCGGTGCGAGCTTGCGCTTGCCGAATTTACGCCCCGAGAAATAGGCGCCGATATCGGCACCCCACACCAGAACCATCACTGCCATGATCAACCAGTTACCCAGCGCCATCGCCTTGATCAGCACCAGACCCTGCCAGGCCGGCAACAGAATCAACAGGCCGATGACCAGTTTGGTCGCAGTCGTTGACCAGTGCACCGATGATTGCGGAAAGGTCAGCACCAGGTAGGTTGCCACTGCCCACCATAGAACCGCAGCACCCAGCACCCATGGCGCCAGATCAGGGAATATGTGCAGGCCAAACAGCAGCAAGGCTACAACCGCAGCAAAGGCAACGCGGGCCGGCTGAGCTTCAAAGCCCGCCAGGCGTGCCCATTCCCAGGCCCCCAGGGTCACGACCAGGCCAATAAACAGCGCAAAGCCGGCCCCCTCAAGCAGGAAAAAACCGCACAGGGCAATTGGCAGCAAGATAAGAGCAGTAATGATTCGTTGTTTAAGCATTAAACCCGGGCTCCAGCCTCAACCTGCTCGCTCGTTTTACCGAAGCGGCGCTGGCGAGAAGCGAAATCAGCCAATGCATGACGCATGGCTTCGTGTTTGAAGTCCGGCCAGAACAGGTCGGAGAAGTACAACTCGGAATAGGCCAGCTGCCACAGCAGAAAATTGCTGATGCGATGCTCGCCACCGGTGCGAATGCACAGATCAGGCAAAGGCAGATCACCCGTTACCAGACAGGCTTGCAACACGTCAGGGGTGATGTCTTCAGGCTGCAAATGCCCTGCCTGCACCTGACGCGCCAACTGCTGAGCGGCCTGGGCGATGTCCCACTGACCGCCGTAGTTAGCGGCGATCTGCAGCACAAAGCGCTCAGAACCCGCAGTCATTGCTTCCGCTTCACGCATCGCCATTTGCAAATCGGGATGAAAGCGTGAGCGGTCGCCAATGATCCGCAGACTGATGTTGTTTTCATTGAGGCGCTTGGCCTCACGACGCAGTGCCCGGAAGAACAAGTCCATCAAGGCACTGACTTCTGCTGCCGGGCGCTGCCAGTTTTCACTGGAGAACGCGAACAGCGTCAGCACCTCGACCTTGGCCTGGGCACACACTTCAATCACTGCGCGAACCGCATCCACTCCCGCTTTATGCCCGGCAACACCCGGCATAAAGCGTTTTTTCGCCCAGCGATTATTACCGTCCATAATGATGGCGACGTGTCGCGGCACCGATGACGGCTCAGCCTGCTTGGTCATTTCCATAAAACGCCCAGACCCTTATACGGCCATCAGGTCAGCTTCTTTCTGCTTGGTGGCAGTTTCGATATCAGCTACAGCCTTGTCGGTCAGCTTCTGAATATCATCAGCAGCACGACGCTCTTCGTCTTCGCTGATTTCTTTTTCCTTGACCAGATCTTTCAACTGGCTCAGCGCATCGCGACGAATATTACGCACAGCAATGCGGGCATCTTCAGCTGCGTCACGGGCCTGCTTGGCGAACACCTTGCGGGTTTCTTCAGTCAGGGCAGGCATGGAGATCAGCAGCAATTCGCCCAGGTTGGTCGGATTGAGGTTCAGACCGGCGCTCTGGATTGCCTTGTCTACCGCACCGAGCATATTGCGCTCGAACGCTACGACTTGCAGGGTACGGGAGTCTTTGACAGTGATGTTGGCCACTTGGCTGATCGGAGTATCCGAGCCGTAGTAAGGCACCATCACGCTACCCAGAATGCTCGGGTGAGCCTTGCCGGTACGGATCTGGCCAAATGCATGGGACAGAGATTCCAGCGATTTCTGCATGCGCGTTTGAGCGTCTTTTTTGATTTCGTTGATCATTGTTGACCTTCCTCGATCAGAGTGCCTTCAGCGCCGCCATGGACAATATTAAGCAGGGCGCCGGGCTTGTTCATGTTAAATACACGCAATGGCATTTTATGGTCGCGGCACAAGCAGATAGCCGTCAGGTCCATTACGCCCAGCTTGCGATCCAGTACTTCATCGTAAGTCAGATGATCGAACTTCTCGGCATGCGGGTCTTTGAATGGATCTGCGGTGTACACGCCGTCGACCTTGGTTGCCTTGAGCACCACATCAGCGTCAATTTCAATGGCACGCAAACAGGCAGCCGAATCCGTCGTGAAGAATGGATTACCGGTACCTGCAGCAAAAATCACCACATCCTTGGCGTTCAGGTGACGCATGGCCTTGCGACGATCGTAATGATCAGTCACGCCCACCATGGAAATGGCCGACATTACGATGGCGGAGATATTCGCACGTTCCAGCGCGTCGCGCATGGCCAGGGCGTTCATCACGGTTGCCAGCATGCCCATATGGTCGCCTGTAACGCGATCCATACCTGCAGCACTCAGCGCAGCCCCACGGAACAGGTTGCCACCACCAATCACCAACCCTACCTGAACACCGATACCAACCAGCTGGCCGACTTCCAGCGCCATGCGGTCGAGAACTTTGGGATCGATCCCGAACTCTTCAGAGCCCATCAGGGCTTCGCCGCTTAGCTTGAGTAGAATGCGTTTATAGCGAGCTTGATAACCACTGCCCTGCTGAGCCATTGCGAATCTCTCCTGCCGCGTTTTATAAAAAATCTGTGCGAGGCTGTTTACAGCCCGCGCTTACTCTAGCTGGCACTGCACAGCAGCACCATCGGAACACTATTTTGTAAACCGGTTCCGCCGGGAAGGGAAAATCCCCACCCATTTGAAAAGAGGCTGCGCGCGTGAGCGGGCAGCCTCTTCGGGTCGACAGTTTAGAACCGTCTTATTGCTTGCTTGCAGCCACTTGTGCAGCAACTTCAGCAGCGAAGTCATCAACTGGCTTCTCGATACCGTCGCCTACTTTGAAGTAGGTGAAGGAAACGATTTCAGCGCCGGCTTTCTTGGCCAGTTCGCCGACCTTGATTTCCGGGTTCTTAACGAAAGCTTGTTCAACCAGGCTGGCTTCAGCCAGGAACTTGCTGATACGACCGGCAACCATTTTTTCAACGATTTCTGCTGGCTTGCCTTTGATCTTGTCTTCGTTGAGGCTCATGAACACGGTTTTTTCGCGTTCGATAGCGTCAGCGGAAACTTGCGATGGCAGCAGGAACTCAGGGTTGCTTGCAGCTACGTGCATGGCGATGTCACGTGCCAGCTCGGCGTTACCGCCTTTCAGAGCTACTACAACACCGATCTTGTTGCCGTGCAGGTAAGCATCAACAACGTCGCCTTCGATGCGGGCCAGGCGACGGATGTTTACGTTCTCGCCTACTTTACCAACCAGAACCAGACGATCAGCTTCCTGCGAAGCGATCAGCGGAGCTGCGTCGGTCAGCTTCTCAGCGAAAGCTTTTTCTACGCTGTCAGCAACGAATTTTTTGAAGTCGTCTTGCAGAGCCAGGAAGTCGGTTTGCGAGTTAACTTCAAGAATAACGGCAGATTTGCCATCTTCAGCAACTTTAACTGCGATAGCGCCTTCAGCAGCAACGTTGCCTGCTTTTTTGGCAGCCTTGATGGCGCCCGAAGCACGCATGTCATCAATGGCTTTTTCGATGTCGCCGCCAGCCTTGGTCAAGGCTTTCTTGCAATCCATCATGCCTTCGCCGGTACGCTCACGCAGTTCTTTAACCAACGCTGCAGTAATCTCTGCCATTTCAAAATTCCTCTTGGATAGGTTTTCAACCATTCCACCCGACCGAACGGGCGTTCAATTCGTGTGAAGCATGCCTCGATACAACCCTGCCAGCCGCAATCTGATACAGCAACGCCAGGGCAACTTCCAACAAATGGATTTCGAGGTGGCAAAAAGGGGGCCAAGCCCCCTTTTTGCGTACTGAGTAAACGCTAGGCGTTAATTACTCAGCCTTCAACTACCGCTGCAGCCGGAGCTTCTTCGACGAAAACGTCGGTGCCGCCAGCAACGTGGTTACGGCCTTTGATCACAGCATCAGCCATCGCACCCATGTACAGCTGGATAGCGCGGATTGCGTCATCGTTACCCGGGATGATGTAGTCAACACCTTCTGGGCTGCTGTTGGTATCGACAACGCCGATAACCGGGATACCCAACTTGTTAGCTTCGGTGATCGCGATACGCTCGTGATCAACGTCGATAACGAACAGTGCGTCTGGCAGACCGCCCATGTCCTTGATACCACCCAGGCTACGATCCAGCTTTTCCAGATCGCGAGTACGCATCAGCGCCTCTTTCTTGGTCAGCTTGGCGAAAGTACCGTCTTCGGCCTGGACTTCAAGGTCACGCAGACGCTTGATGGAAGCACGGATGGTTTTGAAGTTGGTGAGCATGCCGCCCAACCAGCGGTGATCAACGTACGGCGAACCGCAACGGGTTGCTTCTTCAGCAACGATCTTGCCAGCGGAACGCTTGGTGCCGACGAACAGAATCTTGTTTTTGCCCTGGGCCAGACGCTCTACGAAAGTCAAAGCTTCGTTGAACATTGGCAGGGTTTTTTCAAGGTTGATGATGTGGATCTTGTTACGCGCGCCAAAGATGTATTTACCCATCTTCGGGTTCCAGTAACGGGTTTGGTGACCGAAGTGCACACCGGCCTTCAGCATATCGCGCATGTTGACTTGGGACATGGTAGTTCCTTAGTAAGTCGGGTTAGGCCTCCACGTATCCCAACGACCAACCAGCAGCTTCGAGCTGAAGGCACCCAGGTCATCGTGTCGATACGTGTGTGGGTTTGTGCTTAGCGGGCTATACCCGGAAAGCGGCGCATTTTATACCACAAGATGCGCAAAAAACGAAACACGGATTCAGACTTTCTTCCTCGCCCTTTTGCGCAGGGTCTGGAATAGAGCCAGAATGCCCCATTCTATTAAGAGAAGCGATGGCGAGAGGCCCATGATTATCGCCGACCGTCTGTTAGAATCGCATTTTTATGGCGGTGTGCAGCAACAAAGCACCCCCGCAATCCTGATGATGAGCGCCAACGCGCGAAGAGAGCCCGAATGACCGTCACCCTCAAAACCCCCGAGGACATCGCAAAAATGCGTATCGCCGGCAAACTGGCCGCCGAAGTCCTGGAAATGATTGCCGAGCACGTCAAGCCCGGCGTTACCACCGAAGAGCTGGACCGCATCTGCCATGACTATATTGTCAACGTGCAGCAGGCCATCCCCGCTCCGCTCAACTACAAAGGCTTTCCGAAGTCCATCTGCACCTCGATCAACCATGTGGTGTGCCACGGCATCCCGGGCGACAAGGTGCTGAAAGACGGTGACACCCTGAATATCGACGTTACCGTCATCAAGGACGGTTACCACGGCGATACCAGCCGCATGTTCCACGTCGGCAAGGTACCGGTCTGGGCCGAGCGCCTGTCGCAAGTGACCCAGGAATGCATGTACAAGGCCATCGAAATCGTCAAACCGGGCTGCCGCCTGGGCGACATCGGCGAAGTGATCCAGAAGCACGCTGAAAAGAACGGCTTCTCGGTAGTTCGCGAGTTCTGCGGCCACGGCATCGGCAAGGTCTTCCACGAAGAGCCGCAAATCCTGCACTACGGTCGCGCCGGCACCGGCATGGAACTTAAAGCAGGCATGACCTTCACCATCGAGCCGATGATCAACCAGGGCAAAGCCGATACCAAGGTTCTGGGTGATGGCTGGACCGCAATCACCAAGGACCGCAAGCTGTCAGCGCAGTGGGAACACACCCTGCTGGTGACCGAGACGGGCTACGAGATCTTCACCCTGCGCAGCGATGACACCATCCCTCGCGTTTCGGCCTGATACCTCAAGCAGTCTCTATATAGATTCTCCCTATATAAAAGCTTTACAGCGATAGGAAAGCCAATCGATGCCGCAGGTGGATCCCGAACTTTTTGACCGCGGCCAGTTCCAGGCCGAACTGGCGTTGAAGGCAAGCCCCATTGCCGCTTTCAAAAAGGCCATCCGCCAGGCGCGAGAGGCTCTGGACGAACGCTTTCGCAGTGGCCGCGACATTCGACGCCTGATCGAAGATCGCGCCTGGTTCGTCGACAATATCCTGCAACAGGCGTGGGATCAGTTCAGCTGGAGCAACCAGGCCGATATCGCCCTGGTTGCCGTCGGCGGCTATGGCCGTGGCGAACTGCACCCCTACTCCGACATCGATTTGCTGATCCTGCTGGACAACGCCGATCACGAAATTTTCCGCGACTCCATCGAACGCTTTCTGACCCTGCTCTGGGACATCGGTCTCGAAGTTGGCCAGAGCGTGCGCTCGGTGGACGAATGCGCCGAGCAGGCCCGCGCCGACCTGACCATCATCACCAACCTGATGGAAAGCCGTACCGTGGCCGGCCCTGAGCGCCTGCGCCAGCGCATGCTGGACGTCACCAGTACCGCCCACATGTGGCCCAGCAAGGATTTCTTTCTGGCCAAGCGTGCCGAGCAGAAAGCTCGTCACCACAAATACAACGACACGGAATACAACCTGGAGCCCAACGTCAAAGGCTCACCGGGCGGCCTGCGCGATATCCAGACCATTTTGTGGGTGGCCCGACGTCAGTACGGCACCCTCAATCTGCGCGCCCTGGCGGGTGAAGGTTTCCTGGTCGAGAGCGAGCACGCCCTGCTGGCATCCTCGCAAGAGTTCCTGTGGAAAGTCCGCTACGCCCTGCACATGCTCGCCGGCCGCGCTGAAGACCGCCTGCTGTTTGATCATCAACGCAGCATCGCCGAGTTGCTCGGCTTTACCGGCGAAGATACCAAACAGACCATCGAAAACTTCATGCAGCAGTACTACCGGGTGGTCATGAGCATCGCCCAGCTCAGCGACCTGATCATCCAGCACTTCGAAGAAGTGATTCTGGCACCCGACGACGCCGCGCCGCCTGCCCCGCTGAACTCGCGCTTCCAGCTGCACGATGGCTACATCGAGGCCACCAGCGACCATGTGTTCAAACGCACGCCGTTTGCCATGCTCGAAATTTTCCTGCTGATGGCCCAGCACCCCGAGATCAAGGGCGTGCGGGCCGATACCATTCGTCTGTTGCGCGAACACCGCTACCTGATCGACGACGACTTCCGTAAAGACATCCGCAACACCAGCCTGTTTATCGAGCTGTTCAAGTGCAAGATCGGCATCCATCGCAACCTGCGCCGGATGAACCGCTACGGCATTCTCGGACGCTACCTGCCCGAATTCGGCTTTATCGTCGGGCAAATGCAGCACGACCTGTTCCACATCTATACCGTCGATGCCCACACCCTGAACCTGATCAAGCATCTGCGTAAATTGCAGTACACCCAGGTGTCAGAGAAATTCCCGCTGGCCAGCAAGCTGATGGCCAAGCTGCCCAAGCCTGAACTGATTTACCTGGCCGGGCTGTATCACGATATCGGCAAAGGCCGGCATGGCGACCACTCCGAGATTGGCGCGGTAGATGCCGAGGCGTTCTGCATCCGCCACCAGTTGCCGCAGTGGGATACACGCCTGATCGTGTGGCTGGTGCAAAATCACCTGGTGATGTCGACCACCGCCCAGCGCAAGGATCTGTCCGACCCCCAGGTCATCCATGACTTCGCCCAGATCGTGGGCGACGAAACCCGTCTCGACTACCTGTACGTCCTGACCGTGGCCGATATCAATGCCACCAACCCGACCCTGTGGAACTCGTGGCGCGCCAGCCTGTTGCGCCAGCTTTACACCGAAACCAAGCGCGCACTGCGTCGCGGCCTGGAAAACCCGGTTGATCGCGAAGAGCAGATCCGCCAGACCCAGAGTGCCGCGCTGGACATATTGGTGCGCAACGGCAACGACCAGGACGATGTGGAACAACTCTGGTCCCAGCTTGGCGACGACTACTTCCTGCGCCATACCTCGGCCGATGTGGCCCTGCACACCGAGGCCATCCTGCAACAACCGGCCGATGGCGGCCCGCTGGTACTGATCAAGGAAACCACCCAGCGCGAGTTCGAAGGCGGCACCCAGATTTTCATCTACGCGCCCGACCAGCATGACTTCTTTGCCGTAACCGTGGCCGCGATGGATCAGCTCAACCTGAACATTCATGACGCGCGAATCATCACCTCCAGCAGCAAGTTCACCCTCGATACCTACATCGTGCTCGACAACGACGGCGAAACGATCGGCAATAACCCGGCCCGCGTCGAGAGAATCCGCAAGGGCCTGACTGAAGCGCTGCGCAACCCCGATGACTACCCCAACATCATCCAGCGCCGGGTTCCCCGCCAGCTCAAGCATTTTGCTTTCCCGCCCCAGGTGACGATTCACAATGACGCGCAGCGCCCGGTGACCGTACTGGAACTCAGCGCACCCGACCGGCCCGGCCTGCTGGCCCGTATCGGGATGATTTTTCTGGAGTTCGACCTGTCGTTGCAGAACGCCAAGATTGCCACCCTGGGCGAGCGCGTCGAAGACGTGTTTTTCGTTACTGACGAAAACAATCAGCCGCTGTCCGATCCGCAGCTGTGCATGCGTTTGCAGGAAGCCATCGTTGAACAGCTGACCGTCGACAAAGACTCAACCCCTGAACCGTGGCGCCTGAGCATTTAAGCGCCGCCGAGCGAGACCCGCATCCAATGAACAACGCTCTAAACCAGCTTCAGCCTTATCCGTTCGAAAAACTGCGCGCCCTGCTTGGCAGCGTGCAGCCCAACACCGACAAACGCCCGATTGCGTTGTCCATTGGCGAACCCAAACACCGCTCGCCGGATTTCGTGGCCAAGGCCCTGGCCGACAACCTGGACCAGATGGCGGTCTACCCGACCACCCTCGGCATCCCGGCCCTGCGCGAAGCCATTGGCGGCTGGGCCGAGCGACGTTTCCAGGTGCCAAAAGGCTGGCTCGACCCGGCGCGCAACATCCTGCCGGTCAACGGTACCCGTGAAGCGCTGTTTGCCTTCACCCAGACCGTGGTCAACCGTGGCGACGACGCGCTGGTGATCAGTCCGAACCCGTTCTACCAGATCTACGAAGGCGCGGCGTTCCTCGCCGGCGCCAAACCGCACTACCTGCCGTGCCTGGCAGAGCATGGCTTCAACCCGGACTTCGACGCCGTAGCGGCCGAGACCTGGGACAACTGCCAGATCCTGTTCCTGTGCTCACCGGGCAACCCGACGGGCGCGCTGATCCCCCTCGACACCCTGAAAAAACTGATCGCCCTGGCTGACAAACATGACTTCGTGATTGCCGCCGACGAGTGCTACAGCGAACTGTACTTCGACGAGCAGACACCGCCCGTCGGCCTGCTGAGCGCCTGCGTAGACCTGGGTCGTGAAGATTTCAAACGCTGCGTGGTATTCCACAGCCTGTCCAAGCGCTCCAACCTGCCGGGCCTGCGCTCGGGTTTCGTGGCCGGTGACGCCGAGATCCTCAAGGCATTTTTGCTGTATCGCACCTACCACGGCTGCGCCATGCCGGTTCAAACCCAGCTGGCCAGCATTGCGGCCTGGAACGACGAAGCCCACGTGCGCACCAACCGCGACCTGTATCGCGAGAAGTTCGATGCGGTGCTGGAAATTCTGGGCCCGGTCCTCGACGTACAGCGCCCGGACGGCGGCTTTTACCTGTGGCCCAACGTTGAAGGGGATGACGCAGACTTTTGCCGCGACCTGTTCGCCGAAGAACAGGTGACTGTGGTCCCGGGCTCGTACCTGTCCCGCGAAGTCGACGGCTTCAACCCCGGCGCCGGCCGCGTGCGCATGGCACTGGTAGCGCCGCTGGCAGAATGCGTAGAAGCCGCAGAACGGATTCGCGAGTTCATTCTGCGCCGCAAATAACCTCCAGACCTGCAGCAGCGAACTTGCCCCGCGATCTTTAAAGATCATGAGGCGAGCTCGCTGCTGCAGATGTCGGGCTACTTCACGGTTCCCAGGTTGGCCTCGCTCAAGTCCAGATCCCGCAGGACTTCACTGAGTACGTCATCACCGATTTCATGGTGGCGACGCAAGCTGTACAGCTCCAGCCGTTGCGCCCTGAGCGCCTTGAGCCGCAAACGGCTTTCCAGATGGTCCATCTGCGACGCCAGCGCCTGAGCTTCCGCCGAGTCATTGAACACCTCAAGCTGATGCCGGTACTCGGACATGATCCGCGCCTTCAATTCAGCCGCCAATGCCGCCAGCGCAGCATCCTGTTTCTCGGGCTCGACCACCTCTTCAGCCTCCAGCGCATGAATCGCCGCTTCCGCCGTGCGCCGCCACGCTTCGCGCACTTCAGCCCGCATGGCATCGTCCTGACTCTTGGGGATACCGCGCAACAACAGGGGCAAGGCAATGCAGGCCACGATCAACGACAGCAAAATCACCCCGGCGGCAATGAAGATCAACAGTTCGCGCTCCGGAAAATCCAGGCCTTCGCTGATCAACAGCGGCACCGACATCACGCCCGCCAGCGTCACGGCCCCACGCACCCCGCCCACCGTCAGCAACCAGCAGGAACGTGCAGTCGGCACCATGGTCAACTCGCCCTTGCCGCGCCAGCGGCGCAACAGGCCGGACAAGCGCCAGATGCTCTGCACCCAGATAAAACGCAACGCCAACAGCACCAGAAAGATCACCACTACATCCAGGCAGCGATACATCAGGGTCGGCCACAGTGTGGGCTCCAGTCTGACGACGGCTTTGATGATGTCCGGCAACTGCAGGCCCAACAGCAAGAAAATCAGGCCATTGAAGGCAAATTCCAGCAGCGACCACACGCTGCGGTTCAGTAACCGGGTACTGGTTTGCCGCGGCAACAAATCCAGCCAGCTCTGCATCATCCCCGCCGCTACCGCCGACAAAATACCCGAAGCCCCCAGACGCTCGGCCAGTACATAAGCGGCAAACGGCAGCAGAAGCATGAACACCACATGCGTGGCCGGATCATCCCAGCCCCGCGTGATCATCCACGAGCGCATGCGCCCTACAACCCAGCTCAATGCCACACCTATCGCCAGGCCGCCACAAGCCACCAGCAAAAAAGTCACGCTGGCATTGGCCAGGGAAAAAACCCCGGTGATGGCTGCCGCCAGGGCGAACTTGAAGGTCACCAGGCCGGTCGCGTCATTCATCAACGCCTCGCCCTGCAACATATGCATCAGGGGTGCCGGCAGCCGGTTTTGGGCAATGGCCGATACCGCCACCGCATCCGTCGGCGACAGTACGGCGGCCAGGGCAAACGCAACGGGTAGAGGAATGCTCGGTAATAGCCAATGAATGAAGTAGCCGGCCCCCACGACAGTGAACAGCACCAAGCCGACGGCCAGCGTCAGAATGGGCCCCCGCAGGCGCCAGAATTCGCGCTTTGGCATGCGCCAACCGTCCGAGAACAACAACGGCGGCAAAAACAAAAAGAGAAATAACTCGGGGTTCAGCGCCACGTGCAAGCCCAGGGTTGGCCACGCCAGCACTGCACCGGCAGCAATCTGCACCAGGGGCAGAGGCAGCGGAATCACGCGCCCCAATAAACGCGAGACGCCCACCAGCATCAGCAAGATGAGGACGGTATAGGCAGTTTGCATATCAACAGGATTCCCGAACAATAAGCCTTAAAACATATGAGGCAACAATTTCCCCATTGCGTACCATAGTAGCCTTTAAGCCCGGGCTCTGACCGCTGAACAAAAGTCGCAATGCGACGACCTGTCACACGTACATGCCAAGCTTGCACCCGGCCGAGCCCAAGGCCGCTGCTCATGGCATAATCCGCCACCGATCATTTCCCGGCGTATTCAAAGGAGGGGCAATCCAGTGACCGATTCGAACAAGACGTTGCACCTTTTCGGCATCAAGGCCTGCGACACCATGAAGAAGGCTCGCACCTGGCTGGATGAGCATGCCGTGCGCTACGACTTCCACGATTACAAAGCCAGCGGTATTGACCGCGAGCACCTGACCCAATGGTGCAACGAGCACGGCTGGCAAGTGGTACTCAATCGCGCCGGTACAACCTTTCGCAAACTCGACGACGAACGCAAAGCCGATCTCGACCAGGCGAAAGCCATTGAACTGATGCTTGCCCAACCCTCGATGATCAAGCGCCCGGTGCTCGATCTCGGAGACAAAACCCTGATTGGCTTCAAGCCAGATCTTTATGCGGCGGCCCTTCTTTAAAGCCCGCCCATTTATTTATGTTCAAGAGGTAATTGCATGTCTACTACCCTATTCAGCGCGGCCTTTGGTGTTGGTACCCAGAATCGTCAAGGCGCATGGCTGGAAGTGTTTTACGCCCAACCGTTGCTTAACCCGTCGGCCGAGCTGATCGCAGCCATCGCCCCGATCCTGGGCTACACCGGCGGCAACCAGGCAATCACCTTCAGCACCGCGCAAGCTGCACAAATGGCTGAAATCGCCAAACCGATCGACACCGCCCAGGCCGCCCTGCTGACCCGTCTGGCTGAAAGCCACAAGCCGCTGGTCGCCACCCTGCTGGCCGAAGATGCAGCCCTGACCTCCACCCCCGAGGCCTACCTCAAGCTGCACCTGCTGTCCCATCGCCTGGTCAAGCCCCACGGCCTGAGCCTGGCTGGCGTGTTCCCGCTGCTGCCGAACGTGGCATGGACCAGCCAGGGTGCCATCGACCTGGGCGAACTGGCCGAGCGTCAGCTCGAAGCCCGCCTGCGTGGCGAGTTGCTGGAAGTGTTCTCGGTCGACAAGTTCCCGAAAATGACCGACTACGTGGTTCCGGCCGGCGTGCGTATCGCTGACAGCGCGCGGATCCGTCTGGGCGCCTACATCGGCGAAGGCACCACCGTGATGCACGAAGGTTTCGTCAACTTCAACGCAGGCACCGAAGGCCCGGGCATGATCGAAGGCCGCGTCTCGGCGGGCGTATTCGTCGGCAAGGGCTCGGACCTGGGCGGCGGCTGCTCCACCATGGGCACCCTGTCGGGCGGCGGCAACATCGTGATCAAGGTTGGCGAAGGCTGCCTGATCGGCGCCAACGCCGGTATCGGTATCCCGCTGGGCGACCGCAACACCGTTGAGTCCGGCCTTTATGTAACCGCCGGCACCAAGGTCGCGCTGCTGGACGAGAACAACCAGCTGGTCAAAGTGGTCAAGGCCCGTGACCTGGCCGGTCAGCCAGACCTGTTGTTCCGCCGCAACTCGGAAACCGGCGCTGTGGAATGCAAAACCCACAAGTCGGCCATCGAGCTGAACGAAGCACTGCACGCTCACAACTAAGCGTCTGTCTGCCACTGACGGGGCCAGCCTCTGGTCCCGTCAACAGAGCCCTGAACACCATGCTTTTGCCTTCCCCCTGGCGCGCTGACTTCCCTGCCATCGCCGCCATGCAACGTCAGGACCAGACCTATCTGGACAACGCTGCAACTACACAAAAACCCCAGGCCCTGCTCGACGCACTGCAGCATTACTACGCCAATGGCGCAGCCAATGTGCACCGCGCCCAGCATCTGCCGGGCGCCCATGCGACCCAGGCGTTTGAAAACACCCGTAAGAAAGTGACGCAATGGCTCAACGCCAGCGACTGCGGGCAAATTGTTTTCACCCACGGCGCCACCTCGGCGCTGAACCTTCTGGCCTATGGGCTGGAACACCAATTTACCCAGGGCGACGAGATCGTTATCAGCGCCCTGGAACACCATGCCAACCTGCTGCCGTGGCAACAGCTTGCCAAGCGTAAAAAACTGACTCTGGTGGTACTGCCGCTGGATGCCGACGGCGTGATCGACCTCGATGCCGCCGCCCGCCTGATCACCCCCCGCACCCGCCTGCTGGCCGTCAGCCAGTTATCCAATGTGCTCGGTGTATGGCAGCCGTTACCTGAGCTGCTGGCTCTGGCTAAGGCGCAAAATGCGCTGACCGTGGTTGATGGCGCCCAGGGCATCGTCCATGGCCGGCATGACGTGAACGCGCTGGGCTGCGACTTTTACGTTTTCTCCAGCCACAAACTGTACGGCCCGGACGGGCTGGGCGTGCTGTTTGGCCGCCACGCCGCGCTGGCCCGCCTGCAGCACTGGCAGTTCGGTGGCGAGATGGTGCAAGACGCTGACTACCAGAGCGCAACCTTTCGCCCGGCACCGCTGGGCTTTGAAGCCGGTACTCCGCCGATTGCCAGCGTGATCGGTCTGGGCGCAACCCTCAGCTATCTGTCCACTCTGGATCAAGCAGCCGTCGAAGCCCACGAAGCCGCATTGCACAGCCTGCTGATCGACGGCTTGACGCAACGCCAGGGGGTTCGCCTGCTGGGTTCGCCACAGCTGGCGCTGGTGAGCTTTGTGGTTGACGGCGTGCACAATGCCGACCTGGCACATCTGCTGACTGAGCAAGGCATCGCTGTGCGGGCCGGTCATCACTGTGCCATGCCGCTGCTCAAAAGCTTCGGTCTGGCCGGAGCTATCCGCGTGTCGCTGGCGCTGTACAACGACTCCGACGATCTACAGCGTTTTTTCGAGGCGCTGGACCAGGCGCTGGAGTTGCTGCAATGACCCTGCCCGCCGATGCACAGGCCGCCCTCGACAGTTTTGAACACTGCACAGGCTGGGAACAACGCGCGCGCTTGCTGATGCAATGGGGGCAACGCCTGCCCGAGCTTGACCTGGCAGACAAAAACGAAGCCAACCGCGTGCATGGCTGCGAAAGTCAGGTGTGGTTGCTGGGTGAGCTGCGCGACGGTCACTGGCAGTTTGCAGCCAGTAGCGATGCACGATTGATCCGCGGGCTGGTCGCCCTATTGCTGGCACGGGTCAATGGCTTGTCCGGCGAACAGCTGCAACAGGTGGATTTGCCCGAGTGGTTCAACCAGCTGGGCTTGAGCCGGCAGCTGTCACCGTCGCGCAGTAATGGGCTGAATGCCGTATTGCAGCGGATGCGCGAGCTGGCAGGCTAAACCCCATCGCTGGCAAGCCAGCTCCCACGGGGTATTAGCGCCTACAAAAACAGTGTGGGAGCTGGCTTGCCAGCGATGGCATCGGGACGATTAACGGGGCCGATCAGGCAGGCTTCACCCGCTCCGAGGGCCGCCGCACGCCCGCCACGATCTTGTCCACGGCCTTGGTGGCCGCGACCATGCCAAAAGTGGCCGTCACCATCATCACCGCGCCAAACCCACCGGCGCAATCAAGCTTGACCCCGTCACCCACAAAGCTTTTCTGCAGGCAAATGCTGCCGTCAGGCTTCGGATAGCGCAGCTGCTCGGTGGAAAATACGCAAGGCACGCTGTAATGACGGGTCATGGTGCGCGAGAAGCCATAATCGCGGCGCAAGGTCGAACGCACTTTTGAAGCCAGCGGATCATTGAAGGTGCGGTTCAAATCGCAGACCTGGATCAGCGTCGGGTCAATCTGCCCCCCCGCACCACCGGTAGTGATAATCTGGATCTTGCGCCGCTTGCACCAGGCAATCAGCGCTGCCTTGGCATTCACGCTATCGATACAGTCAATCACGCAATCGATATCGGGGGTGATGTATTCGGCCATGGTTTCGCGAGTCACGAAGTCAGCCACTGCATGCACCTTGCAGTCAGGATTGATCTGACGCAGACGCTCGGCCATCACTTCCACCTTGTCTCGACCAATGGTCGTGCTCAAGGCGTGTAACTGGCGATTGCTGTTGCTGACGCACACGTCATCCAGATCAAACAGCGAGATTTCACCTACGCCACAACGGGCAATGGCTTCTGCCGCCCACGACCCGACACCGCCCACACCGACGATTGCTACATGGGCCGCGCGCAGCCGCTCCAGGCCTTCTATGCCATATAACCGGGCTACACCGGCAAACCGTGGATCTTCTGTACTCATGACCATCACCCTGAAACCGGCGCGCATTATAGGGGCATGACCCGGGGTTTTGTATCTTTCCTGGAGGCTGCGCGACCAAGCCTGCTTTAATACCTGGAGGTACAACGAGGCAAGAGCTGCAAATAATAATGCAAGAACTTAAATCGGCCGCCGCTGCCAAACGCCGGACCTGATTCCGTGCGCTGTACGGCCGGTCAGAGCGCGGTGTAGGATGCGCGCCGCTTGGTAACTGCCGAACGATCTTCGTTCCACTCCCTTTGGAACCCGAAATAGTTATGTCATCGCGTAAATTTGGACTCAACCTGGTGGTGGTGCTGGCCATCGCCGCCCTGTTCACCGGCTTCTGGGCGCTGATCAATCGCCCGGTTTCTGCGCCTAACTGGCCCGAGCAAATCTCGGGCTTTTCCTACTCGCCGTTTCAGCAAGGCCAGTACCCGCAGAAAGACCAGTACCCGACCGACGACGAAATGCGTCGCGATCTGGAAATCATCAGCAAGCTGACCGACAACATCCGGACTTACTCGGTCGACGGCACCCTGGGCGATATTCCCAAGCTGGCGGAAGAGTTCGGCTTGCGGGTCACCATCGGGATCTGGATCAGTCCGGACCTTGAGCGCAATGAGCGCGAAATCCAGAAAGCCATCGAACTGGCCAATAACTCGCGCAGCGTAGTGCGGGTTGTGGTGGGTAACGAAGCCCTGTTCCGTGAAGAGATCACCCCGGAAGACTTGATCGTGTTGCTGGACCGGGTGCGGGCAGCCGTCAAGGTGCCGGTCACCACCTCCGAGCAGTGGCATATCTGGGAGAAATACCCGCAACTGGCCAAGCACGTTGACCTGATCGCTGCGCACATTTTGCCGTACTGGGAATTTATCCCCGTGGACAAGGCCGGCGAGTTCGTCCTGGACCGTGCCCGCGACCTGAAAAAAATGTTCCCGAAAAAACCGCTGCTGCTCTCGGAGGTTGGCTGGCCGAGCAACGGCCGCATGCGCGGTGGCGCCGATGCGACCCCGGCTGACCAGGCCATTTACCTGCGCACACTGGTCAATACGCTTAACCGTCGCGGCTACAACTACTTTGTGATCGAAGCCTTCGACCAACCCTGGAAAGCCAGTGACGAAGGCTCGGTGGGCGCGTACTGGGGCGTGTACAACGCCGCGCGCCAGCAAAAATTCAACTTTGAAGGCCCGGTAGTGGCTATCCCGCAGTGGCGGGTACTGGCCATTGGCTCAGTGGTCATGGGCCTGCTGTCGCTGGCCTTGCTGCTGATCGACGGTTCCGCCCTGCGTCAGCGTGGCCGCACTTTCCTGACCTTCACCGCGTTCCTGTGCGGGTCGGTGCTGGTGTGGATCGGTTACGACTACAGCCAGCAATACAGCACCTGGTTCAGTCTGACCGTAGGCATCCTGCTCGGACTCGGTGCGTTCGGGGTGTTTATCGTACTGCTGACCGAGGCCCATGAACTGGCCGAGGCCGTATGGATTCGCAAGCGGCGGCGCGAGTTTCTGCCGGTTGAACACGAGGACGCCTACCGGCCAAAAGTGTCGATCCACGTGCCGTGCTACAACGAGCCGCCAGAGATGGTCAAACAGACCCTCGATGCACTGGCGAACCTCGACTACCCGGACTTCGAAGTGTTGATTATCGACAACAACACCAAGGATCCGGCGGTCTGGGAGCCGGTGCGCGACTACTGTGCAACCCTTGGCCCGCGCTTCAAGTTCTTCCATGTTGCCCCGCTGGCCGGCTTCAAGGGCGGCGCGCTGAACTATCTGATCCCGCACACCGCGCCGGATGCCGAAGTGATTGCCGTGATCGACTCCGATTACTGTGTCGATCGCAACTGGCTCAAGCACATGGTGCCGCACTTTGCCGATCCGAAAATCGCCATCGTGCAGTCGCCCCAGGACTACCGTGATCAGAACGAAAGCACCTTCAAGAAGCTCTGCTACTCGGAGTACAAGGGCTTCTTCCATATCGGCATGGTCACCCGCAATGACCGCGACGCGATCATTCAGCACGGCACCATGACCATGACCCGGCGTTCCGTGCTCGAGGAGCTTGGCTGGGCAGACTGGTGTATCTGTGAAGATGCCGAATTGGGTCTGCGCGTGTTCGAAAAAGGCTATTCCGCTGCCTATTCCCACAATAGCTACGGCAAAGGGCTGATGCCCGACACCTTTATCGACTTCAAGAAACAGCGCTTCCGCTGGGCCTACGGTGCGATTCAGATTATCAAGCGTCACGCCTCCAGCCTGCTGCGCGGCAAAGATACGCAATTGACCCGTGGCCAGCGTTATCACTTCCTCGCGGGCTGGTTGCCGTGGGTAGCCGACGGCATGAACATCTTCTTCACCGTGGGCGCCCTGCTGTGGTCGGCGGCGATGATCATTGTGCCGACGCGGGTTGATCCGCCGCTGCTGATTTTCGCCATCCCGCCATTGGCCCTGTTTGTGTTCAAGGTAGGCAAGATCATCTTCCTGTACCGCCGCGCCGTGGGGGTCAACCTCAAGGACGCGTTTGCCGCGGCCCTGGCAGGTCTGGCCCTGTCCCATACCATCGCCAAAGCGGTGCTGTACGGATTTTTCACCACCAGCATTCCGTTCTTCCGCACCCCGAAAAACGCCGACAATCACGGATTCTGGGTCGCCATCTCGGAAGCCCGTGAAGAGGTGTTCATCATGCTGCTGCTCTGGGGCGCGGCACTGGGGATCTTCCTGGTCCAGGGCCTGCCGAGCAACGACATGCGTTTCTGGGTGGTCATGCTGCTGGTGCAGTCGCTGCCGTATCTGGCGGCGCTGATCATGGCCTTCTTGTCTTCACTGCCCAAACCGGTGGAAGCGCCAGAAGAGCACCCGGCCGTATAAATTGACTGCAACCACTAAACGGCGGCCTCTGGTCGCCGTTTTGCTTTAAGATAACCGCCCTTTTGTGCCCTGCCACGCTCAGCTTCGGAGTCCACCCCATGACGGCCCACGCCGACCTTTCGCCGACCCTGCAACTTGCCTGCGATTTGATCCGTCGCCCTTCAGTGACCCCGATCGATGCCGATTGCCAGAAGCTGATGATGCAGCGCCTGGGTGATGCCGGCTTCAAGCTGGAACCCATGCGCATCGAAGACGTAGACAACTTCTGGGCCACCCACGGTAAAAACGAAGGCCCGGTGCTGTGCTTCGCTGGCCATACCGATGTGGTACCCACCGGCCCGGTGCAGGCCTGGCAAAACGATCCATTCGACGCCTTGATCGACGAGCACGGCATGCTCTGCGGCCGTGGCGCTGCCGACATGAAAGGCAGTCTTGCTTCCATGCTGGTTGCCGCCGAACGCTTCGTCGCCGACTACCCGGACCACAAGGGTTCGGTGGCGTTTCTGATCACCAGTGACGAAGAAGGCCCGGCCCATCACGGCACCAAAGCCGTGATCGAGCGTTTCAAGGCCCGCAATGAGCGTCTGGACTGGTGCATCGTCGGTGAGCCGTCGAGCACCACTCTGGTGGGCGACGTGGTTAAAAACGGCCGTCGCGGCTCCCTGGGCGCCAAACTCACCGTGCGCGGGGTACAGGGTCACGTGGCCTACCCGCACCTGGCCAAAAACCCGATTCACCTGGCCGTGCCCGCACTGACCGAACTGGCCGCCGAGCATTGGGATAACGGCAACGCCTTCTTCCCGCCAACCAGCTTCCAGATCTCCAACCTGAACTCCGGCACCGGCGCCACCAACGTGATTCCCGGCGATCTGGTGGCGGTGTTCAACTTCCGGTTCTCCACCGAGTCCACTGTTGAAGGGCTGCAAAAGCGTGTCGCAGACATCCTCGACAAGCACGGCCTGGACTGGCACATCGATTGGGCGCTGTCCGGCCTGCCGTTCCTGACCGAGCCGGGCGCACTGCTGGATGCGGTGTCGTCGAGCATCAAACAGGTGACCGGCCGCGAAACCAAAGCCTCCACCAGCGGCGGCACCTCGGACGGACGCTTCATCGCGACCCTGGGTACCCAAGTGGTTGAACTGGGCCCGGTCAACGCGACCATCCACCAGGTCAACGAGCGGGTTCTGGCCAGCGATCTCGACGTGCTGACCGAAATCTACTACCAGACCCTGATCAGGTTGCTTGCCTGATGCTTGCCTGCCCTATCTGTTCGCAACCCCTCAGCGCAGTCGACAATGGCGTGGCCTGCCCGACGGGCCATCGCTTTGACCGCGCCCGTCAGGGCTACCTGAACCTGTTGCCCGTGCAGCACAAAAACAGCCGCGACCCTGGCGACAACCAGGCCATGGTTGAAGCCCGTCGCGATTTCCTCAACGCGGGTCACTACGCGCCTGTGGCCAAGCGACTGGCTGAACTGGCCGCCGAACGCGCCCCCCAGCGCTGGCTCGACATCGGTTGCGGCGAGGGTTACTACACCGCGCAAATCGCCGAGGCGCTGCCCAACGCCGACGGCTACGCGCTGGACATCTCCCGCGAAGCCGTCAAGCGTGCCTGCAAGCGCAACCCGCACCTGACCTGGTTGATCGCCAGCATGGCCCGGGTGCCACTGGCCGATGCCAGCTGCCAGTTTCTGGCCAGCGTGTTCAGCCCGCTGGACTGGCTGGAAGCCAAACGCCTGCTCAGCCCCGGCGGCGGCCTGATGCGCGTAGGCCCGACCCGCGGGCACCTGATGGAGCTGCGTGAACGGCTGTACGACGAAGTACGCGACTACGCTGACGACAAACACCTGGCGCTGGTGCCTGAAGGCATGCAGTTGCAGCACAGTGAAACCCTGGAGTTCGTGCTCAGCCTGAGTGAACCCAAGGACCGCGCCAACCTGCTGGCCATGACCCCCCATGGCTGGCGTGCCAGTGCCGAACGTCGGGCCCAGGTCATCGACCACCCGCAGCCTTTAGTGGTCACTGTGTCGATGCGCTACGATTACTTCATTCTTCAATAACCCACTTTACGGCCAGGGGCAGCCGCCCCTGGCCCGACTAATCCGCGAATGGATTTTTCAGATACGCAGTGAGGACATCCATGCGCCAGCCCGATATTGAGATTTACCTGAAAGAAGCCAAAGCCGGTCATGAACACGTCGTTACATGGCTTAGCGAGGCCCTGGGCCCCTGCACCCCCTGGGTGAAGAAAGGCCAGGTGTGGAAATGCACCGCCGGCGACATACCTGTGACCTGGATGCCAAATGCCGTCGGCAAATGGAACAGCCTGTTTCTGGACAGCGATAAAACCCCGTGGGATGACGACATTGCCTGCGCCCAGGCCGCTTTCAAAGCGCTGAACGTCGAAGTGCGTTGCGCACCGGGCACGTGGGAAGAGGAACAGGGCGAAGCTGACGCTGATCGCTGGATTCGTATCAGCGAAGACGGTCAGGAAGAAATCACCTGGAAAACCGGGCCCTGAAGTGAAACATGTAGCCGCTGACGCAGGCTGCGACGGGGTGCGCAGCACCCCTGCTGTTTGAAGGGCCGGCGGCCCTTATCGCAGCCTGCGACAGCGGCTACAGGGCCTGCCTACAACCCCACCACATCCTCAGCCTGCAAGCCCTTGTCACCCTTGACCTGGGTGTATTCGACCTGCTGTCCCTCGGCCAGGGAGCGATGCCCCTCGCCGCGAATGGCACGGTAATGCACGAACACATCGGCACCATCGGCACACTGAATAAAGCCGTAGCCTTTGGCGTCGTTGAACCACTTCACACTGCCTGTTACGCGCGTACTCATGAATCCTTCCCCCTTTTTATTATTGATCGGGCTCTACCATCAGCCCTTTGAGAACTTTCGCTCGAACCTGGTTTTTGCAGACTGGGTCTTGTGCAGCATGGCGAAAGACCCCCGAGTATAAGTCAGCAAAAAAAACACTCAATCAATATTAGTTCGCTGCTTTTTTGCCGATTTTCCAGAGATACGGCACACTACCGGCACGAGTAAACATTCGTTTTAATCCACTAACGCAGAAGCCGTATGACCCGCTCCCCATTCCGTCGTCTTGTATTTGGCGCGCTGCGTCGCTTGCTGTACCTGTGGGTGCGCTCGGAAACGATCAATCAGTCGTCCTTGACACTGAATCTGGATCGCAGCCGGCCGGTGTTCTACGTGCTGCAATCGCCCTCACTGACCGAACTGGCAGTGGTCGACGCCGAGTGCACCAAGGCCGGCTTGCCGCGCCCCGTGCTGCCGGTCGCCGTTGGCAGCATGATCGAGCCCGAAGCGTTCTTTTACCTGACCCCCGAGCCCGACTGGCTGGGACGTCAGGACAAGCGCGGCGCCCCTCCTGCGCTGACCCGACTGGTAGATGCCTTGACCCTCAACCCGGGCGAGGACGCGCAAATCATCCCGGTCAGCGTGTTCTGGGGCCAGTCCCCCGACAGCGAGTCCAGCCCCTGGAAACTGCTGTTTGCCGACAGCTGGGCAGTCACCGGGCGCCTGCGCCGCTTGCTGCGCATTCTTATTTTGGGGCGCAAGACCCGCGTGCAGTTTTCCGCGCCGATTCATTTGCGCGAACTGATTGACCACAACAAGGGCCATGAGCGCACGGTACGCATGGCCCAGCGCATTTTGCGAGTGCACTTTCGCAACCTCAAAACCGCCACCATCGGCCCCGACCTGTCCCACCGCCGCAACCTGGTCAAAGGTCTGATCAAGGAGCCGGCCGTACGCCAGGCGATTGTGGATGAAGCCGAGCGCGAGAATATATCTGCGGACAAAGCCAAAGCCCTGGCGCTGCGCTACGCCAACGAAATCGCTTCGGATTACACCTACACGGCAATCCGTTTTTTTGAAGTGATACTGAGCTGGTTCTGGAACAAGATTTACGACGGGGTCAAAATCCACAACATCGAGGGCGTGCAGAACGTGGCCCAGGGCCATGAAATCGTCTACGTGCCATGCCACCGTAGCCATATCGATTATCTGCTGCTGTCTTATCTGCTGTTTCGCAACGGCCTGACTCCGCCGCACATTGCTGCCGGGATCAATCTCAATATGCCGCTGATGGGGCGCTTGCTGCGCCGTGGCGGGGCTTTTTTCATGCGCCGCACGTTCAAGGGCAACCCGCTGTACACCTCGGTGTTCAACGAATACATGCATACCCTGTTCACCAAAGGCTTCCCGGTGGAATATTTCGTCGAAGGCGGCCGCTCGCGCACCGGGCGCATGCTGCAACCGAAAACCGGCATGCTGGCCATCACCGTCCGCAGCTTCCTGCGCTCATCGCGCATGCCGATCGTCTTTGTACCTGTGTACATCGGTTACGAGCGGGTGCTGGAGGGCCGCACCTACCTCGGAGAGCTGCGCGGGGCGAGCAAGAAAAAAGAATCGGTATTCGATATTTTCAAAGTCATCGGCGCACTCAAGAAACAGAAGTTTGGCCAGGTGGCGGTCAACTTCGGCGAGCCGATCAAACTCGCCGAGTTTCTCGATGGGGAACAACCGGGCTGGCGCCAGCAGGAACTGGCTCCGTCGTACCGGCCTGAGTGGTTGCACGGGGCTACTAACCGGCTGGGGGAGAAAGTCGCCCGGCACCTGAACGAAGCCGCAGCCATCAACCCCGTCAACCTGGTGGCGCTGGTGCTCCTGTCCACCAGCAAACTGGCGCTGGATGACCGGGCCATGGCCCGCGTGCTGGACCTGTATCTGGCCCTGCTGCGCCGCGTCCCCTATTCACCCCACACCACCGTGCCTGAAGGTGACGGTCAGGCACTGATCGAACACGTGAAAAGCATGGACCTGCTCTCCGAGCAGAGCGATGCACTGGGCAAGGTCCTGTATCTGGATGAGCAAAACGCCGTCCTGATGACTTACTACCGCAACAACGTGCTGCATATCTTTGCCCTGCCGGCGTTGCTGGCCAGCTTCTTCCAGAGCAGCTCGCGCATGACCCGCGAGCAAATCCTGCGTTACACCCACGCCCTGTATCCGTACCTGCAATCGGAACTGTTTATCCGCTGGTCCGAAGATGAGCTGGACGCCGTGGTGGATCAGTGGCTAGAGGCGTTTGTCGAACAGGGTTTGCTGCGCTTTGAAAACGCTGTGTACCTGCGCCCGGCCCCGAGCTCGCGGCATTTTGTGCTGCTGACGCTACTGTCCAGGAGCATTGCGCAAACCCTGCAGCGCTTCTACATGGCCATCTCGTTGCTGCTCAACAGCGGCCAGAACACCTTGAGCGCCGAAGAGCTGGAAGACCTGTGCACCATGATGGCCCAGCGCCTGTCGATCCTGCATGGCCTCAATGCCCCGGAGTTCTTCGACAAGAGCCTGTTCCGCCACTTTATCCAGAGCTTGCTCGAAGAAGACGTCTTGCGCCGCGACGCCAACGGTAAGTTGAGCTATCACGAGCTGCTTGGCGAACTGGCTGAAGGCGCGGCCAAACGCGTGCTGCCCGCCGAGATCCGCTTGTCGATCCGTCAGGTGGCCTTGCACCGCAGCGAAGACCCGGCAGATCAAGCGCCGCTGTCTTTGGAAAAACCGCTTAAATAAGCAAAAGCGCCTGCCAGATTGAACATTTGTCTGGCAGGCGCCCTCTCAACGCATGGCGTTAATGCCTGCCCTATGGAGCCTCCCGCATGAAAAAAGTCCTTTTACTCAGCCTGACTGCCCTGCTCGGAGCCTGCAGCTCTATGACACCTGCCCCGCAAGCCGCTCTCGATGGCGAAGTGTTTTACCTGCAACGTATCGCCCTGCCGCCTGGCGCCACCCTTGAAGTGAGCCTGCAGGATGTGTCACTGGCCGACGCTCCGGCAGTCACCCTGGCCAAACAAAGCGGCCCGGTCAAAGGCCAGGTTCCGCTACCTTTCCACCTGAGCTATGACCCGGCTGAAGTCAAACCGGGCCACACCTATGCAGTCAGTGCACGGATTGAAGATAACGGTCAGTTGTTGTTCATCACCACTGAGCGCAACAGCGTCGACCTGAATGCCAAAACCCAGCAACCGATTCGCCTGCGGGTTGATCAGGTTCAACAATAAACAGCGCATGATCCTGTAGGGGCTGGAGTTGCCTGCATCGCCGGCAAGCCAGCCCCCACTTCAACAATGCCCCACCTCAGGCCAGGGTTAAACCTTCTTCACCCTGAACCACGCCGCATACAGCGCCGGCAAGAACAGCAGAGTCAGGGCCGTCGCCACTATCAGCCCGCCCATGATCGCTACCGCCATCGGCCCGAAGAACACGCTACGGGACAGCGGGATCATCGCCAGCACCGCGGCAAGGGCAGTCAGCACAATCGGCCGGAACCGGCGTACCGTCGCTTCGATAATCGCCTGCCAGGGGTCCATCCCTGCGGCTTTGTCCTGTTCGATCTGGTCCACCAGGATCACCGAATTGCGCATGATCATCCCGGACAGGGCAATGGTGCCCAGCATCGCAACAAAGCCGAAAGGTTTGCCGAACACCAGCAAGAACAGGGTCACCCCGATCAACCCCAGCGGCGCGGTCAAAAACACCATCACCATGCGCGAGAAGCTGCGCAGCTGCACCATCAACAGGGTCAGCACCACCACGATAAACAACGGTACACCGGCTTTCACCGAGTCCTGCCCACGGCTGGAGTCTTCAACCGTGCCGCCCACTTCCAGCAGGTAACCATCCGGCAGCTCTGCCCGCACATCCTGCAATGTCGGCAGAATCTGCTGCACCAGCGTGGCCGGTTGCTCCTTGCCATAAATATCGGCGCGCACGGTCACGGTCGGCAGGCGGTTGCGGTGCCAGATAATGCCTTCTTCAAAGCCATATTCCAGGGTCGCGATTTGCGACAGGGCGACACTCTGACCATTGTCGGTCGGTACCGCCAGGCTCGGCAGCAACGACAGTTCGGTGCGCTCATGGGAGGTGCCGCGCAACAGGATTTCGATCAACTCGTTGTCTTCCCGGTACTGGCTGACGGAGGAGCCCAGCAAGGTGCTCTGCAGGAAGTGCGACAGGTTCGCTGTACTTACGCCCAAAGCCCGCGCCCGGTCCTGGTCGACATTGAGGTACACCACTTTGCTCGGTTCCTCCCAGTCCAGGTGAACATTGACCACGTGGGGATTCTCCCGAACCCTGGCCGCTACCTTGCGCGCCAGGGCCCGTACCTCTTCTATATGCTCGCCAGTCACCCGAAGCTGCACCGGGTATCCAACCGGCGGGCCTGTTTCAAGGCGGGTAACCCGCGAGCGAACCCCCGGAAACTGTTGATCAAGGGTCTCGATCAACCAGGTGCGCAGGGTTTCACGCTCCTCGATGCTCTTGGCCAGCACCACGAACTGGGCGAAGCTGGCCGCCGGCAACTGTTGATCCAGTGGCAAGTAAAAACGTGGCGAACCGGTCCCCACGTAAGCCACATAGTTGGCAATCCCGGGGTGATCCTTGAGCAAGCTTTCCAGATGTTTGACTTGCTCGTTGGTGTTGCTCAGCGAGACACCTTCTGCCTGTTTCAAATCGACCATCAATTCCAGGCGGCTCGAAGCCGGAAAAAACTGCTGCGGAACGAACCGGAACAGCACCACCGACCCTAAAAACAACAGCACCGTCAGTACAATCACGGTCTTGCGCCGACGCACACACCACTCCACCAGCCGTCGTACCCGTTGATAAAACGGGGTGCCGTAGGGGTCGGGCGTCGCGCTGCCATGTTTGGCCCCATGGATCTTCGCCAGATCCGGCAGCAGCAATGCCCCCAGATACGGCACGAACACCACCGCGGCAATCCAGGATGCCAGCAGCGCAATGGTCACCACCTGGAAGATCGAGCGGGTGTACTCACCGGTGCTCGACTGCGCCATGGCAATCGGCAGAAAACCCGCTGCCGTAATCAGGGTGCCGGTCAACATCGGGAACGCGGTGCTGGTCCAGGCAAAACTCGCCGCCTTGAGCCGGTCGTAGCCCTGCTCCATTTTGATCGCCATCATTTCCACAGCGATGATCGCGTCATCCACCAACAGCCCCAGCGCCAGCACCAGCGCACCCAGGGAGATTTTGTGCAGGCCTATGCCCAGGTAGTACATGGCGGCAAATGTCATCGCCAACACCAGCGGGATCGTCAGCGCCACCACCAGGCCGGTGCGCACCCCAAGCGAGAAGAAGCTCACCAGCAACACGATTGCCAGTGCTTCCACCAGCACCTGGACGAATTCACCGACGCTGCTTTTCACCGCCGCCGGTTGATCCGACACCTTGCTCAGTTGCATCCCGGCGGGGAGGTTTTTCTGGAGTCGTTCGAACTCTGTTTCCAGCGCCTTGCCCAGTACCAGAATATCGCCGCCGTCTTTCATCGCCACGGCCAGGCCAATGGCATCCTGCCCCATGAAGCGCATGCGCGGTGCCGGAGGATCATTAAAGCCGCGATGTACGTCCGCCACATCACTGATCCGCAAGGTGCGCTCCCCCACCCGGATCGGGAACCCCTCGATCTGTTCAACGGTTTTGAAATTGCCGCTCACGCGCAATTGAACACGCTCGGTCGGGGTCTCGAAAAAACCGGCGGTAGAGACTGCGTTCTGCTCCTTGAGGGCTTGTTGCACAGTCGCCAGCGGCAGGCCCAGAGTGGCGAGCTTGAGGTTGGAGAGTTCGATCCAGATTTTCTCGTCCTGCAGCCCCAGCAGCTCGACCTTGCCCACATCCTTGACCCGTTGCAGCTGGATCTGGATGCGGTCGGCGTAGTCTTTAAGCACCCCGTAGTCGAAGCCTTCGCCACTCAGGCTGTAGATATTGCCGAAAGTAGTGCCGAACTCATCGTTGAAAAATGGTCCCTGAATATCCGGCGGCAGGTTCTGGCGAATGTCGCTGATTTTTTTTCGGACCTGATACCACAGCTCCGGAATCCGCGCCGAAGGCATTGAGTCACGGGCCATGAAGGTCACTTGTGACTCGCCAGGTCGCGAGAACGAAACAATCCGCTCGTAATCGCCGGTTTCCATCAGCTTCTTTTCGATGCGCTCGGTCACCTGGCGCGAGACTTCCTCGGCGCTGGCACCCGGCCACAACGTGCGAATCACCATGGCCTTGAAGGTGAACGGCGGGTCTTCACTTTGCCCTAACTTGGTGTAGGAAAGCCCACCAACGATAGCGAGTAACAACATCAGAAACAGTACGATTTGACGATTGCGCAACGCCCAGGCGGAAAGGTTGAAACCCATCGGGATTACTCCTTCACCGCAACATTGATCGTTCGGTTGGAGCGATCAACCGGCCGCACTTGCTGCCCAGGATGCAACACGTGCACCCCGGCCGAGACAATCCAGTCGTCAGCCTTGAGACCTTCAAGCACCGGCACGTTTTTCTCGCCAAAGGGCCCGGTACGCACGGGGACCTGCTCCAGCTTGTTGCCCGGGCCGACACGCCAGACATAGGTCGCGCCATTTTCAGCGCTCAATGCCGACAGCGGCACCGACAACGGGCTCACGCCTTCGCTTTGAATAAAGACCCGGGCACTTTGCCCCAGCTCGGCCGGCACCTTGCCGGAAGTGAAGGCGATACGGGCGGCAAAGGTCCGCGACCGGGGATCAGCCGCAGGCGACAGTTCGCGAATGCGCCCGCTGAAGCGTTGATCGGGCTGCGACCACAGTTCAACCGAAACCGGCAGGCCAATCTTGAAGCGGCCGAAGGCTTGCTCCGGCAAGCTGATCAGCACTTCACGCTCGCCGTCGGCAGCCAGGGTAAACACCGTTTGCCCTGCGGCCACGACCTGGCCGACCTCAACCTGGCGCTGGGCGATTACCCCGTCCTGGGGCGCGCGCAACACGGCGTAGCTGGCCTGATTGCTGGCCACGTCCTGCTCGGCCTTGAGCTGCTGGAGCCGGGCTTCACCCGAGCGATAGAGGTTTTCGGCATTGTCGAACTGCGAACGGCTGACCATCTGCCGGTCGAGCAGGGTTTTGTAGCGGTCACGTTCCGCTCGCACCAGATTCAGGTTGGCCTGCCCCGCTGCAACCTGGGCCCGGGTCGCCTCCAGTTGCAGGCGCACATCTTGCGGGTCCAGCTCAGCCAGCGGCTGATTGGCCTTGACCCGCTCACCTTCATCCACCAGCCGCCGGGTCACTTTGCCACCAATGCGGAACGCCAGTTGCGGATCGAACCGGGCCCGGACTTCACCCGGATAGCTTTGGCTCGCCAGCGCAGAAGGCTGTGGCTGCTCCACCATTGCCGGGCTGATGCTGATTTGAGCAGGCTCTTCATGGCCGCACGCGGATAACAAAAACACCAGACACACAGGCACAGCGCGGGGCAAGGCATGGCGCAACATGGAGATGACCTTTCGCTAATAGGGCTTGGAATATTTATACTGGGCGGCATGTTATTAATACCAAACTCACCAGTCCAGTAATAAACGAGAATGTCTGACAATCCTTTACCCCCCAATGCGCTCGGGCGTCCCAAGGACATGGCAAAACGCCAGGCGATCCTTGACGCGGCGAAAACCCTGTTTCTGACCAAGGGCTATGCCAGCACCAGCATGGACGCGGTCGCAGGCCTGGCGGGCGTGTCAAAACTCACCGTCTACAGCCATTTCACCGACAAAGAGACGCTCTTTTCTTCGGCGATCATGGCCAAGTGCACAGATCAGTTGCCGGAATTGTTTTTTGAATTGCCTGGCGGCGCACCGGTCGAGGCGGTGCTGCTGAACATTGCCCGGGGTTTCCACAGCCTGATAAACAGCCAGGAGTCACTCAACCTGCATCGGCTGATGATGACCCAAGGCAGCCAGGACCCTAAGTTGTCGCAAATTTTCTTTGAGGCGGGGCCGGAGCGAGTGGTGCTGGAGATGGAGCGTCTGCTGGGAAAAATCCACCGCACCGGTGAATTGCAGATTGATCAGCCGCACTACGCAGCGGAGCACTTCTTTTGCATGCTCAAGGGCTCACCCAATTTTCGCCTGCTCTATGGCTGCGGCGAGCCGCTGGACGATGCGGGCGCCGAGGCGCACGTGCAGGAAGTGGTGGGGGTTTTCATGCGCGCGTATCGCCCGCTCTGATCACACCGCCCCTGTAGGCGCGAGCTTGTCTCGCGATCTCTTGCGCTTGAAAGATCGTGAGCAAGTTCGCTCCTGCAGGAAGATCGGGGTCAGGGCTTTAGCGCTTTCTTCGGATAAATATCGTAACGGCTCGACTTGCCGTCCAGCGCATGGCTCGGCTTGGGCCCGGCAATGCACGGTGCCTTGCGCGGGCGCTTGACCACTACCCGGTGGCTGGCCAGTGCCAACGCCGCTTCAAGCAGGGCCGGAGCATCATTGTCATCACCCACCAATGGCCGGAACAGGCGCATTTCCTTCTTCACCAAGGCTGTTTTCTCACGGTGCGGAAACATAGGGTCGAGGTAGATGACTTGCGGCGGCTCGCCTTCCCAGTTGCGCATCACCTCAATCGAGTTGCCCTTGAGCAAGTGCATGCGTGACACGATCGGCGCCACCTCAAAGTCGTCCAGGCCGCGGGCCAGGCCATCTTCAAGTAGCGCTCCGATCAGCGGCTGACGTTCGATCAGGCTCATTTCACAACCCAGGCTCGCCAGCACGAACGCGTCTTTGCCCAAACCTGCCGTGGCGTCCAGTACCCGCGGACGCACGCCCTGCTGTACGCCGACCGCCTTGGCAATCATCTGCCCCGTACCGCCACCAAACAAACGTCGATGGGCCGCCCCTCCCTCTACAAAGTCGACCCGCACCGGGCCCGGGGCGTCCGGCCCCAGTTGTTGCAGCTGCAACCCCTGCGCGCCCACTTGCAAGGCGAACTCAGCCTCGGGCTCGGCCAGAGGCAGACCCAGACGTTCAGCCCATTGCCCGGCCAGGGCCTGATAGGCCTCGCCCAATGCTTCGACTTTGATACGACAGCCTGCTGCTTGCTCACTCATCTAAAAACACACTCAAAAATTTAATGATCGGCAAAGGCTGCCGATAAATGAAATATCCGGCATTTTGCCAGAGCCGGGCGTCGACCGAGAGCTATGTCAGACATTCATTGCACATCCATCGGCTTTATCGCCCCAATTGGCGACTTTGGCCGGCACAATTCGCAGATCACGGGTAGCGTCAACCACCTGTGGAAGGACTTTTACGCCCAGGCATTGGCCGAACAATGCGCGACGTCGGAGTTCCCTGCGATTGAAGCAACCCCGCAGGCCGTGGAGGAACAGGTTGAGCCCCGGGGTGGCAGCGACCTGCTGGGCAATATCGTGACCCAGCGACATTGCCAGGTGCAGGACACCGAACTGCAGCCCCCTGAAGCGTTGTTTTTACCGATTGCCGAGTTCGATCCGGATTTGCTGCCACCGCCCGCCACACCCTTTGCCGCAGAACAAGTGAGTGCACAGCAGCATCAACAGGACTTCGAAACCACCTGGGTACGCCCGAGGGTTATGGCTTTCGGCCATCCGCTGCCTGATCCGGGCCCGGGGCCTGAACCACGGCCGTTGCATCTGCCGATTGCCGAGTTTGAAATGGACTTGCTCGACAAGCCTGCCGAGCCGTTCGACCCCCTGACCCTGATCGAGCAACAACGGGCCATGGACTTCGATCTTGGCTGGGCCAGACCATTGGTCATCAACAATATGCGCCTGGCGGCTTAAAGCAGTCCCAGTTGTTCTGTCGCCTGGGGTTGGTGCAACTCGGGTAATGCGGGCAACCCCGGTAACCTTTCGCTCAACTGTTGATGAAAGCGCCGCGCCAGTTCCGGAGCGCGGTGATTGTCCGGCGTATGAAGAAACACGTAAGGCGTGCGCCCTTCCTCGATCCAGCCCGCGACTTTGTCAATCCAGGGCACTAAATACGGGTCGTTGGCTTGCAGCTCCGGCCGGCCAATAAAACGCACTTGCGGGAATTGAGTGAAGGCTGCCGGACGGGGCGGCACCCTGGGCTTTTTCGCCTGGGCATGGAGCACCGCCGGATCGGTCGAAGTGCAGCTGAACAGCGCCCGCGGATCCAGGCAAATACGCTCAACCCCGCGATCTTTGAGCAAGCGATTGAGCAAGCGTTCGCTATCCCCTTTGGCGAAGAACTCAGGGTGGCGCACTTCCACCGCTAACGGGCGCTCCAGAGCGTCCATGAAGCTCGCCAGCTCTGCCAGACGCTGAGGCCCGAAGCTGGCCGGGAGTTGTAGCCAAAGTGGCGCTACGCGCGCCCCAAGAGGTCGCAACAACTGCAGGAAATCTTCGGCCGCATGATTTTGTTCACGCAGATCACCGCCGTGGCTGATATCCCTGGGGAACTTGGCAGTAAAGCGAAAATGTCCGGGCAGGCTTTGTGCCCAGCGCTCGACAGTGGCTGGCGCGGGACGGGCATAGAAAGTGGTATTGCCTTCGACAGCGTTGAAGACCTGAGCGTACAGGCCCAGAAATTCCGCTGGCCGGGCATTCTGCGGGTACAGCCCTTCGCGCCAGGCGCTTTCGCTCCAGGACGGGCAACCCAGGTAGTAAGGAAGATCTTTCATGGGCTCAAATGTACAGGTCCAGCACCTGCTCTTCTATTTCCCAATCGACGAAGCCGGCAGTCGTCAAATAGCTGGCCAGGGCGCTGGCCGCACTTTTGCTCATGGAGCGCTGGAAGATCATGTCTTGAGAACGGACGGGGAACGAGTTGATACGCTCACCGGAGGGTGGCGTGCGAGCAGTTTGGGGGGCGCTTTCAAACGTGGTTTCGCTGTCCTCCACCGACTCATCAATCAGCGCCTGATCTTTACGCTGCTTGCGCTTGACGGGGTAGGACCGGGAGGAAAAGCCGTCTATGCGCATGGCTGCTTGCTCGGTAGCGATAAAGGCAATTTAGCGACGTTGGGCCAAGTAAGCAAATCCCCGCCGCCCTGCCAGATAAACCGCGTTGCCTGTATCGCTGGCAAGCCAGCGCCTACAGGGAATGGGCTGTGCTGCCTGTCCCGATCAACGCTCTGCTTTTGGAGTGGCTACCTTGTCACGCAGGTACACCGGCTGCGCCAGGTCGGCGGCGATGGCTTCACCGCGCTCCCAGGCAAAGCGGGCCAGGGTCAGCAGGTCTTCAGCATGGGGCAACATGCCCGCATCCATCGCGTAGGGTTTGACGTTCAAACGCTCGGCATAACCCCAGCCGGTCCCCGCGCCAAACCAGTCACCGCCGGCACCGGCAGGCAAGGCGGCCACTTCCGGTGGCAATACGGCTTCAGCACCCTCCAGACGCATTTCACCCGCCTGCTCGCGGTAGCAACCCCAATACACTTCGTCCATGCGCGCATCAATGGCCGACGCCACCTGGGTCGCGCCATGCTCGCGATGGGCACGCTGGGCCAATACCGCCAGGTTGGAGATCGGCAACACCGGGCGCTCCAGGGCAAAGGCCAGACCTTGCACCACGCCAATGGCAATCCGCACCCCGGTAAAGGCTCCCGGCCCGCGCCCGAAAGCAATGGCTTCGACGGCTGACAGTTCAACCCCGGCCTCAGCCAGCAGGTCTTTAATCATCGGCAACAACTTTTGCGCATGCAGGCGCGGGATCACCTCGTAGTGGCTCGTGACCTTGCCATCATGCAGCAGGGCAACAGAGCAAGCTTCAGTCGCGGTATCCAGGGCCAGCAAGGTGCTCATCGGTGTTCCCGTCAGAATTGAGAATTGAAAAAAGTGCAGCAGTATAAACAACAACAGCCCGCAAGCGGGCTGTTGTATCAGAGCAATTCGACGATCAGCTCAGCGCTTCAAGTACCTTGCCGGTGATGGCTTCAACCGAGCCTACACCTTCGATGTGGCTGTACTTCGGCTTGCCTTGAGTCTCAGCCAGGTTCTGGTAGAAGGCTACCAGCGGCTTGGTTTGCGAATGGTAAACCGACAGGCGATGACGAACTGTTTCTTCAGTGTCGTCCTTGCGCTGGATCAGCTCTTCGCCAGTTACGTCGTCCTTGCCTTCAACCTTTGGCGGGTTGTAGATGGTGTGGTAAACCCGGCCAGAGGCTTCGTGAACACGACGACCGGCAATGCGCTGAACGATTTCTTCATCGTCAACCGCGATTTCAATCACGTGATCCAGCTCGACGCCGTTTTTAACCAGTGCTTCGGCTTGCGGAATGGTGCGCGGGAAACCGTCGAACAGGAAACCGTTTTTGCAGTCTTGCTGGCTGATACGCTCTTTAACCAGATTGATGATCAGGTCATCAGATACCAGACCACCGCTGTCCATCACGCTCTTAGCGATCAGACCCAGTTCGGTGCCGGCCTTTACCGCTGCACGCAACATGTCGCCGGTGGAGATTTGCGGGATGCCAAATTTTTCAGTGATGAACTTTGCCTGAGTACCTTTACCGGCCCCGGGAGCTCCCAGCAGAATTACGCGCATCGATATGCTCCTCAAATTTTTATTTAAATGACAACAGACTCGCCTCTTTGGGCCAATCTCAAAATCGGGTTATGGCCGTCAAAACGGCCAAGGGCTGATCAAGATACACAGCAGGCCCGGCCCACACAAGCAGGCCAAACCAGGAATAATCTCTAGCAAACGCGCACTTGCGGCCAGGTGTCGCAGCTCGCAACCCTACAATAAAGTGTCGTTCGAGCCCGGGGATCCGCAGCAAATCTTCGGCGCTCCCGGGCCCGTTGCACGACAACCCGTCTTGCTTTTGGCTTAACCGGTGTTACGCAAGCCGGCAGCAATCCCGGCCACAGTTACCAGCAACGCTTGTTCCAGAGGGCTGTCCTGGGCCGCTTGCTGGCGCCTTGAACGGGCCAGAAGTTCTGCCTGCAATAGATGAAGGGGATCCAGGTAGGTGTTGCGCAAACGGATGAACTCCAGAGTGTCCGGGCTGTGCGCCATCAATTGCGATTGACCGGTCAAACCTAGCACCACCGAACACGCCTGCGACAATAAGTCGCGCAAATGCGCACCCAATGGCAGTAGTTCCTGATCTACCAGACGCTCGTCATAGAGCCGTGCGATGTCGGCATCGGCCTTGGCCAGGACCATTTCCAGCATGTCGATACGGGTCCGAAAGAACGGCCACTGCTCGCGCATTTGTGCCAGCTGTTCGCCCTCCCCCCGTTCCAGCGCCCGGCTCAATGCGGTCTCCCAACCCAGCCATGCGGGCAACATCAGACGGGTCTGGGTCCAGCCAAAAATCCACGGAATGGCACGCAGGCTTTCAATCCCCCCTGCCCGGCGCTTGGCCGGACGACTGCCCAGCGGCAAGCGGCCCAGCTCCTGCTCGGGAGTGGACTGGCGGAAGTATTCGACGAACTGCGGATTGTCCCGCACCACTGCGCGGTAAGCCTCGACCCCATCGCCAGCCAGCTCGTCCATCAGCACCCGCCAGCCCGGCTCGGGCAACGGCGGCGGCAGTAAAGTGGCTTCCAGCACTGCGGCCAGATAGAGGTTGAGATTTTGCTCGGCGATGTCCGGCAAACCGAACTTGAAGCGAATCATTTCGCCCTGCTCGGTGGTGCGGAATCGCCCCGCCACAGAGCCCGGCGGCTGCGACAGAATCGCCGCATGGGCAGGACCGCCGCCACGGCCCACGGTGCCACCGCGACCATGGAACAACAACAGTTCAACCTCTTGCTCGCGGCAGATATTGACCAGTTTTTCCTGGGCCCGATATTGCGCCCAGGCCGCTGCGGTGGTGCCCGCATCCTTGGCCGAATCGGAATAACCAATCATCACTTCCTGCGGGCCATGCAGGCGTGCGCGGTACCCCGGCAACAGCAGCAGGCGTTCGATCACCGGCCCTGCATTGTCGAGGTCGGCCAGGGTTTCGAACAACGGCACCACGCGCATCGGGCGCTCCAGCCCAGCTTCTTTAAGCAGCAGTTGCACC
Organism: Pseudomonas sp. PAMC 29040; assembly: GCF_003994535.1. NCBI lineage: Bacteria > Pseudomonadati > Pseudomonadota > Gammaproteobacteria > Pseudomonadales > Pseudomonadaceae > Pseudomonas > Pseudomonas sp. PAMC 29040. Next base: position 204,341 of record NZ_RZAA01000004.1, read on the forward strand.
GCCAGCACGTCAGAGGCAGCCCCCGCCATCGAGATTACATAAGAGCCCAGCGAAGCCTGCGGTGCTGCAGCCACTTCGCGACAGGTGGCCAGCACTTCGGCGGTGTCTGCCCCGGGTTTGAAGTAACCCGGCAACAGCGGTCGACGGTTGGCCAGTTCGCGGTTGAGGAAGGTCAGACGTGCATCTTCGTCCCAGTCTTCATAGCGGCCCAGGCCCAGATAATCGGTGATTTCAGTCATAGCCGAGGCGTGGCGGGCCGCATCCTGGCGTACATCGAGGCGCACCAGAAACAAGCCAAACGTCACCGCACGACGCAGGCAATCAAGTAGCGGCCCGTCGGCAATTACCCCCATGCCGCAGGCATGCAACGACTGGTAGCACAGTTGCAACGGTGCCAGCAGATCGCGGTTGTCCTGCAACACCCCGTCCGGTGCAGGCTGGGCGCTGCTCAAGGCGTTATGCGCCCAGTTGCGGGTCGCCCGCAGCCGCTCACGCAACTGCTTGAGGACCGCGCGATACGGTTCGGCGCCATCCCCGGCTACCGCCAGCAGTTCGGCAGTGGCTTGCTGCATCGACAGATCGGCGGCCAGTTTGTCGATATCACGCAGGTACAGGTCAGCCGCCATCCAGCGCGCCAGCAACAGCACTTCGCGAGTCACACTGGCGGTGACATTGGGGTTGCCGTCACGGTCGCCGCCCATCCAGGAAGCAAAACGCACAGGCGCCGCTTCCAAAGGCAAATGCAGGCCAGTGGCCGCGTGCAGCGCCTGATCGGCGTTGCGCAGCATATGCGGTACGGCTTGCCACAAAGAGTGCTCAATGACCGCGAAGCCCCACTTGGCCTCGTCCACCGGGGTGGGTCGGGTACGGCGGATTTCTTCGGTGTGCCAGGCCTCGGCTATCAAGCGTTGCAGACGCTGCTCGATCCGGGACTTTTCGGCCTGGGTCAGGTCGCGATGGTCCTGGGCTGCGAGTTGTTCGGCAATGGCATCGTACTTCTGGATCAGGGTACGGCGCGTGACTTCAGTGGGATGGGCCGTGAGCACCAGCTCGATGTCGAGACGGCCGATTTGCCGCGCCAGGGTGTCAGGGTCATGCCCTTCGTCCAGCAGCCGGGTCAGCAAGGTGGGCAGCACCAGCGACTCGAACGGTTGCGGCTGGCCTTCTTCGCGACGGTGAATCAGCTGGTATTGCTCGGCGATGTTCGCCAGGTTCAGAAACTGGTTGAACGCCCGCGCAACGGGGAGAACTTCATCGTCACCCAGGGCATCCAGAATGGCACTCAGCTCCTCGCCCGTGGTGCCGCGCCGGTCATCCTTGGCCCCTTGGCGGATACGCTCGATCTTGGCGAGAAATGCTTCGCCGTACTGGTCACGAATGGTATTTCCCAACAGTTCACCCAGCAGGTGAACATCATCGCGCAAGCGTGCATCAATATCGGTCATCAGCAATTTCTCCAGCAGATTCCGGGGACCAGCTCCTGCCCAAGAGTGCGTTGCGAGGACTGCTTTTGACAAGAGATCCCGCGCCAAAGCCTGCAAAAAACGCCTGACCAAACGGTCAGAATTTTTTAGGCAATGCGCCACCATTTAATTTGAACTATTCAAAAATCGTTCGGGTCACAGCCAATAACCATCACCTCTTGCACCTGTGTTCCAACACTCCCGTGTGACGCCTTAGTCGTGATGGAACTTGATTTTTATAAGGAGCTTCCCAATGGAGTCGAAGACCATGATGACCCGCACTGTCAAAACCAACTCGCCTCGCCTGCGCGGGCTAAAACTGGCCGCGCTGGCACTCGGTGCCAGCTTCGTTCTGGCCGGTTGCGCTGGCAATCCTCCGTCGGAGCAGTACGCAGTGACCCAGGCAGCGGTCAACAACGCCGTAAGCGCTGGTGGCACTGAATACGCTCCGGTAGAAATGAAGTCGGCACAGGACAAGCTCAAGCAGGCCGAGATGGCCATGCATGACAAGAACTACAAAGACGCCCGTCGTCTGTCTGAACAAGCGGAATGGGATGCCCGCGTAGCAGAGCGCAAAGCCCAGGCCGCAAAAGCCGAGAAGGCCGTACAGGATGCTCAGAAAGCCGTCCAGGAACTGCGTCAGGAAGGTATGCGCAGCGTTCAATAAGCGCTGCCCCTTTTTGCCTCTGGCCCAGACACAGCATTCCTAATCGATATAAAGGACAAACATTATGCGTAATCAAGTACTGATCCCCGCCCTGCTGGCTCTAAGCGTTGGCCTGGCTGCATGCTCCCACCAGCCGAACGTCAACCTGGAAAATGCCCAGACCAATTTCTCGGCCCTGCAGGCCAACCCGCAAGCCACCAAGGTAGCCGCGCTGGAAACCAAGGATGCCAGCGAATGGCTGGACAAGGCGCAAAAGGCCTACATGGACAAAGAGGATGACAGCAAAGTGGACCAGCTGGCCTACCTGACCAACCAGCGGGTTGAAGTGGCCAAGCAGACCATCGCGTTGCGTACTGCTGAAAACCAGTTGAACAACTCCGCAGCGGCCCGTTCTCAAGCACTGCTGGACGCCCGTGATGCGCAGATCAAGCAACTGCAAGGCATGAACGCCAAGCAGACCGAACGCGGCACTCTGGTGACCTTCGGTGACGTGCTGTTTGATTTCGACAAGGCAAGCCTCAAGCCCAACAGCCGTGACAGCATTACCACACTGTCCAACTACCTGATCAAAAACCCGGACCGCAAGGTGATTGTTGAAGGTTATACCGACAGCAAGGGTTCGGCTTCGTACAACCAGAACCTGTCTGAACGTCGTGCCAACGCCGTCAAGGCGGCACTGGTGCGTGCCGGGGTAGATCCTACGCGCATCGTCGCCCAGGGCTACGGCAAGGAATATCCGGTGGCTGACAACAACAGCAACTCGGGCCGTGCCCAGAACCGCCGGGTTGAAGTGACCATCTCCAACGACAACCAGCCGGTAGCTCCGCGCTCGTCGATGAAGTAAGTCTGTAAGCGCGCAATAAAAAGCCCCGCCTGAGCAATCAGGCGGGGCTTTTTTGTGAGCAACTGCAATCCTGCAGGCGCGGGCTGTTCCTGCGTTCGCTCTTAGGGTTGCGGGGCCTTCTGGACCAGACAGTGCACCGCTTGTTTCTTGTTGTTGACCAGCACCCCGGTCAGACCTTTTTGCTCGGTGTCGAACAGTACGACGATGCCATCGATGCACTGCGCCACCTGATTGGCCGGCGTCAGGGACACCTTGTAGTCCTCCCCGGGGATAGTCTTGAGCATGGTGAAGTCGCTGAGCAGCAGTGCGTCTTCTGGTTTGGCAAAGTGCAGGTAACCGTAGTACCACAGGGCTCCCACGGTGCCGATGATGGTGCAAATACCGGTAATGATCAGGGGGATGGCGTTGCGTTCTTCACTCATTGCGGGCTCTCTGCAGCATTAATCGAATCGGGTGAGGCGGGGTAATTGGGGATTTCGCCCAAGCGCCGTACGCCATTGAAGTGTTGCGGGTCATCCAGGTAACGCAGCATCACTTGACGCCAGGTCGGGTCGGCAAACGTCTGTACATGGCCGCCGCGCGTCAGTTGCAACACCTTGGGCGGGGGCGCAGCTTGATACAGTCGCAGACCATTGGAAAGCGGCACGATCGGGTCGTCCATGCTGTGGAAGATCAGCATCGGTACCCCGCCCATTTCCGGCATGGCATACACGGCGCTGTCTGCGTCGGGCACCAGCCATGACAAAGGGACTTGCAGGGGCCAGGTCAGCCACGAAGTGCTCAAGGCAAATTGCCCCACTTCACGATAGCTGGCCGGTACTCCATCGAGCACCATGGCCTTGATCCGGGCCCGCTGCTCAGGGTGCCGGCTCAGGTAATGCACACCCATCGCCCCGCCCAGGCTTTGCCCCAGCACGATCAGTGGCTGATCCCGGGTTTCGGGTTGTTGCTGCAACCACTCGAAAGCGGCGTCGATGTCCTGATAGATCGCAGGCAAACCGGGCTCGCCCGCGGACAGGCCGTAGCCACGATAATCGAGCATCAACACCTGATAACCCTGCTCGGGCATCCAGGCAGTGGCGCCCAGGTGATAGGCCAGGTTGCCGCCATTTCCATGCAGATGCAGCACCGTCCCCTTGAGCGGCACCCCGGCTTTGGCGGGCAGCCACCAGCCATGCAGGCGCGTGCCATCGGCGGCGGTGAGGGTTACATCACGATATTTCAAACCCGCGGCAGTTGGCGTAATCGGCTGGCCGGGTTCGGGGTAGAACAGCAATGAGCTGCATCCGCTGAGGGTCAACAGCAGGCAGAGGGCAGCCAGGATTTTCATCTAACAAGTCACCATTTGTAGTCGCTGCCCAAGGCTGCGATGAGGTCCGTGCGTATGGTTTTCAGAGTAACGGATTGCTTCGCACTCCTTCGCAGCCTGGGTCAGCGACTACCGGCTGTTCAAGGGTTACAGAATGTTGGAGTAATCCGCTTCAATCCGGTCCAGGCTCAGATGGTTGAGGAAGTTGGAGAAGCACATCCAGGCCGCCAGTGCGTTCATGTCACGGAACTGTTCGGGCAGGTACTTGGGCGCTACCACCAGGCCTTCATCCACCAGTTGGCGCAGGGTTCGCATGTCTTCCAGGGTGGTCTTGCCACAGAATAACAACGGTACTTGCTCCAGCTTGCCTTTACGCACGGCCAGCTGAATGTAGTTGTAAACCATGATGAAGCCCTTGAGGTAGGACAAGTCTTTGGTAAATGGCAGGCCATTTGGCACCGAGCCGCGGAAAACCCGACTGGCATTGCCATAGCTTTGCGACATTTCAAAGCCTTGCTCACGGAAGAACTCGTAAACCTGCATGAAGTCGGCGCCCTCTTCCACCATATGGATAGCGCGGGTGCGATTGGTCAGTTTGCGCAGGCGGCTCGGGTAGGAGGCAAAGGTGATGATTTCCATCAAGATCGCCAGGCCTTCCTGGGTCACCGTCGAGGATGGCGGGCCTTTGGCGAGGAAGGTGCATATCGGCTGGTTCTGCCCGTTGAGCGTAGTGCCCACATGCACCAGTCCCTCATGCACCTCCAGCGCCCGCACGTCGCGCTCGTTGAACATCGCGTCGGCGCGAATCTTGATGTAATCCGCCCCCGCCGCAGCGTCCGCAACAATACCGTCGGACTCGAATACCCGGATGGTTTCCTCGGCCTCGCCAAACACCTTGTTCAAGCGACTTTGCAGCAGGCCCACGGCATCTTTGGCGGTCAGGGTCTTGGCTTCGTCCTTGAGGTCGCCGCGCCCGTCGATGTTGTCCAGGTAATCGGACATCATCAGCCCCAGATCGGCCAGCGTCGGGTCGCCGGCATGGAAGGCGTCGGACGCAGCCCCGTACAGCTCCTGGGAAATCAGCCCGAAGTCTTCAGTGCCACGGGCTTCGAGCATGCGCACCACCATGCGGTACTCTTTGCACATGCGGCGCATGATCTGCCCGACCGGGTTGAATTGCCCCAGCTGGCGGGTGATATCGCGCTCGATGTTCTGGAACTCCAGCTTTACCGCCCCGGAGTCAAAGGACAGCGGCCGCCCCAGGTAATAGTCGCGATTGACCGCCGGCATTTCCTTGCCCTTGGCCTTGAAGAAACCCTGACGGATGCTGTCGTCCCACTTCACCGCATCCAGTACGCGGATCGGTGTTTGCGCCAGTACGATACGGTCTGACAATGTGCGAATCGTGCGCTGGTAGTCGTCCACCCGGTGCTCCTTGAATGGGCTTAATGTTGGGTTACTTGACCACACGTTGATAGCGGGCAGCTTCCACGAATACGTCGGAGTTGGCCGGATCATCCAGGTAGGCAAAGACCTTGGCCGACGGGCTGTTGATCAATGCGCCGGGGCCTTCGGCGGTTTCGATGGCGTCACCGCTCAACGCCGACTGGCCAATGGCCTGTTTGATCTGGTCCAGATCAAGATCGTAGACCACCAGTTCATTGCTGTCGGTCAGTTCAAAACCGCTCAGCGTGTAGTGGCCACCCAGCTTTGCCGGCAGCGCGGCCGATGCGTACCAGCGGCTGCCATGACGAGCGACGATGAACCTGTAGCGTTCCTGGGCCTTGGGCTCACCCGCGGGGTAGACCACTGCCTGATAGTGTTGTTTGTCGATGGCGCTGATCAACAGGTTGCGCGCCTGCCCCCAGGCATCCTTGCTGACCCATTTTCCCAGCAACTGCCGGGGCGCTGTCTCGGCCACCAGCGGTGCCTCGTTAAAGGTCACCAGACAACCGTTCAACATTAAAAACGACAGTGCCATAAGCATTACGCGCCAAGCTTTCATGCCTGCATCCTTCTATAGAGCGGCCAGTACCAAGTGCATGTAACGCGTGAGAGTAGCGAGTCGGCCAGCATCGGCCTCTGGCTGCGCACCGTTAAGCAGGTCCTGATATTCCATCCGACCGATTATCGCCGTCAAGACATTGGCGTCCTGCTGCGGTTGTTTCGAGCCCAGCACCTGTAATATCTGGCACGTACCCTGCCATAAAATCTGTTGATGAGCCCTGACCAGAACCGCCAGGCGCGGGTTGAGCAACGCCGCCTGGAGGAAAGCCTGTTCCGCCATGAGGTGCTCGCGACGGGTAAGCAACTGGTGCTGGATATAGTGGGCGGCCATGCGGGCGATTTCATCGGCCAGTTGCGCGCGCGATTGCGGGCTGCCATCGCCATAGGCCACCAGTTCACGCAGTTGGCCTTCAGTGCTCAGCCACAGCTTGGCCATAAAGGCTGCGCTGCGTTCGACATATTGGGCGAAGGTGTCATTAAGCAGGTCATCGATGTCTTTGAAGTAATAGGTGGTCGCCGACAACGGCACCCCTGCTTCAGCCGCAACCGCCCGGTGCCGCACGCCACGCACGCCGTCACGCACAACAATGCGCATGGCCGCATCGAGAATCTGCTGGCGGCGCTGCTCACTGCCGTGGCGACTGGCCTTGCGCCCTTGATACTGAACACTTTCGGCTACCGCCGTAGCGACATGCGCCGCCCCTTCTTGAGCCCTGGCTAGGTTCACGAAAGACTCCTTGTGTTGAAGACAATGGTGCCACTGACGAGACTGGATGGCTGTGGGGCCGGTTTGCCGGCGATTACATCAACTAAACACCATGTTCCCTGCATCGCTGGCAAGCCAGCTCCCAGAATCGGCGCATCACCGGGTGTCAGGCAATAAAAAGCCGCCTCAGTCGGCGGCTTTTTATTTTCTAGCTTTACGCCTGTGGCCGCATGTGCGGGAACAGGATGACATCGCGAATCGACGGTGAGTTGGTCAACAGCATCACCAGACGGTCAATGCCGATACCTTCACCGGCAGTCGGCGGCATGCCGTATTCCAGTGCGCGTACGAAGTCGGCGTCGTAGTGCATGGCTTCGTCATCGCCCGCGTCCTTGTCAGCTACCTGGGCCATGAAGCGCTCGGCCTGGTCTTCTGCATCGTTGAGCTCGGAGTAAGCGTTGGCGATTTCACGGCCACCGATAAACAGTTCAAAACGGTCAGTCACGTTCGGGTTGTCGTCGTTACGACGGGCCAGCGGCGACACTTCGAACGGGTACTGGGTAATGAAGTGCGGCTGTTCCAGCTTGTGCTCGACCAGCTCTTCGAAAATCATTACCTGCAGCTTGCCCAGACCTTCAAAGCCCAGCACCTTGGCCCCGGCTTTCTTGGCAATGGCGCGAGCCTTGTCGATGTCGTTCAGGTCATCGGCGGTCAGCTCGGGGTTGTACTTGAGAATCGAGTCGAACACCGACAGACGCACGAACGGCTCGCCGAAGTGGAACACCTTGTCGCCGTATGGCACGTCGGTAGTCCCGAGAACAAGCTGAGCCAGTTCACGGAACAGCTCTTCGGTCAGGTCCATGTTGTCTTCGTAATCGGCGTAAGCCTGGTAGAACTCCAGCATGGTGAATTCTGGGTTGTGACGAGTCGAGACACCTTCGTTACGGAAGTTGCGGTTGATCTCGAACACTTTTTCAAAACCGCCAACCACCAGACGCTTGAGGAACAGTTCAGGCGCGATGCGCAGGAACATGTCCATGTCCAGAGCGTTGTGATGGGTCTCGAACGGCTTGGCCGCTGCACCACCCGGGATGGTTTGCAGCATCGGCGTTTCCACTTCAAGGAAGTCGCGCTGCATCAGGAAGCTGCGAATGTGCGCAATCACCTGGGAACGCACACGGAAGGTGTGGCGCACTTCTTCGTTGACGATCAGGTCAACGTAACGCTGGCGGTAGCGCTGCTCGGTGTCGGTCAGACCGTGGTGCTTGTCCGGCAGCGGGCGCAGGGATTTGGTCAGCAGGCGCACATTGGTCATTTCAACGTACAGGTCGCCTTTGCCGGAACGGGCCAGGGTGCCTTCGGCGGCAATGATGTCGCCCAGGTCCCAGGTCTTCACGGCGGCCAGGGTTTCTTCCGGCAGGGTCTTGCGGTTGACGTAGACCTGGATGCGCCCGGTCATGTCCTGGATCACCATGAACGAGCCACGGTTAAGCATGATGCGACCGGCAACCTTGACCGGAATACCGGCTTCAGCCAGCTCTTCCTTGGTCTTGTCGGCGTACTTCTTCTGCAGATCGGCGCAGTAGTTGTCGCGACGGAAGTCATTCGGGAAGGCATTGCCCTTGGCGCGCTCGGCTGCAAGTTTTTCCTTGCGCAGGGCGATCAGGGTATTTTCTTCCTGTTGCAGGTCTTGCGGGTCGAGTTGTTGGTCGCTCATGTCTTAAAAAATTCCATCACAGGTTCGTTGCCCCCGCCTTGCGACAGGGGGAAGCGGGCTTTGGCGCGCCTTGAAGGCATCGCACCGGCTGCGCACTTTACGTGTTGTTGCGCGACTTACAGCCCTTGTTTCAGGCTGGCAATCAGGTATTCGTCGATATCGCCGTCGAGTACCTTGTCGCAATCGCTGCGCTCGATGTTGGTACGCAAATCCTTGATCCGCGAGGCGTCGAGTACGTACGAGCGGATCTGGTGTCCCCAGCCGATATCCGACTTGGTATCTTCCAGGGCCTGGGAGGCAGCATTACGCTTCTGCACTTCCTGCTCGTAAAGACGCGCCCGCAACATTTTCATCGCGGTGTCTTTGTTCGCATGCTGGGATCGTTCGTTCTGGCAGCACACCACGGTGTTGCTCGGAACGTGGGTAATACGAACGGCCGAGTCGGTGGTGTTTACGTGCTGACCACCGGCACCGGAGGAACGATAGGTATCGATCCGCAGGTCTGACGGGTTGATGTCGATTTCGATGTTGTCGTCGATTTCCGGCGATACGAATACGGCCGAGAACGAGGTATGACGACGGTTGCCCGAATCGTAGGGGCTTTTACGGACCAGACGATGGACGCCAATCTCGGTGCGCAACCAACCAAATGCGTATTCGCCCTTGATGTGTACAGTTGCGCCTTTGATCCCGGCCACTTCACCGGCAGACAGTTCCATGATGGTGGCATCGAAGCCGCGCTTGTCGGCCCAGCGCAAATACATCCGCAACAGGATATTGGCCCAGTCTTGCGCTTCGGTACCGCCAGAGCCTGCCTGAATGTCCAGGTAAGCGTTGTTGGCGTCCATCTCACCACTGAACATGCGGCGGAATTCGAGTTTTTCAAGGGCTTCGCGCAGACGCTCGACTTCTGCGGCAACGTCATCGACAGCGGCCTGATCTTCTTCCTCGGCGGACATCAGCAGCAAGTCTTTGGCATCGGCCAGACCTGTGTGCATCTCATCGAGGGTTTCAACGATCTGCGCCAGCAGGGAGCGCTCGCGCCCCAGCTCCTGGGCGTACGAAGGGTTGTTCCAGACACTCGGATCTTCAAGCTCGCGATTGACTTCGGTCAGACGCTCATGCTTTTGATCGTAGTCAAAGATACCCCCGAATAGTTTCGGAGCGCTCTGACAGGTCCTTGATGCTGTTAAGGATCGGGTTGATTTCCATGGCTGGCGGCACTCGTAGGCGATTTTTACAAAGCCGGGGAGTATACCGGAAACAGCCCGTATCAGCAGCCCGTCTGGCGGGGTTAAGGCTCGATGAATTCAGCTCTGGATCATCTGTAGTCGCTGTCGGGCTGCGACGAGGCCGCGGGGGGCCTCAAGGAAACGGGTTGCTACGCAACCCTTGGCAGCCTGCGGCAGCGACTACGAGATTCCTACCTGGTTACGTCCGTTGTTCTTGGCCAGGTACAGCCCTTTGTCCGCTGCGGAAATCAGCTCACGGCAGGTGCCGCCCTGCTGCGGGGTAAGGGTCGCCAGGCCAATGCTGATGGTCAGGCTGCTGCCGGGAGCAGGTGAAATATGCGGGATTTTTAGCCCCTGCACCGCCTGGCGCAGTTTTTCCGCCACCAGCCGGGCACCGCCCTGGGAGGTGTTGGGCAACACAATGGCAAACTCTTCACCCCCATAGCGGGCCGGCAAGTCGGAAGGACGGCTACTGGCATCGCGAATGGCCGCGGCCACTTTGCGCAATGCTTCGTCGCCATCCAGATGACCGAAGCTATCGTTATAGGACTTGAAATAGTCGACGTCGATCATCAACAAGGACAGCTGGGTCTGCTCACGCAAGGCGCGGCGCCACTCCAGCTCCAGGTACTCATCGAAATGCCGGCGATTGGACAGCCCGGTCAGGCCGTCGGAGTTCATCAGCCGCTGCAATACCAGATTGGTATCCAGCAATTGCTGCTGACTGACCCGCAACGCCCGGTATGCAGCATCACGTTGCAACAACGTCATGTAAGAGCGCGAGTGGTAGCGAATACGGGCCACCAGCTCAATGTTATCGGGCAGTTTCACCAGATAGTCATTGGCCCCGGCCGCGAAGGCCGCACTTTTGATCAACGGGTCTTCTTTGGTGGAAAGCACGATGATCGGGATATTCTGCGTGGCCGGGTGGTTGCGGTATTCGCGCACCAGGGTCAAGCCATCAAGCCCCGGCATGACCAGATCCTGCAGGATCACCGTCGGCTTGATGCGGATCGCCTGGGCAATGGCCTGATGGGGATCGGCACAGAAATGGAAATCTATGTTCTGCTCCAGCGCCAGCCCGCGACGTACGGCTTCGCCGATCATCGCCTGATCGTCTACCAGCAACACCATGGCCGAGTTTTCGTCAGTTTTAACGTCGTCCAACTGCAAGTCACTCATGCGCGTTCACCTGAATTACCACCTTCAAGCCAGTCCAGCGGGGTTTTACCAGTCATTTGGCAAATATCTCCAGCAAGCGTGGCGCAATCATGTCCAAGGGGCGAATTTCAACCGCGGCATCGATGGCGGCTGCCGCTTTGGGCATGCCATACACCGAACTGCTCAGTTGATCCTGGGCGATGGTGAGAAAACCTTGCTGGCGCATGAGTTTGAGCCCTTGAGCCCCGTCACGCCCCATGCCGGTCAACAAAACACCCACCGCATCACCATGCCAGTGCCTGGCAACACTTTCAAAAAATACATCGATCGAGGGTCGATAAATCTCGTTTACCGGCTCGGCGGTATAGGCCAGGGTGCCGTTCTTCAACAACCGGATGTGGTGGTTGGTCCCGGCCAGCAGAGCCGTCCCCGCCTGTGGCGTCTCACCGTGTCGCGCCAGACGCACGTCCAGACCGCACGAGCTGCTCAACCACTCGGCCATCCCGGCCGCAAAGACTTGATCAACATGCTGGACCAGCACAATGGCCGCCGCAAAGTTCCTCGGTAGCCCCTTGAGCAGGCTTTCGAGGGCGGCCGGGCCGCCTGCCGACGAACCGATAGCCACCAGCCCGCCCCGAAAACCCGAGATCCGGGGCTGGGCAGAAACCGGAGTGACGCTTTTTTCACTTTGCCCGATCAACCAGCCAATATTGAGGATCTTGCGCAGCAAGGGCGCGGCCGCTTCCCTGGGGTTACTTCCTCCCAGCACGGGAGTGTCCACTACATCCATCGCGCCAAAACCCATGGCCTCGAACACGCGATGGACATTCTGTTCACGGTCAACCGTCACTATGACGATGGCGCACGGGGTTTCAGCCATGATCCGCCGCGTAGCCTCGACGCCGTCCATCACCGGCATGATCAGGTCCATCAGGATCAGGTCCGGGGTGTTCTCGGCACAGCGTTGCACGGCTTCCAGGCCGTTGGCGGCCACCCAGAGCACTTGATGGGCAGGCTCGTAAGCCAGCGCCCGGCGCAAGGCTTCAACTGCCATGGGCATGTCGTTAACGATGGCAATTTTCATGGTTGAGCTCCTCCAATGAGCTCAACCACTGCATCAAGCAGAGCATCGTCATGGAAACTGGCTTTCGCTAGATAATAGTCGGCCCCGGCATCCAGTCCGCGCCGGCGGTCCTCTTCCCGATCTTTATACGAAACCACCATCACCGGCATTGATTGCAAACGGTTGTCACGTCGTAACAGCGTGACCAGTTCGATGCCATCCATGCGCGGCATGTCGATGTCGGTGATCAATAAATCGAAGTGCTCGGCCCGCAAGGCGTTCCAGCCGTCCATGCCATCAACGGCCACGGCCACTTCGTAGCCCCGGTTGATCAGCAGTTTGCGCTGCAACTCGCGTACCGTCAGCGAGTCATCCACCACCAGAATGCGTTTGCGGGTCAGTTGCGCGGCGTGGCGGTTACGCCGGTCAATTCGCTCCAGTCGCCCGGTACTGAGCAGTTTGTCCACGGATCGCAGCATGTCTTCGACATCCACAATCAGTACCGCAGACCCGTCGTCGAGCAAGGCTCCGGCCGAAATATCCTGCACCTTGCCCAGGCGCGGATCGAGGGGCAGAACCACCAGCGTGCGCTCACCGATAAAACGCTCGACGGCCACGCCATACACCACATCACGCTCGCGAATGACCACCACCTTGAGGGTTTCATCCTCGCTCTGGCTTGGAGGGCGCTGCAACAGTTGGCTGGCAGCCACCAGCCCCACGTGCTGCCCTTCGTGCCAGAAATGCTGACGACCTTCGAGCTGCACGATTTCATCGGGCATCAAGTCGCGCATGCGCTCGATGTGCGCCAGTGGAAAGGCATAGGCTTCGTCGGCCACTTCAACCACCAGACTGCGTACCACGGACAGGGTCAGCGGCACTTCCAGACTGAAACGACTGCCCTGCCCCGAAGCCTGCTCCAGGACGATTGCGCCCCGCAGCAGGCGCACCATGTGTTGCACCGCATCCAGCCCGACGCCGCGTCCGGAGACTTCGGTCACGGTGTCGCGCAGGCTGAAGCCCGGCAGAAAGAGAAAGGCCAGCAGTTCCTCTTCGCTCAGCTGTGCCACGGTGGAAGCCGTCGACAACTGGCGCTCGACGATGGTCTGGCGTAAACGCTCAAGATCAACACCGGCGCCGTCATCACTCAACTGCAGCGCCAGCAAACCCGCCTGATGGGAGATGCGCAAACGAATCAGGCCTTCGGCAGGTTTGCCAGCCAGCAGCCGCTGTTCCGGCGTTTCTATCCCGTGATCGACGGCATTGCGCAGCAAATGGATGAGCGGCGCTTCGAGTTTTTCCAGTACATCACGGTCGACCTGGGTTTTCTCGCCATCGATTTCAAGGCGGATCTGTTTGCCCAGGGCGCGCCCCAAATCACGGACCATGCGCTCCTGACCGACCAGCACATCGGCAAATGGCCGCATGCGGCACGCCAGCGCGGTGTCGTACAGCGATTGCGCGCGCTGGCCGGCCTGCCAGCCAAATTCGTCGAGTTCGGCAGTCTGTTCACTCAGCAAATGCTGGGACTCAGCCAGTATCCGCCGTGCATCAGACAAGGCCTCTTGCGCTTCATGGCTCAGATCCAGCACCTTGAGCTGGTCGCGCAGGTTGTCCAATGCTTTCAGACCGCTGTTTTGCATGCGCTTGAGGCGCTGCAACGTCACCAGATAAGGCTTGAGCCGCTGGGTTTCGACCAATGACTTGCTGGACAGATCGAGCAAACTGTTGAGCCGCTCGGCGGTGACCCGCAACACCCGTTCGCCAGTATCAGTACGGCGCCGGGACCGAAGACCAGGCTCCGGAGCGGTGTCAGCCTCGAGCGCCAGCTCAACCACAGGCACGGCCGGCTCCGGGGGCAGCAACAGCTGCGACACGTCGAACGCCGGGGGCGCCACCGAGACATGGCTGTCGCCGCCATCAAGCAAGCGGTTCATCAGCCCGACATAGGCATCAATGTCGGCCGGGCCGACGTTGGCACTGCCTGGTGTGGCAATACGCATCAACAAGTCAGTGCCCTGCAACAAGGCATCAATATGCTCGGGCTGCAGGTACAGACGGCCTTCCTGGGCACTGACCAGGCAATCCTCCATGACATGGGAAACGCTGACCCCGGCATCCACGCCGACAATTCTCGCCGCCCCCTTGAGGGAGTGGGCCGCGCGCATGCAGGCTTCGAGCTGGTCGGCCTGAGTCGGGTTACGCTCCAGCGCCAACAGGCCGGCATTCAGGACCTGGGTCTGGGCCTCGGCCTCAAGACTGAACAACTCAAGCAACGAGGCGTCACGCATTTGCTCGGGGGTCATGTCAGGCTCCGGGCGATCGCGCCCAGTAATTGCTCTTCGTCCAGCAAGCGCAGGCTGCGGGTTTTCCACAGCAATACGCCACGGGTGTACTTGGCACTGGCCTGCTCGCCCGAGAGTGACGCGCCATTCAAAACAGACTCTTCAATGTTGTGGATGCCATCCACTTCATCCACTGGCAATACCACTGCCCCGCCTTGTGCGGCCAGGATCAGCATGCGCGGCATGATCCGCAGCGATGCCGGCCCCGCCAATGTCGGGTCCAGGCCCAGTAGCTCGACCAGGGACAAACAGGGCACCAGGGCGCCGCGCACATTGGCTACCCCCAACAGCGCACGTGAACGCTGGTGCGGCAGTGAATGGATCGACTGCAGCGGGGCCACTTCATCCAGATAGCGCGTCGCCAGTCCCAGCCATTCATCCCCCAGACGAAAAATCATCAGCGAGCGGGTCGCCACTTTTCGCTCAAGCTCCCGGGGGGAGTATTGGGCCACATGTTCCTGCTCAAACGAGTAGCGGTCCAGCAAGCGGGTGGCCGCAGCCGAATACACCGAACAGTTACGACAATGGATATGTTCAGCCAGCAGCGCACAGGATTTATCGCCGAAGATGCCGATACGGTTCCAGCAGTCATCAATGTCCTGCGCTTCGGAGTGGATCAAGTTCTGGGCTGTTAAACCGCTCATTGTTTACGCTCACTGTGAACGGATCGCTCATTACGGGCCGCGCGCTCCTGCAAGCGTTGAGCGCCTGTTACATCACCCTGTGAGGCCAGCAAGGCCGCCAGGTGTGCCAGGGCTTCTGCATGCTGGGGCTCCAGGTACAACGCCTTGCGATAAAACCCCTGGGCCTGAGCCGTCTGGCCCTGGACGTCACTGAGCAAACCCAGCCAGTAATAGCCCTGGGCCTGCGGGCCATGCAATTGCAGTAATTGCTCGCAGGCAGCACGGGCCTCGCTGCTCTTGCCGGCATTGGCCAGCAGCGCAATTTGTTCAAGCAGGGCCTTGGGCTCAGCAGCCTGCGAGTCCGTTTGGCGCGGTGCCAAGGACTGGGGGCGCGGGGCAAATGGTCGGATGACCGGTGGCGCCGCTGGCGGTTGCGGACGGACCAGCGGCTTGAATTCGGCCAGCACCGGGCGGGCCGCGGGTAATGGCTCGTGGCTATGGCAAAAAGCAAACGACTGCGGCGCACCGATCGAGCGCATGCCCATCCGGCCCAGCAGGCTGCCCTCGGCCGGACCGATAAACAGCACGCCATCGGTACGGGTCAATTGCTTGAGCACATCCAGTGCCTGCTGCTGGGTTTTAAGGTCGAAATAGATCAGCAGGTTGCGACAAAATACAAAATCATAGGGTGGGTAACTGGCCAGCAGGGCCGGGTCCAGCAAGTTACCGACGTGAAAACTGACCTGCTCGCAGACCCTGCTCGACAGTTGATAAGCGTCGTCCACAAGGCTGAAATAGCGCTCGCGAAAATCCGTTTGCTGCCCGCGAAATGAGTTTTTTCCGTACCGCGCAGACTGAGCCCGCTGCACCGAAAGCGGGCTGACATCCAGCGCGTCCACCTTGAATTGATACGCGGCAAAACCGGCATCAAACAGCGCCATTGCAATCGAATAGGGCTCTTCACCGGTTGAACAGGGCAGGCTCAAGATACGCAGGGTCCGGCGACTGCCGATTTCGGCCAGGCGCTTTCTGGCCAGGCGCCCCAGGGTGGAAAATGATTCGGGGTAACGGAAGAACCAGGTTTCGGGCACGATCACCGATTCGATCAGGGCTTGCTGTTCATCCTGGGAGCTGATCAAACGCTGCCAGTAATCATCATGGTCAAGCATGTTCAACGCCATGCAGCGCTGACGAACAGCACGTTCGATGATGGCCGGACCTACTGAAGCCACATCCAGACCGATGCATTTCTTCAAAAAATCGAAAAACCGCTGATCGGCATTCATGGGTACACCTGTGGGCCGGTGTCATCCGGGTGCGCGGCGAAGATCAGCGCAGAAACCGCCGGGCTCAGCAGTTCATCGATACTGATCCATTGCACAAGCCCATGCTGGTCACTGCGCACCGGGCCCAGATACGGCGCATCGCGGTTATCCAGGCCATAGGGCTGAAAGTCCGCGGGGTTGCAGCGCAACGTGTCGCTGGCCTGCTCAAGCATCAAACCCAGTACTTGCCCGCGATAGTTGACCAGCACCAGCCGGGTGCTGGTGCGGGCCACAGCGGCCTGGCCGAACGTCATGGCGCTGATATCGATCACCGGCACCACCTGCCCGCGATGGGTAAACACGCCAGCCACCCATGCCGGGGCATGGGCAATAGGTTTTAGCGGGAGAAGCGGCAGCACTTCGACCACATCGGTGGCCGGCAAGGCATAACGTTCATCGCCGATATGAAACACCAGGAACAGGCGATTGTTCGGCGCTCCCCCACCGCTGGATTTGGCCCGAGGATCGCTCATCAGACTTTAAAACGCGAAACGCCGCTGCGCAGCCCGACGGCAACCTGGCTGAGCTCATCGATCGCAAAGCTGGCCTGACGCAGAGACTCGACGGTCTGGCTGCTGGCATCCCCCAGTTGTACCAGTGCAAGGTTGATCTGCTCCGCGCCTGTGGCCTGGGCCTGCATGCCCTCATTGACCATCAGCACCCGCGGGGCCAACGCTTGAACCTGATGGATGATCTGCGATAGCTGCTCACCCACCTGGGTCACTTCGAACATGCCGCGGCGGACTTCTTCCGAAAATTTGTCCATGCCCATTACGCCAGCCGAGACCGCTGACTGAATCTCGCGCACCATCTGTTCGATATCGTAAGTGGCCACGGCGGTCTGATCGGCCAAGCGGCGGACTTCAGTGGCGACCACGGCGAAGCCACGGCCATACTCACCGGCCTTCTCTGCTTCGATGGCAGCGTTCAGAGACAACAGGTTGGTCTGGTCGGCCACTTTAACAATGGTCACTACCACCTGGTTAATGTTGCCGGCCTTCTCGTTAAGGATCGCCAGTTTGGCGTTGACCAGATCGGCGGCGCCCATGACCTGATGCATGGTTTCTTCCATGCGGGCCAGACCCTGCTGCCCGGAGCCGGCCAGGATCGACGCCTGATCGGCAGCCGAGGTGACTTCGGTCATGGTGCGTACCAGATCACGGGAAGTGGCTGCGATTTCGCGGGAAGTCGCGCCAATTTCCGTGGTGGTGGCCGCAGTTTCAGTCGCGGTGGCTTGTTGCTGCTTGGAGGTCGCGGCAATTTCGGTGACCGAGGTGGTGACCTGTACCGAGGAGCGCTGGGCTTGTGACACCAAAGAGGTCAGCTCGGTCATCATGTCGTTGAAGCCGGTTTCTACCGCGCCGAACTCGTCTTTACGCTCCAGGTTCAGGCGCGAACTCAGGTCACCGGAACGCATCACTTCCAGAATCGAAACAATACGTTTCATGGGCGACATGATCGCTTGTAGCAACAGATAGCCGCAGAGGGCGGCGGCGAGTACGGCAATCAGCAGCGAGACCAGCATGCTGACTTTGGCGGTCATGACTGAATGAGCAATGTTTTCGGTGGCTTCGGAAGCCGAGGAGCGATTGGCGTCAATTACGCTGTTGAGCTGTTTGCGTCCAGCCATCCAGGCCGGCGCCAATTGCTCGGTGACCATGGTATGGGCCTGGGCGAATTGCTTGGCCTGGTACAGCTCAAGCACGTTCGCCAGAATCTGCGCGTATTGCTGATGCAGCCGCTCAAACTCATCGAACGCGGCGCGATCGTTTTTATCGAAAATGGTGCCGCGATAGTTCTCCAGCTCAAGCTTCAGGCGTTCTTCGTAGCTGGCGTACAGTTTGCGGTCTTCATTGTTCAGGTCGCGCTGGTTGGACGAGCCCACCAGTTGCAGGGTCAAGACGTAACTGTCCACCCAGGCACTGCGAATCATCGAGCTGTAATAGACCCCGGGAATCGAGTCGGCCCGGACTGTCTCTTCGCTGCTTTCGATTGAAAGCAGGCGAGAATAAGCCGCGACGACCATCAACAACATGATGGCGATGATTACCGCAAAGCTCGCCAAAATGCGTTGGCGCAACGTCCAGTTCTTCACAGTCAATCCTCGGGGAGCCATTCAAATGATGGGGAGTATAGCCGAGGGTACGCGAGGATTCGTATGGGCGCTGAGACTGATCTCACAGCAATCTGCAAAAATATTCATAAAGCTGCAGGAGCGAGCTTGATCGCGAGCTGTGCGGCATTTGAAAATGCCCGCTCCTGCAGTAAAGGGTTACTCCGCCGCCTGTTTAACCTGGGACTCCAGCTCAGCCTTCAGGCCCGGATCGAGCTTGAGTTGCTTGGCCAGTTCTTGCAGATAGGCCTTTTCCATAAAGCTCTCTTCATCCACCAGCAGCAGGCTGGCGATGTACATTTCGGCAGCGATTTCCGGGGTGCTGGCAGCACTCGCCACTTCAGCCGGGTCCAGTGGCTTGTCAATTTCGGTTTTCAGCCATTGCTGCAGGGCCGGGTCACCGTCCAGCTTGCTGAACTCGCCATCAATCAGCTGGCGCTCACGCTCGTCGATATGACCATCAGCTTTGGCCGCTGCAACCAGCGCCTTGAGAATCGCCTGGCTGTGTTGCTCTACCTGCTGGGGCGCTACCCGGTCGATCGTCTGCGGTTCTGTTTGCGGCGCCGTACCCTGGTTGGCCTGCCAGTTGCCGTAGGCTTTGTAGGCCAGTACCCCCAACGCGGCCAGACCGCCATAGCTCAGGGCCTGCCCGCCATATTTGCGGGCACTCTTGTTGCCCAGCAACATCCCCAGCACGCCTGCCGCCAGCGCACCGCCACCGGCACCTGAAAGCAACCCGCCCAACCCGCCGGAGCCTCCCAGCAGGCCGCCCAGTCCACCTTTGTCTGAGCCGGAGGGGGTACTTTGCCCCGCGGTTTTATTCTGCAACATCTGTTGACCGGACTTGAGCAACTGATCGAGCAATCCACGCGTATTCATTAAACACCTCTCGTAAATGGGTGGCAGGGGAGAAACTCAGTCACGCAGATCCGACTCGTGTATCGGTTGGTCGCGGTGAGTGGCACGCTGGTACTGGGCTGGCCAAATCGCCTTCTGGCCGCCCAGATCATCGTCGGCGTGCAGCGGCCAGTAGGGGTCACGCAATAGCTCGCGGGCCAGCAGGATCAAATCGGCCTGACCGGTACGCAGAATATGTTCTGCCTGAGCCGGCTCGGTAATCATGCCTACAGTGCCGGTGGCGATGCCTGCCTCTTTGCGTACACGCTCGGCAAAACGGGTTTGATACCCCGGCCCGACCGGGATCTCGGCATTGGCGGCGGTGCCCCCCGAAGACACATCCACCAGATCGACCCCCAGCGCTTTGAGGCGCAGCGCCAGCTCCACGGTTTCGTCCGGGTTCCAGCCATCTTCCACCCAGTCGGTCGCCGATACCCGGACAAACAGCGGCAGCTCTTCAGGCCAGATGTCACGTACGGCCTTGGTGACTTGCAGCACCAGGCGAATACGGTTGTCGAAGGAGCCACCGTACTGGTCGCGCCGTTGATTGCTCAGCGGGGACAGGAATTGATGCAGCAGGTAGCCATGGGCAGCGTGAATTTCAACCACCGAGAAACCAGCCACAAGTGCCCGCCTGGCGGCATCGACAAAGGCTTGAATCAGGTCGTTGATCTGGGCTTCGTCGAGCTGGGTCGGGGCAGTGTGCCGCGGGTCAAAGGCTATGGGCGAAGGACCGACCGGCACCCAGCCGCCCTCTTCCACTTTGACGCTGCCCTGCTTGCCCAGCCAGGGACGATAGGTGCTGGCCTTGCGCCCGGCATGGGCCAGCTGAATACCGGCCACGGCACCCTGGGCCCGGATAAAGCGGGTAATGCGCTGCAGGGGCTCGATCTGTTCGTCGTTCCACAAGCCAAGGTCCTGCGCGGTGATACGCCCGTCAGGGGTTACCGCCACAGCTTCAGTAAAAACCAGACCGGCGCCGCCAACAGCACGGCTACCCAGATGCACCAGATGCCAGTCATTGGCCAGCCCGTCAACGCTGGAGTATTGACACATTGGCGAGACCGCAATGCGGTTGAGAAGGGTCAGTTGACGCAGGGTATAGGGCTCTAGCAGCAGACTCATGGGTCACCTCTAATGACAGTGGGCAGGCTCCAGGGAACAAGCGTACCTAGAGCCTAGTCGACAACCCTGCAAGAGGTGGGGTTCATCTTTTGTACAGATTGCGGGAGCTGGCTTGCCAGCTCCCGCAAGGGTTGAGCGCCGGGGTTAACGCGGTTCGATGTGGGCAATCATCAGTTGTACGGTTTCGTTGCCGCGAAATTCGTTGAGGTCGAGTTTATAGGCCAGTTCAACCCAGCGAATGGTCGGATTCGGCCACACTTCGCGGTCAACTCCGAAGGCAATGCCGTCCAGCTTGACGCTGCCGCACTCGGTTTTGAGCACCACTTTCAAGTGGCGCTCCCCGACAATTCGCTGCTCCACCAACTGAAACACCCCATGAAACAGCGGCTCGGGGAAGTGCTGCCCCCATGGCCCGGCATTGCGCAGGGCCCGCGCCAGTTCCAGATGGAACTCTTCTACCGCCAGACTGCCGTCCGACATCAATCGCCCCGTCAGGTCTTCTTCACGCAGTTGACGCCGCACTTCGGCATCGAACGCACGGGAAAACACCGCGAAGTTCGCCTCGGGCAGGGTCAGGCCTGCGGCCATGGCGTGGCCGCCGTATTTACTGATCAAGTCCGGGTGCTGGGCAGCCACCACGCTGAGCGCATCGCGAATATGAAAGCCCGCCACCGAACGACCGGAGCCCTTGAGCATGCCGTCACCCGCATCGGCAAACGCGAACGTCGGGCGGAAGTAACGCTCCTTGAGGCGCGAAGCCAGAATCCCGATCACCCCCTGGTGCCACTCCGGATCGAACAGGCACAAACCAAACGGCATGCTTTCAACCGGCAGCTCCTTGAGTTGGGCCAGCGCTTCACGCTGCATGCCTTGCTCAATGGACTTGCGATCCTGGTTCATTTCGTCGAGCTGCGCGGCCATTTCCCGCGCGGCATTGGCGTCGTCGGTTAGCAGGCATTCGATACCCAGGCTCATGTCGTCCAGACGACCGGCGGCATTCAGGCGCGGCCCAAGAATAAATCCAAGATCGGTGGAGGTAATACGCGAGTGGTCACGCTTGGCCACTTCAAGAATGGCCTTGAGCCCCGGCCGCGCACGCCCGGCCCGAATGCGTTCGAGCCCCTGATGCACCAGAATCCGGTTGTTGGCGTCCAGCGGCACCACGTCCGCCACGCTGCCCAGGGCCACCAGGTCCAGCAGCTCGGCAATGTTTGGCGCCTTGCTGTTTTGATACCAGCCCAGAGTGTTAAGGCGAGCACGCAAAGCGATCAGCACATAGAAGATCACCCCGACACCCGCCAGTGCCTTGCTCGGAAACTCGCAGCCCGGCTGGTTGGGATTGACGATGGCATCAGCCGCCGGCAGCTCGTTGCCCGGCAAGTGGTGGTCGGTGACCAGAACGCTCAACCCGGCCTCTTTCGCCGCTGCCACACCCTCGATACTGGAAATGCCGTTGTCGACGGTGATCAGCAACTGTGGCGTGCGGGTCAATGCAACTTTGACGATTTCCGGGGTCAGGCCGTAGCCATATTCGAAACGGTTAGGCACCAGGTAATCGACATGGGCCGCGCCCAGCAGACGCAAACCGAGCATGCCGACGGTACTGGCCGTGGCGCCGTCGGCGTCAAAGTCTCCGACTATCAGGATGCGCTGGCGCTGTTCAAGGGCCACCACCAGCAAATCCACGGCGGCATCGATGCCCTTGAGCTGCTGATACGGAATCAGCCGCGCCAGGCTCTTGTCCAGTTCCGCTTGCGACTGCACGCCACGGGCGGCGTAAAGACGCGTCAGCAATGTCGGCATTTCGCCCAGAAAAGGCAGGATTTCGGGCAGTGGACGAGGTTCGATGCGCATAAGCTGGATGGAGGCTCTTATTGAAAAATGTACTTGTACAGGTCGCTTGAAAACGTCGCGAGCGAAGGCAAGACAAGGCAAAAGCAGGCGAGGACGCGCAGTTTACGGGGTGTAAATGAGCAGTCCGGGCCTGCCTTTAACGCAGTATTGTCGAGCGCAGCAGTTTTCATGTGCTCTGTTAACCGCGATCGCCCTGCAGCCACTGCAACTGGACTTCGTGCTGGCCGCGATCGTCGGTCACGAAAATCGTGCCTTCGCTGATCATCACGTCCCACTTGATAACGCGCGGCATGTCTTTGGCCAGGACTTCAAGAATCTCTTGCGGAACGGCCGCGATATTGACGTTCTTCAGGTTCTTGATGGCCGGGATCACTTTGCCTTCCCAAACGCGCAGGCTGCCATAGGCCAGCAGACTGGTGCGTTCAGTACGGCGCGAACACCAGGTCAGACGATCGGCATCGGGCTGGCCGACTTCGATCCAGTGCAGAACGCGGTCGTCCAGGCTTTTTTCCCACAGTGCCGGCTCGTCGACATCCGAAAGACCACGACCAAAAGCCAGCTGCTCGTTGTACCAGAAGGCATACGCCAGAAGACGCACGGTCATGCGCTCTTCAGTTTCAGACGGGTGACGGGCGATGGTCTGCTTGACGCTTTCATACACCCCGCGATCGAGATCGGTGAGATTCAGTTCAAACTTGTAAGTCGTGGACGGCTGGGCCATGAACGGGCTTCTTGATACGGAGAAAGGCGCCAAGTCTAACCGATACACCCCCGCCTGCGCTCAATTCAACTGTAAGGGCACGCTTGTGCAAGAGGGCTAAACGCACAGATAAGACAGGTGCTGCCACCTATGTTAAAAGGCTCTACTCGCTCGCCCTGGACAAGGACTACCCATGCCACTCGCCACCAAACCCCTTTCAGGCCTCAAAGTCGTCGAACTGGGTACCCTGATAGCGGGGCCTTTTGCGTCGCGCATCTGCGCCGAATTTGGCGCCCAGGTGATCAAGGTTGAATCCCCCGACGGCGGTGATCCGCTGCGCAAATGGCGCAAGCTGTACGAAGGTACCTCGTTGTGGTGGTTCGTCCAGGCCCGCAACAAAAAATCCCTGACCTTGAACCTCAAGCATCCTGACGGCCTCAACGTGCTCAAGGCATTGCTGGCAGACGCCGATATCCTGATCGAGAACTTCCGCCCCGGGGTTCTGGAAAAACTCGGCCTGGGCTGGGATGTACTGCATGCCCTGAACCCGAAGCTGGTGATGGTGCGCCTCTCGGGCTTTGGCCAGACAGGGCCGATGAAAGACCAGCCGGGGTTTGGTGCCGTCGGTGAATCCATGGGCGGGCTGCGGTATATCACCGGCTTTGAGGATCGCCCTCCGGTACGTACCGGCATTTCCATTGGTGACTCGATTGCCGCGCTGTGGGGTGTGATTGGCGCCCTGATGGCGTTGCGTCATCGCGAGGTTAACGGCGGCCAGGGGCAAGTGGTTGACGTCGCACTGTACGAGGCGATTTTCGCAATGATGGAAAGCATGGTGCCCGAGTTCGATGTGTTCGGTTTTATTCGCGAGCGCACCGGCAATATCATGCCCGGCATTACCCCCTCCTCGATCCACACCAGCCAGGACGGCAAGCACGTACAAATTGGCGCCAACGGCGATGCCATCTTCAAACGGTTCATGCTCATCATCGGCCGAGATGACCTGGCCAATGACCCTGAACTTGCCGGCAACGACGGACGCGACGCCCGCCGTGACGAGCTGTACGGCGTGATTGATCGCTGGGTGGCCTCATTGCCGCTGCAGACCGTGCTCGAGCAACTGAGCTCTGCCCAGGTCCCGGCCAGTCGCATTTTTTCGGCAGAAGACATGTTCACCGACCCGCAATTTCTGGCCCGTGAAATGTTTCTGCAAGCCAAACTGCCTGACGGTAAAGACTTCAAGATGCCGGGGATCGTACCGCGGCTATCCGAGACCCCGGGTTCCGCCGACTGGGTGGGCCCGGAGCTGGGTGCACACAATCATGAAGTGCTGAGCGGTTTGGGCTACGACGCTGCAGCCATCGCTGAGCTCAAGCTGGCAGGTGCCATTTGACCGGTGATTGTTAGTTGCTACGGGAAAAGATCAGCACCATGACCCGGCACTCAAAGTGGCGCGGCATTTGCGCAGGTCTGGTCACGCTGGCATTGCTTGCCTGGCCCCCAGAGACTCTGGCGGCACCAAAGCTCATCTGGTTGATGCGCGATCTGCCGCCATTGACGGTGCGCGATGGCCCGCAAAAAGGTCAGGGGCTGATTGACCAGCTGATGCCCGCATTGATGACAGGCATGCCGCAATATCAGCACGTCATCTTGCCGGTCAATCGGGCCCGGGCCATTCGGATGCTCGAAGAAGCTTCGCTGGCCTGCGACCCGGCACTGGTATGGAACCCCAGGCGCGCCCACTCAATTGTCTATTCCAGCCCGGTCATCGGCTTGCATGGCAATGGCCTGGTGATTCGACGCGAAGATCAAAAACTGATTGAGCCCTTTGTCCGCGACAAGGCGGTAGACCTGACGGCCATGCTCGACGCTCAAACCTTGAAGCTCGGCGTCATCGCCAAGCGCAGCTACGGACCATGGATTGATGCTCAAGTGTCACAGGGCCGCAAACACCAGCTCTTCATCCACTACGGCAACGATCCGCTGGGCAGTTTGCTGCACATGCAGAGTGCCGGCCGGGTTCAGGCACTGCTGGGCTATTGGCCGGAGATTCAATCCAAGGCAAGACAACAAGGGCTCAATCCTGAGTCGCTGATTTTCTACCGCATCCTCGGTGCCCCCGCCTACCAGCCCATTTACATCGGCTGTACCAATACCCCTGAAGGGCGCGAAGTCATTCGCAGAGTCAACGCCATACTGGCTGATCGGCCATGAGGGACTGCACGCCCCGGCGGGGATATGCCCCGGGGCCGGCCACACCGGCGACTGCCAGAACCCCGGGACGGCCAGGGGCAATGACAAAAAAAGCACAAAAAAAATCCCGGGCAGTGGGGAGACAACCCGGGATTTAACAAGGTCATGAAGACCCACTCAACAGGCTACAAGCATCGGAGCAATAAGCTTGATCCTGTTGATGCTGAATCTGACATAGCGCCTGCGGGAAAGGTTCCCCGGCATATGCAATCAATTCGCACTATCAAGCCCCAGCCACTGCGCGGCTCTGCTGATAGGAGTCCAGCAAAAGCCCCAAGCCGGTTACAGTCACCGGCTTGGGCAAATATCCCAACACCCTGAGACCATCCTTGCGGGCTGTGCTTACCGCACTTTCCAGGACATGGGACTCGGCCCCGCCGACAAAAATCAGTGCCGGCGCCTCAGGTTTGGCGGACATTTCATGGATCAGCTGCAGTGCGTCGGTGGCTTCCAGATACAAATCACAAATGGCCACATCGATAGCCCCGCGCCTGGCCAGAGAGCCCCGGGCAGACTCTAGGTTGTCAGCCGCCAGGACATCGAATATGTGATAGGCATTCAACATCTGATGCAACGACATCAGCTGGAAAGGGTTGTCGTCAACAATCAAAACTTTCAGGGAGCGCATCATGGGCCTTTGGAGCATAACGCGTACTTGGCGCAGGGGAGTCGACTCTAGAGCGGATGGCCAGCAATAAACATCGGATGATTCCTAAATACCGACAGGAAACTTCTTGGTGGCAGACCGGGCCGGCAGCACGTTATCGGCCACAAATAAAAAAGCCCGTCAAATGACGGGCTTCAACATACGCAAGACTTAGAGTGGCTTGCCGCGATTGCCATGCTGGCTGACAAAAGCTTGTACGGCTTTCAAGTCATTGGCCAGAACGGTGTAGCGCTCTTCCCGCGCAAACAGATCAGCAAGATGCGCTGGTAGCTCAAGCGCCTTCCCGACACCGGCCTTTTCTACCGCATCAGGAAACTTGACCGGATGCGCAGTGCCCAGAATAACCATCGGAATATCCAGGCTGCGACGGCACTCACGGGCGGCCTTGACCCCGATAGCGGTATGCGGGTCCAGCACTTCGCCAGTTTCGGCAAACACCTGGGCGATGGTTTCGCAGGTTTGCTCATCATCGACTGCCAGCGAATCGAACAAACGACGCGCTTCGGTCCAGCGATCATCTTCAACGCTGAAGTTGCCGGTTTGCTTGAAGGCTTCCATCAGACCCGCAACCGCCGCGCCATTACGGCCGTGCAGATCGAACAGCAGGCGTTCGAAGTTGGAGGACACCATGATGTCCATCGACGGCGACAGGGTCGCGTGCAGGGTGTCCTTGGCGTACTGATTGCCGCTCATGAAGCGGTGCAGAATGTCGTTACGGTTGGTGGCAACGATCAACTGATTGATCGGCAAACCCATGTTGCGCGCCAGGTAGCCGGCAAAAATATCGCCGAAGTTACCGGTAGGCACCGAGAACGAAACCGAGCGGTGCGGGCCGCCCAGTTGCAGGGCTGCGTGGAAGTAGTAAACGATCTGGGCCATGATCCGCGCCCAGTTGATCGAGTTCACTGCCACCAGGCGTGTGCCCTTGAGGAAGTCCTGATCGGCAAAGCTGGCCTTGACCATCTCCTGGCAGTCATCGAAGTTGCCTTCGATGGCGATGTTGTGGATGTTGTCGCCGAACAGCGTGGTCATCTGGCGACGCTGTACCTCGGACACCCGGTTGTTGGGGTGCAGGATAAAGATGTCGACGTTTTCGCAGTGCTTGCAGCCTTCAATGGCCGCAGACCCGGTGTCTCCGGAAGTAGCGCCGACAATAACCACGCGCTCGCCACGTTTTTCCAGCACATAGTCGAGCAAGCGTCCGAGCAGTTGCAGGGCAAAGTCCTTGAACGCCAGCGTAGGACCATGGAACAGCTCCAGGACCCACTCGTTGCCATTGAGCTGGCGCAGTGGTGCTACAGCTGCGTGGGAAAACGCGCCGTAGGTCTCTTCGAGAATCTTTTTGAAATCGGCGTCAGGAATGCTGCCGGTGACAAACGGGCGCATGACCCGAAAAGCCAGTTCGTGATACGGCAGGCCGGCCCAGGAAGCGATTTCTTCCTGGGTAAAGCGCGGCAGGTTTTCCGGTACGTACAAACCGCCGTCGCTGGCCAGACCGGCCAGCAGGACATCTTCAAAGTTCAGGGCCGGTGCCTGGCCACGGGTGCTGATATAGCGCATGGTTTCAAACCTTCGGTTTGAGCGGCAAGCTGTCTGGCGACAAGCTGCAAGTAAAAGCGCATTGGCTTGACTTGCAGCCTGCAGCCTGGCGCTTGCCGCTGCTTAATTAAATAAGATGCTCAACGCGGATGCGAACCACCGGACCCACAACGCCCTGCAGTGCTTCAAGCGCTGCGATCGCATCGTTCATGTGCTGCTCGAGCACACGGTGGGTCAGCAGAATCATCGGCACCAGACCGTCATGTTCTTCAACTTCTTTCTGCATGATCGATTCGATGTTGATCCCGCGCTCCGACAAGATGCTGGCCACCTGGGCCAGTACGCCCGGATGGTCCTTGGCCTGGATGCGCAGGTAATAAGCGCTTTCGCAGGCTTCGATTGGCAGAATCGGGTGATCGGACAGCGAATCCGGCTGGAAGGCCAGGTGCGGGACGCGATTCTCGGGATCGGAGGTCATCGCACGCACCACGTCCACCAAGTCTGCCACCACCGACGAAGCGGTTGGCTCCATGCCGGCGCCGGCGCCGTAGAACAGGGTTGAGCCTGCTGCGTCACCATTGACCATGACTGCGTTCATTACACCGTTGACGTTGGCAAGCAAACGGTCAGCCGGGATCAGTGTCGGGTGCACCCGCAACTCGATACCGCTGGCAGTACTGCGTGCCACACCCAGGTGCTTGATGCGATAGCCCAGCGCCTCGGCGTAATTCACGTCAGCCGTGGTCAGCTTGGTGATGCCTTCGGTGTAGGCCTTGTCGAATTGCAGCGGGATGCCGAACGCAATCGAAGCCAGAATCGTCAATTTGTGTGCGGCGTCGATGCCTTCGACGTCAAACGTCGGATCGGCTTCGGCGTAACCCAGGGCCTGGGCTTCAGTCAGCACGTCTTCAAAGGTGCGGCCCTTCTCACGCATCTCGGTGAGGATAAAGTTGCCCGTACCGTTGATGATGCCCGCAACCCAGTTGATGCGGTTGGCCGACAGGCCTTCACGGATGGCCTTGATCACCGGAATCCCGCCAGCAACTGCCGCTTCGAACGCAACGATCACGCCCTTCTCTTGTGCCCGGGCAAAAATTTCGTTGCCGTGAACCGCAATCAGCGCCTTGTTGGCAGTAACCACGTGCTTGCCGTTTTCGATGGCCAGGAGTACGAGTTCGCGAGCGATGGTGTAACCACCAATCAGCTCGATAACGATGTCGATCTCAGGGTTGGTCGCAACAGCGAATACATCGTTGGTAATGGGGGTACCGGTAATGTCGCACTGAGGGTTTGGCGTACGCATGGCAATTTGCGCAACCTGGATACCACGCCCGGCACGGCGGGCAATCTCCTCGGCGTTACGCTTTAGTACGTTGAAGGTGCCGCCACCGACGGTCCCGAGCCCACAGATACCTACTTTGACCGGATTCACGCTGAACTCCCCATAAAACGGCCGACTCAAGGTCGGCCGTGGAAAACAACCGTGGATTGCCACGGTTCTCTATTAATAGCCGGGCCACTGAACCGCCCCGCCATGATCGTCAAAGGCTTACCGTGACGATGCAGGATTATTTAACACTGAGTGCCAGCTTGCCAACCTGCGCAGCAGGCTGATAGCCCGGAATGACCTGGCCATCTGCCAAAACAATCGCCGGCGTACCATTTACACCAATGGACTGGCCCATGGCGAACTGTTTGGCAACCGGATTGGCACATTTAGGCGCCTCTACCGTCTTGCCATCCGTCATCTTGTCCATGGCAGCTTTCTTGTCCGTGGAACACCAGACCGCCTGCAGTTGCTTGTCACCCGGCGAGCCAAGGCCCTGACGCGGGAAAGCAACATAGCGCACTTCAATCCCCATTTTGTTCAGTTCAGGGATTTCGGCGTGCAATTTGTGGCAGTACGGACAAGTGGTGTCGGTAAAGACCGTGATATGCGACTTGGTTTCACCGATTGCCGGGTAAACCACGGTTTCTGCCACCGGGATACCATTGATCAACTTGGCGACGCCAATGCGTTCGGCCTGCTCGGTCAGATTGACCGGCTTGCCGTCCTTGAGCTGAAACATATAGCCCTGGACGATGAACTGTCCATCGGCACTGGCATACAGCACGCGACTGCCCTTGAGCTTGACTTCGTACAGGCCGGCCATTGGGCTGGCGCTGATGCTCTCGACCGGAACATCCAGTTGCAGCGTTTCCAGGCTCTTGCGAATCGCTTGTTCGGCACCGCTATCGGCAAAAGAAAAGGTACTGACCAACGCAATGGCTGCGGCGGCAAAAATTCGGGTCACGCGCATGGGAACTCCTGAGGGCGGACAAGCGGCCAAACCGGAAAATCACGATCTGAAAAAAAGGATTCCGGCGGCGCGCTTTATTAACCGGCAAAGCCTACCACAGTTGGCTTGCGTGGCCGACTCCAGCCGACGCAAGCATCTATAAACAGCTCAGCCCCGGGGGTGATGAAGGGCATGCATTTCTTGCAGGCGGGCACGCGCCACATGGGTGTAAATCTGGGTGGTGGACAGATCACTATGGCCCAGCAGCATCTGCACCACCCGCAAATCGGCACCATGGTTGAGCAAGTGGGTCGCGAAGGCGTGACGCAAGGTGTGGGGCGACAGGGATTTGTCGATCCCGGCCACTTGAGCCTGATGCTTGATACGGTGCCAGAAGGTCTGACGGGTCATTTGCTCACCGCGCTGACTGGGGAACATGACATCGCTGGGGCGGCCGTTCAGCAGCTCATGGCGGGCATCGCGCATGTAGCGCTCAACCCAGACAATCGCCTCCTCCCCCATTGGCACCAGCCGCTCCTTGCTGCCCTTGCCCATTACCCGCAACACCCCTTGACGCAGGTTGACCTGCTCCAGAGTCAGGCTGATCAACTCGGTAACCCGCAGGCCGCAGGCATAAAGCACCTCGAGCATCGCCCGGTCACGCTGACCAATGGCTTCTGCCAGATCCGGGGCGGCGAGCAACGCCTCGACATCCGCCTCTGACAGGGACTTGGGCAGCGGCCTGCCCAACTGCGGCATATCGACCTGCAAGGTCGGATCGACTGCAATCAGCTTTTCGCGCAATAAATAGCGATAGAAGCCACGGGCTCCGGAAAGAAAACGCGCTGTGGAGCGAGGCTTGTAACCCTGCTCCAGACGCCATGCCAAGTGATCCAGAATCAGCTCGCGGCCGGCACCGGCCAGCTCAAGACCGCGCTCCTGCAACCAGCCATTGAATAACGCCAAATCGCTGCGATAAGCGTCACGGGTGTTGTCCGACAGCCCCTTTTCCAGCCACAGGGCATCCAGGAAACGGTCGATAAGTGGATTGTCTATAGCAGGCATTGGCGCTCGAAAAGCGCAGCCCGCAGGCCGCGCATAAATAAAAAGTGAACTGCAAAAGTGGCCGCTAGTCTTTCATGGCCGGCTGATGCCATAAACCACAGGTTCTCACAGGAGCCCCTTATGAATGAACAACAGATTCTGCTGGCGTTGGGAGGAATCGGCATCGCCGCCCTGGGCTCTCAGTGGCTGGCCTGGCGCCTGAAACTACCAGCCATCCTGTTTTTGCTCCTGACCGGGATTCTCGTAGGGCCCGTTCTGGGCTGGCTTGATCCGCAAGAGCTGTTCGGCCCTCTGCTGATGCCTCTGGTTTCGCTGTCAGTGGCGCTGATCCTGTTTGAAGGCAGCCTGACCCTGCACCTGTCCGAATGGGGCGAAATAGGCAGCGTAGTGCGCCGCCTGGTTACCATCGGGGCCCTCTCGACCTGGGCGGTGATTACCCTGGCCACGCATTGGCTGCTGGGCTTTGACTGGCTGCTGGCGCTGCTGTTCGGCACCCTGACACTGGTTACCGGGCCAACGGTGATTGTGCCCATGCTGCGCGTGGTGCGACCCAAGGCATCGATCGCCAATATCCTGCGCTGGGAAGGCATTGTCATCGACCCCATTGGCGCATTACTGGCAGTGGTGGTGTACAGCTTCATCATTACCCGCGCTTCAGGCGAAGGCCTGAGCCACAGCCTGCTGACCTTTGGCGGAGTGATTGTGTGCGGCAGCCTGTTTGGCATCGTGGGCGGCTGGGTCATGGGGCATATCCTGCGCCGGCAATGGCTGCCCGAATACCTGCACAGCCTGGCCACACTGGCGACAGTGCTGGCCATATTCATTGCCTCCAATACGGTGATGCATGAGTCTGGACTGATGGCCGTCACGCTGATGGGCATATGGATGGCCAATATGAAGGGCGTTGATGTACGCAACATTCTGCACTTCAAGGAAAACCTGAGTATTTTCCTGATTTCGGGCCTGTTCATTTTGCTGGCGGCACGCCTGGACCTACATGCCATGATCGCGCTGGGGCCCGTGGTGCTGGTGTTGCTGCTGATCATTCAATTCATTGCTCGCCCGCTGAACGTACTGCTATCGACTTTCGGCTCAAAACTCAACTGGCGTGAGCGCACGCTACTGGCCTGGATCGCACCGCGGGGCATTGTTGCGGCGGCGGTGTCGGCCATTTTTGCAATTCGCCTGGATCAGGCCGGACATGAAGGGGCGCTGTTGCTGGTGCCACTGACGTTTGCCGTGATCATTGGCACCGTTGTGCTGCAGAGTGCTACTGCTCGCCCCCTGGCACGCCTGCTCAAGGTCGCCGAGCCAGCCCCCAGCGGCTTTCTGATCGTCGGCGCCAACGGTCCGGCCCGGGCCATTGGCAAAGCCCTGCAACAACTGGGCAGTCGCGTATTGCTGACCGACTCCAACTGGGAAAATATCCGCGCAGCGCGCATGGAGAACCTGCCGACCTACTTTGGCAACCCGGCCTCGCAACACGCCGAGGTGCATCTGGACCTGGTGGGCCTCGGGCACCTGCTTGCGCTGTCGCCATCGGGTGAGCTCAATACCCTGGCCGCAATCCGCTTTCGCCATGAATTTGGCCCCAGGCGCCTGTATACATTGGCCAGTGGTCAGGAAATCCGCCGCACCGACAAACATCGCGCCAGTCATGAGCATCGCGGGCAATCACTGGGCAACCCGGTCCTGACCTATACCCAACTGGCCAGTGAACTGCACAACGGTGCCGAGATATACAGCACTCAGCTGACTGAAAACTTCACTTGGGAGGATTACCAGGCCCTGCATGGCGAGCGCGCCACACTGCTGTTTGCCCGCGACCACAACAGTTGGGTGCATGTGGTGACGCCAGACAGCGATTTGAAGCCGGGAGCCGGCTGGACGCTATTGGCCTTGATCAGGCAGGACGCCTAGCCTGTTGGAGCCAGGCTGGCTCCAACCTGTGTTGGTTATTACTCGCCTTGCCGGGCAAAGCCTGGCAATACCGGTACCGGGCGCTTGTCATCATCAATGGCAACAAAGCTGAACAGGCCCTGGATCGCCAGCTCGCGACCATCACAGCTCATGCTTTCGACATACACCTCAACCTCAACCTTGAGGCTGGTATTGCCGACTTTAACCACACGCCCGATCAGCTCGACTATGCAGCCGGCCGCAATCGGGTGGTTGAAGTCGATCCGGTCGGTGGACACAGTCACCAGCGGCAAACGGCAGAAACGGGTCGCGGCGATAAACGAGACCTCGTCCATCCAGGCCAGTGCAGTGCCGCCGAACAAGGTGTTGTGATGATTGGTGGTGGACGGGAATACCGCTTTAGTAATACGGGTTACGGACAATTCGGTACGACGTTGAATCTCTTGCTCACGCGAAGCCATGATTTTACTACCTGCAACCAAACAAAAAACTGACAAATTTCAGGCACAAAAAAGCAGCCCGAAGGCTGCTTTTTTCTGCATCGGGAAGCTGGACTTAAGCCAGTTTTTCCTTGATGCGAGCTGCTTTACCGGACAGGTCACGCAGGTAGTACAGCTTGGCTTTACGAACGTCACCGCGACGCTTGACTGCCATGCTGTCGATTTGCGGGCTGTAGGTCTGGAAAGTACGCTCTACGCCAACACCGTTGGAGATTTTACGAACAGTGAAAGCACTGTTCACGCCACGGTTACGCTTGGCAATCACTACACCTTCGAAAGCTTGCAGACGCGAACGATCGCCTTCCTTCACTTTCACCTGAACGACAATGGTGTCGCCCGGGGCAAAAGGAGGGATCTCTTTAGTCATCTGCTCTGCTTCGAGTGCAAGGATGATTTTGTTAGTCATGCTGTGCTCCTAAGGTAGATCGTCTGATCTACCATCGATACGTTGTTAACTATCGTCCCGCTCGCGGATATATTCCTCGAGCAGCTTCTTCTCTTCTCCAGAAAGCGAGCGGCTTTCCAGAAGATCGGCGCGTCGTTCAAAGGTCCGCCCAAGGGACTGCTGTAAACGCCAACGCCGGATATGTGCATGATTGCCACTAAGCAATACGTCGGGAACACGCTGATCCGCATACACCTCCGGTCGGGTGTAGTGCGGGCAATCCAGCAAACCATCCGTGAAGGAATCTTCCTCCGCGGAGTCCGCATGCCCTAAAGCTCCAGGCAGCAGTCGTGTAACCGCATCAATCAGAACCATCGCCGGCAGCTCGCCACCGGAAAGTACATAGTCACCAATCGACCACTCTTCATCGACATAAGCATCTATAAAACGCTCGTCAATGCCTTCATAGCGACCTGCAATGAGGATTAATGCTTCCTCATTCGCCAGTTCGCGTACCGCCGACTGATTAAGTTGACGGCCTTGGGGCGACAGGTAAATTACCTTCGCCGCCTCTCCGGCTGCTTCTCTGGCCTGAACCAGTGCATCTTCCAGAGGCTTGATCTTCATCACCATGCCCGGACCACCGCCAAATGGGCGATCGTCCACAGTGTGATGCCGGTCCGTTGTGTAGTCACGCGGGTTCCAACAGGTGAGCTGCAACAGCCCTTGTTTCACCGCACGACTAGTGATGCCGTAGTCGCTGATGGCGGAAAACATTTCGGGAAACAAACTGATCACTTCTACGCGCAATTTAGCCACGCTTAGAAGTCCGCATCCCAATCCACCTTCATCTCGCCAGCTTCCAGGTCGATGCTCAACACACATTGCTCTGTATAGGGCAACAAGCGATCACGATCATCCAGGCTGCCTGGGCAAGGTTTGACTTCCATGACATCGTTCGAGCCAGTTTCCATCAGATCAACAACCTTGCCGAGCAATTGCCCTTCGAGGTTGGTCACTTTAAGACCCTGCAGCTGGTACCAGTAGTACTCGCCATCGGTCAGTTCAGGAAACAGGTTGCGTGGCACGCAGATCTCGAATTCGCGCAGAAGACCAGCTTCGTCACGATCATCAAGACCTTTGAGCTTCACGACCAGAAACTTGCCGTTATGAGAACGGCCACTGACCAGCTCTGCCTGTCGTACTTCATTACCGCGCCGAAGCGTCAGCTTTTTGTAGTCCAACAGGTTATCAATTGGATCCGTAAAGGAATAAACCTTCACTTCGCCGCGAACGCCGTGAATTGAATAAATTTTGCCGATAACGATCAAATCATCAGCAAGATCAGGCGTCACGCTCATATTGCTCAGGCCGCAGCCTTAGCGTTTTCTTTCACAAGCTGAGCAACGCGCTCAGACATTTGTGCACCAACACCCAACCAGTAGGCGAGGCGGTCTTCTTTAATGGAGAAACGAACTTCCTGACCACGGGCAACCGGGTTGAAGAAGCCAATTTGTTCCTTGTGGGAACCGTCACGTGGGTTACGGCTATCGGTAACGGTCAAGTGGTAAAACGGGCGCTTTTTGGAGCCGCCAAGGGCAAGACGGATTGTTAGCATGTGAACATCGTTCCTGTAGTCGGTGCTGCAAATCTAAATGCACAGCGGGCATAGGTGCCCGAAAGGCCGCATATTCTAAGGAATATCCGGACTTTTGCAAATGTCTTTTTCTGGCGCCTAGTCGACATGCCATAAAGATTTGCTATAAGGCCGCCACGAATGGCGACAGGTCGGCTCCCGCACGTGCGGGTTTGCCGGGTATCTCGCATCACTGCGAGTCGCCCAAGCGCAAGCGCTCAGGCAGGTAATTTACATTTTCGGCATGCCGCCACCAGGCATCATGGAGCCCATGCCGCGCATCATTTTGGCCATTCCGCCTTTTGCGGAGAACTTCTTCATCATTTTCTGCATCTGCTTGTGCTGCTTGATCAAGCGACCGATGTCCTGCACCTGGGTGCCGGAACCCATGGCAATACGACGTTTGCGCGAACCACTGATCAGGTCAGGGTCACGGCGCTCGGCCGGAGTCATGGAGTTGATGATGGCTTCCATTTGCTTGAACTGCTTTTCTGCCGCGCCCTGGGCGTTGCCCATTTGCGCCAGATTCACGCCACCCATGTTCGGCAGCTTGTCCATGAGGCCGCCAAGGCCGCCCATGTTCTTCATCTGTTGCAGCTGATCGCGGAAGTCTTCGAGATCGAAGCCCTTACCTTTCTTGAGTTTCTTCGCCAGCTTGTCGGCTTTGTCTTTATCGAGGGTCTGTTCGGCCTGTTCGATAAGGCTGAGCACGTCGCCCATGCCCAGAATGCGCGAAGCGATACGATCCGGGTGGAACGGTTCCAGAGCGTCGCTCTTCTCACCCATACCGATGAACTTGATCGGCTTGCCGGTGATCGAGCGCACGGACAATGCCGCACCGCCACGGGCATCGCCGTCAACCTTGGTCAGGATCACACCGGTCAGCGGCAGCGCATCGCCAAAGGCCTTGGCCGTATTGGCGGCATCCTGGCCGGTCATGGCGTCGACCACAAACAGGGTTTCTGCCGGCTTGACGGCGCCGTGCAGTTCCTGGATTTCGGTCATCATCTCGGCGTCGATATGCAAACGACCCGCGGTATCGACAATGACTACATCAATGAACTTGAGCTTGGCTTCAGCAATGGCCGCCAGCGCGATGGCCACCGGCTTCTGGCTGATATCGGACGGGAAGAACGTAACCCCCACTTCCGCCGCCAGTGTTTCCAGCTGCTTGATTGCCGCAGGACGATAAACGTCGACCGAGACCACCATCACTGTTTTCTTTTTGCGCTCTTTAAGGAAGCGCGCCAGCTTGCCGGCGGTGGTGGTTTTACCCGCACCTTGCAAACCGGCCATCAAAACTACTGCAGGCGGCGTGACATTGAGGACCAGGTCCTCGTTGGCAGCACCCATCAGGCTTTCAAGCTCGGCCTGGACGATCTTCACAAACGCCTGGCCCGGCGTCAGGCTGCGCGACACTTCAGTGCCGACAGCGCGCTCTTTGACCGCGTTGACGAAGTCCTTGACCACTGGCAAAGCCACGTCGGCTTCCAGCAACGCCATGCGCACTTCACGCAGGGTGTCTTTGATGTTGTCCTCGGTCAGCTTGGCCTTGCCGGTAACATGGCGCAGCGTCTGCGAGAGACGATCGGTTAAATTTTCAAACATGCGCGATCCTTTCAGGCCCAAAGTAGACCGGGGTTATTGCGGCCCAGCCCGTGTAAAACTGATGCTCGGCGAGCCTGCGGCGTGGGCAGGTCGCGGATTATAGCGAAGACTGGCCGCATACGACACCTTGCCGTCGGCTTATGTAGTCTTTCGTGCATGGGCGGTTGTATGCCAAACTCAGCCCTTTCGGGCTTGCCTAACAGGATTTATGCTCCCCTTGTCACCGAGTTTGCTACCCAGCCTCGCCGCCGCCTGTCTATATGCCGCTGCGACCCTCTATCAAGGCACTTGCCTGCGCCAAGGCGCAAAGGCGAACAAACGCCTGTTGGTGACACTCGGCATTCTCGCCGTAATCGCCCACGCCATGAGCCTGTTCACCCACCTGATGACCCCGGCGGGTCTTGAACTGGACTTCTTCAGTGCTGCCAGCCTGATTGCCGCAGCAGTCATTGGCGTAACGCTGGTGGCATGTGTGCGGATCCCCGTCGAGAACCTGTTGCTGCTTCTATACCCGCTGGGAATGCTCACGGTGCTGCTGTCGCAGTTCGCCCCGCCCGGTACGGTTCAGGTAATAGATGAAGAACCCGGCATCCTCGCCCACATCCTGTTATCGCTCCTGGCCTATGGCATGTTCACCATCGCGGTGTTTCAGGCGTTGCTGCTGACCCTGCAGAACTACCAGCTCAAGAACAAGCACCCCAAAGGCCTGATCAAGAACTTCCCGCCCCTGCAAACCATGGAAAGCCTGCTGTTCGGCTTCCTGTGGGCCGGCTGGTCGCTGCTGTCACTGTCATTGATCTCCGGCTGGATGTTTTTGGGCAATCTGTTTGCCCAGCATCTGGTCCATAAAACCTTGCTGGCCTGCCTGGCATGGATCGTATTCAGCGTACTTCTGCTGGGGCGTCACCACCTCGGCTGGCGCGGACACAAAGCCATACGCTGGACGTTTGCCGGTTTCTGCCTGCTGATGCTGGCCTACTTTGGCAGCAAGCTGGTTCGTGAATACATTCTGCATATCTGACGGGCGATGATTATGGATAGCTTGCCCCCCGGGCCGATGCTGGCAGTTCTGGCATTTTTGATCGCAGCAGCCGGGCTGTTCGCCGGTTTTCTATGGGGCACAAACAACAGGAAGGTCCTTCGTGCCGAGGTGCCGCAGACGCGCCACACACCTGCCCAGCAAGACGACGAACTCTCCGCCAGCCGGCCGCAACTGCTCTCCGGCATCCATGCGCTGGACAACATCACGGTCAACGACATCCTGATCCCGCGCAGCGAAGTCGAAGGCCTGAACCTCGACGACTCCATCGAAGATCTGATCGAGCAACTGCGCCAGACCAAGCGCACACGCCTGCCGGTGTTTCATAACGACATCAATCAGGTCGAAGCCATCCTCAATACCCGCCACGTCCAGCACCTGCTGACGGATGCCAGCCTCACCAAGGAAGCGCTGCTGGCCGTCTGCACCGAGCCCTACTTCGTTCCTGAAAGCACGCCCCTGCAGCTGCAGCTGCTCAACTTCCACAAGCAACAACGCCGACTGGGCGTCGTGGTCGATGAGTACGGAGAAGTACTGGGAATCGTGACCCTGGAAGACATCCTCGAAGAGATCGTCAGTGAGTTCGAGGACGAGCAAAACATCGATAACCCGCTGATCGATCCCCTGCCCGACGGACGCTTTGTGGTTGATGGCGCAGTCTCGGTCCGCGAACTGAACAAGGCCCTGGGCTGGCACCTGCCTTGCGACGGTCCGAAAACCCTTAACGGGCTGGTCACCGAAGCACTGGAAACCATTCCCGAAACCACTGTTTGCCTGAAGATCGGCCGCTATCGCCTGGAAATTCTCGAAACCGAAGAAAACCGCGTCAGCCGCGTACTGATCTGGCACAACAGCGTCAAACCCGCGGTTTAATCGCCGCGTAAGGTCTTGTTACATTCGAACAGGCCTCCCTATAATCATTTCCGCTTACACCCCGCTTGCGGGGTAAAGCCAGTCGATTAAAACACCGCATATCTTCAGTGGGAGCTGGCTGAGCAGTTCCCACCGGTTTATCTCCCTGCTTGAGACTGCGCTCGCCTGACTGACTGGCATTTGCCCCCACTGGCCAAACGACCATAAAAAAACGCTCTGCCCTGTCCGCCGCCAAGGCTGATAAAGGTCAACGAGCTTATAACTGTCAGGGATATGCGCATGACCACCAGCACCACCTACAGCGAAGCCTCGCCCGAGAAGCCGGCCAACTCCACAGCCCGTGTCGCTACAGCCAGCTTTATTGGCACCGCCATCGAGTTCTACGACTTTTATGTGTATGCCACCGCCGCCGCGCTGGTTATCGGCCCGGTCTTTTTCCCGCAGACATCCGGCACAGCACAGATGCTGTCGGCGTTCCTGACCTTCGGCATAGCCTTTCTCGCACGCCCGCTGGGTTCATTTCTGTTTGGCCATTTCGGTGACCGGGTAGGACGCAAGTCCACCCTCGTCGCTTCCCTGCTGTTGATGGGGGTGTGTACCACCCTGATCGGCGTCCTGCCGGGCTACGCCACCATTGGCGCCTGGGCACCGATCCTGCTCTGCGTGCTGCGCTTTGGCCAAGGGCTTGGGCTCGGCGGGGAATGGGGCGGCGCAGCTTTGCTGGCCACCGAAAACGCCCCCAAAGGCAAGCGCGCCTGGTTCGGCATGTTTCCGCAACTGGGTCCGTCGATTGGTTTTCTCGCAGCCAACGGCCTGTTTCTGGCACTGGCCTTGACCCTGAGTGATGAACAGTTCCGCTCCTGGGGCTGGCGCATCCCGTTCCTGCTGAGTGCCGCCCTGGTGATGGTCGGCCTGTATGTGCGTCTCAAACTGGAAGAAACACCGGTCTTCGCCAAGGCCGTAGCCCAGCACGAACGGGTGAAGATGCCGATCGTCGAGCTCTTCAGCCAGTACTGGGCACCCATGCTGCTGGGCGCTGCGTCGATGGTGGTGTGTTATGCACTGTTCTACATCTCGACCGTATTTTCACTCAGCTATGGCGTTTCGACATTGGGCTACACCCGCGAAACGTTCCTCGGCCTGCTGTGCTTTGCCGTGCTGTTCATGGCCGCGGCCACCCCACTGTCAGCCCTGGCCAGCGACCGTTACGGACGTAAACCGGTATTGATTGTCGGCGGCATACTGGCAGTTTTGTCCGGGTTTCTGATGGAGCCATTGCTCACCCATGGCACGACCTGGGGGGTGGCACTGTTTCTGTGCATCGAGCTGTTCTTGATGGGGGTGACCTTTGCTCCGATGGGAGCCCTGCTGCCTGAACTGTTTCCCACCCGCGTGCGCTATACCGGCGCATCGGCGGCCTACAACCTGGGGGGCATTGTCGGCGCCTCGGCCGCACCGTTCTTCGCCCAGAAACTGGTGAGCATGGGCGGTCTGAGCTGGGTTGGCGGCTATGTATCAGGCGCAGCGGTACTCAGCCTGATCGCTGTACTGTGCTTGAAGGAAACCAGAGAGGCAGACCTGAACAAGGTCATCTAAACCTGTAGGAGCGAACTGTGCAAAAAGCTCGCGAGCAAGCTCGCTCCTACAGCAGGTTGTTGCGGGGGGGGGGGTTATAGCTCTACGACAACCGCCTTGGACGAACGGGTCGCTTTGGCCCGTGCCGCTTCAATCGACTCATCCCGGGCCAGTGCCACGCCCATGCGGCGCTGGCCATTGACCTCGGGCTTGCCGAACAGACGCAAGGCGGTATCCGGCTCGCTCAGGGCCGCTCCCAGGTTGGAGAACGCGGTGCGGGTCGACTGCCCTTCCACCAGAATCACTGCCGAAGCCGAGGGTCCGAACTGACGGATCAACGGGATCGGCAACCCCAGAATCGCCCGCGCATGCAGCGCGAACTGCGACAAATCCTGCGAAATCAGGGTCACCAGACCTGTGTCATGGGGGCGCGGCGAAACTTCGCTGAACCACACTTGATCGCCCTTGATGAACAGCTCGACTCCAAACAGACCACGACCACCCAGCGCCTCGGTAACGGCCTTGGCCACACGCTCAGACTCAGCCAGTGCAATCGGGCTCATGGCCTGGGGCTGCCAGGATTCCTGGTAATCGCCCTTCTCCTGGCGGTGACCAACCGGGGCGCAGAACGTGGTGCCGCCGATATGGCGTACGGTGAGCAAGGTGATTTCGTAATCGAAGTCGATAAAGCCCTCGATGATGACCCGGCCCTTGCCCGCCCGTCCGCCTTCCTGAGCGTAGTCCCAGGCGGTTTTCACATCGTCGGCACTGCGCAGCAGGCTCTGGCCTTTACCCGACGAGCTCATGACCGGCTTGACCACACACGGGAAACCGAGATCCTGCACCGCTTTGCTGTAATCCTCGAAGGTGTCGGCAAAGTGGTACGGCGAAGTTGGCAGGTCCAGCTCTTCAGCCGCCAGACGGCGAATGCCTTCGCGGTTCATGGTCAGCGAGGTCGCACGGGCCGTAGGGATCACGGTAAAGCCTTCAGCTTCCAGCTCGACCAGGGTCGCGGTGGCGATGGCTTCGATTTCCGGAACGATAAAATGCGGCTTTTCCAGCTCGATCACGGCACGCAGGGCAGCACCATCCAGCATGTTGATCACGTGGCTACGGTGCGCCACCTGCATGGCCGGGGCGTTGGCGTAGCGATCGACAGCGATGACTTCGACCCCCAGACGCTGCAATTCGATGACGACTTCCTTGCCTAGCTCGCCGCAGCCACACAACATTACGCGGGTCGCGGTAGGCGACAGTGGAGTTCCGATACGGGTCATTTCAGGTCCTCAAGGAAGCAAATCATCGAAGGCGCTCGCAACGCTTGCGCCTGCTGGGAAGAAAGGCCGGCATTTTACATGATCCGCGAGCGCTCAGCGGCTTTGCGCAGACGCCAGGCCATGGCCAGCCATACGCAGGTGACACCGGCGAACTTGGAGGCCATGGCAGTGAGGATCACGCCCGGGGTAAAGGCGTCGATCATGCCGAAAAAGATAAAGGTATCGAGGGGGATGCTCAGCGCAGAGCTGATCCACAACCGGTCATGCAACGGGCGCTTGGTGATGGAGAACACCAGCCAGTCAATACACTCCGATACAGCGAACGCGGTAGCGCTGGCCAGGGCAATAGAGGGATCAGAGGTGACGTACGACAGCACCAGCGCCGCCAGCATGGCCAGAATGGCGCCGTGGCCGAAGCGGATTTGCACCATGTCCCGCAGCACGAACACCAGCCCGCCCCAGGCCGACCAGATGATATCGAGGTGCGGCGCCGTCGAAAACGCGTAGTTGATCAGCACGACGCTGGCGATATAAGCGATTAGAAACAACATGGGACCTGGTGATACCTCTGAATAAGGCGCACAGGGTACTTGAGTCATGCCTGATTTTGTAGCGTGTACACCGAGGCTGGACAGTTCGACCGCGGGAGCCGGCTTGCCGGGGATTTACAGCCCCGCAGTCAGCCTCGAAGTGCCCATTGCCTGCATCCCGGGCAAGCCAGCGCCCACAGGGTATATCGCAGCCTGCGGCAGGGACTACAGGCTGCCCACCGTCCACACCATGCCACTGGATTTCGCGCGTTCATGACACAACGCCAGCACCTCACGGCGCTCTGGATTGGTCATGCGGCTCCAACGGGTAATTTCGGCCACCGAACGCTGGC
Source organism: Pseudomonas sp. PAMC 29040 (assembly GCF_003994535.1). Classification (NCBI taxonomy): domain Bacteria; kingdom Pseudomonadati; phylum Pseudomonadota; class Gammaproteobacteria; order Pseudomonadales; family Pseudomonadaceae; genus Pseudomonas; species Pseudomonas sp. PAMC 29040. The sequence continues at coordinate 246,991 of NZ_RZAA01000004.1, forward strand.
AGCCGGTGCACAGATCATCGTCGTCCAGCGCGCAAATATTCACGCAGGGTGAGGCCACCGGGCGTTCTGTATCACTCATTATTCTTGCACCTGCAAGTCACGGGCATAACGCTGGCCGTTGTGCACATAGTGCGCCGCACTGGCTTCCAGCATTTTTTTCTGCTCGTCGGTGAGGTCGCGCACCACTTTGCCGGGCGAGCCCATGACCAGCGAACCATCGGGGATTTCCTTGCCCTCACCGATCAGCGAATTGGCACCGATGATGCAATGCTTGCCGATTTTTGCGCCATTGAGGATCACTGCGTTGATACCGATCAGGCTGTAGTCACCCACAGTGCAGCCATGCAGCATGGCGTTATGGCCAATGGTCACACCGGTGCCCAGGGTCAATGGGTAGCCCATGTCGGTGTGCATGACGGCGCCATCCTGCACGTTGCTGTTTTTACCGATCAGGATCAGTTCGTTGTCGCCACGCAACACAGCGTTAAACCAGACGCTGGCACCCTCTTGCAGCCGTACCTTGCCGATCAGGGTGGCGTTGGGGGCCGTCCAGCTGTCGGGATGGGTTTCGACGAGCGAGTCGCCCAAGCGATATTTCATGGGAGTGTCCTCAAGGCTGAGCGGCTGTCTGCTGACAGCTCTAAATATTGATAAAGCGTTCAGGCGGAGTATGCAGGCTGATATTGACGTCGTCGTAGAGCAGGTTCATCAGCTCGACGATCATGATCGCCGTCAGCCCCCAGATCTTGTACACGCCAAAACGGTAACTCGGCACATACCAGCTGCGGCCCTGGTAATCGATGCGGTGGGTATGCTCGCGCGGGTCCTGGCGGAAGAACTCCAGCGGCACGCTGAACACCGCAGCGATCTCGGCATCGTTGGCCAGATACTCAACGTAGTCAGGTACCAGTCCAACATAGGGGGTTACGCGAATACCGTGCAACGAGATCAAGGGGCTGAGGGGACCGATCACCTCCACCAGGCCCGGCGGCAGGCCGATCTCTTCCTCGGCCTCACGCAGAGCGGTAAAGATCAGATCCGGGTCTTCAGGATCGCGCCGCCCGCCTGGGAAAGCCACCTCACCACCATGGGTCGACAGCCCGCTGGCACGCAGGGTCAGAATCAGTTCGGGTTCAGCACTGCGCGTCACCGGCAGCAATACTGCCGCCTCGGGAAAATGCCGATCTGTTTCCAGAGTCCGTGGGGTATAGCGGCTCACACGGCCAAGCAGCTCGTCCAGCATAGGTCATCTCGATCCGTCACTTATCGGGCATCATGCACCAAATCGCACCGGGCACCCAAGCCCCGCAGTGTCGCAGCAACCACCGCGGCACTTGCCGCCAGCCCGACTCAGCCTCAAGATAAGCGCCTTATCAGAGAACCCAGCATGAAATTTTGCAGCCAGTGCGGTCATTCTGTCAGCCAGCATATCCCGCAAGGCGATTCGCGCCTGCGCTATGTCTGCGACCACTGCCAGACCATTCATTATCAGAACCCCAATATTGTTGCCGGGTGCCTGCCCACCTGGGGCACTCAGGTGCTGCTGTGCCGACGCGCCATCGAGCCGCGCAAAGGGTACTGGACACTGCCTGCCGGCTTTATGGAAAACGGCGAGACCGTTGAACAGGCCGCTCGCCGCGAAACCCTCGAGGAAGCCTGTGCCAAGGTCGAAAACCTGGCTATCTATACCCTGATCGATGTACCCCACATCAACCAGGTACATGTGTTCTACCGCGCCGAGCTGCTGACCCCGGACTTTGCCGCAGGTGAAGAAAGCCTTGAGGTGCGGCTTTTCGATGAAGCCGACATCCCTTGGTCAGAGCTGGCTTTTCGCACGGTCAGCCGTACCTTAGAATGCTTTTTCGCCGACCGCCCGGGTAACCTCTACCCGGTACGCAGCGAGGCCGTGGCGCCTCTGGCCGGCCTGACCAAACCCCAACAATAATGTTGTTTGCCGTGTAATTCAGGAATATCCCTCTAATGCGTTGGTTGCTCGCTGCCCTCTGCCTGTCGTTTGCTGTTACTTGCCAAGCTTCCGTTGTCATTACCGTGAATGGCAAACCCGTCGATAAAAATCAGGTCCTCAAACCGGCCCAGTCAACACAGACGATCAAAGCCGGGCAAAAAATCGAAAAAATCCTGGTGCTCAAGTCGGCCCGCAAACTGCAGCTGATCAGCGATGGCAAACCGATCAAGAGCTACCGCATTTCATTGGGCAAACAACCCAAGGGGCCAAAACTACAAGAGGGCGACAAACGCACCCCGGAGGGCCTTTACTGGGTCGACTGGCGCAAAAAAAGCGACAAGTTCAACCTGGCGATGCATATCAACTACCCCAACGTCAGTGACGCGGCCCAAGCCCGGCGCCAAGGTCTGAACCCCGGATCGATGATCATGATCCACGGTACGCCGGACTCCGAAGAGAATCCCGAAGAGCTGTTCCATACCCTGGACTGGACCGATGGCTGTATCGCGATGAAAAACTACGAAATGCGTGAAGTCTGGAACCTGGTCAAGGACGGCACCCTGGTTGAAATCCGGCCTTAAGCAAAAATAAATTACCTTTTGTCCCCGTTACACCCTCCCGCCTACTCCTAATACCTTTACCTGTCGCCGGGCCCGAACGGGCCCGCAGCATCTCGGCGCCTTCAGCGCACTCCTAATACCACTTAAACACCAAATAAAATCACAACGGCCAAACACCCTGTTTTCGGCGGAAAACACGCCTGTGCATGCGTTGACTTGGTATTGAAGTGGTATTACTTTCGCGCCATTACCGGGCGACAAAACTCCAATAACCGCATCGGATCCACCACCATGAACAGCCCTATGACCACCCTCGCCGACCTGCGCCCGGATGACCGTCTGGCCACGCCGTTGTACCTGCAACTGGCCCGCAACCTGGAGTCCGCGATCCATGCCGGGGTCTGGAAAGCCGAGCAGGCGCTGCCTTCGGAGCGCAGCCTGAGCGAACAACTGGGCCTGTCTCGCGTCACGGCCCGCAAAGCCCTGGAAATTCTCTTCGAACAAGGCCTGATCCGCCGCAGCCAGGGCTCCGGAACCTTCATCACCCCGCGCCTTGAGCAACCCTTGTCGCGGCTGTCCAGTTTCAGCGAAATGCTCCGGCTCAAGGGCTTCGTACCTAGCTCTCAGTGGTTACAGCGGGAAATCACCCAGCCGACCCATGAAGAGCTGATCCGCCTGGCGCTGTCCCCCACGGATAAAGTCGCGCGCCTCAAGCGCCTGCGCAAAGCCGATGACACGGTCATGGCCATCGAAATGAGCGCCCTGCCCGCTTCCCTGATCCCGCAGCCGCAGGTGCTTGGCGACTCGCTCTACGAGTATCTGGACAGCATCGGCAAACCGGTGGTCCGCGCCCTGCAACATATTCAGGCGATCAACGCCAGCGCAGAGTTTGCCGCCCTGGTGGGGATCGAACCCGGGGCCGCCATGCTGCTGATGACCCGGGTCGGCTACCTCGAAGACAACACCCCCATCGAAGTCACCGATACCTACTGCCGTAACGATTTCTACGATTTTGTGGCCGAACTGCGCCGCTGACCCGACAACACCCCCGGAGGGCTGTACATGTCCGAAGACAACATCCTCACGCCCCAAGGCTGGGTCCGCGGCCGCCTGCTGCACGAGAACGGCAAAGTCCTCGGCATCCAGGGCAGCCCTTGTGACCCGGCCGACAACGACTTGCCTTACCTGCTGCCCGGTTTTATCGACCTGCATGTGCACGGCGGCGGCGGCAAAGACATCATGCAAGGCGCACCGGCCTTCGACACCATCGCCCGCACCCACTTGCGCTTCGGCACTACGGCAATGCTGGCCACCACCATGACCGCGCCGAATCACGAGATCAGCCGCGTGCTCGGTGCCCTCGGCGAGTTTTGTCAGCAACGGCCGGCCGGCTGCGCGCGGGTACTGGGGGTGCATCTCGAAGGCCCGTTTATCAACCCCGGCAAACTCGGCGCTCAACCCAACTTCGCCCATACCGCGCTGATGGCCGAAGTCGAGGACTACCTGAGTCTGGCGCCGATCAAAGTCATCACCATCGCCCCTGAAATCGCCGGCCATATCGAATTGATCGGCGCCCTGAGCGCCCGGGGCATTCGCATGCAGCTGGGGCATACCCTGGGCAGTTATGAAGAAGGCGTGGCCGCACTGGATGCGGGCGCCACCAGCTTCACCCATTTGTATAACGCCATGAGCCCGCTGCATCACCGCGAGCCCGGCATTCTGGGTGCCGCCCTGGCCCATGCGCGTTTTGCCGAACTGATCCCCGACTTGCTCCACGTGCATCCCGGCGCCATTCGCGCAGCCTTGCGTGCGATTCCGTGCCTGTATTGCGTCACCGACTCCACTGCAGCCACCGGCATGCCCGATGGCGAATACCAACTGGGCAGCCACACCGTCACCAAATGCCTGGGCGGCGTACGCCTGGCAGACGGCACGCTGGCGGGCAGCACGCTGACCATGGATCAGGCACTGCGCAACCTGGTGAAAATCGGCCTGCCACTGGCCGAAGCCTCGCAACGCCTGTCGCAGTACCCGGCCGACTACCTCGGCATTACCGAACGCGGGCGTTTGCAGCCCGGTAGCTGGGCCGACTGCGTGCGCCTGGACCGTTCATTGAATCTCACCGCTGTCATGGTCGAAGGGGAAGCACTTGTCTTCTAACAAGCCGTCAAAAATGCTGGAAGAGGCCCGGTCCGCGAGCGAAGCGGTCGAACGTCAACTGTTCAACCTGGAGTCGCGCCTGATCGACCTTGCCCGCGACCTGCGGGCCAGCCCGCCCGACGTAGCCATGACCCTGGCCCGTGGCAGCTCCGACCATGCCGCCAGTTACTTTGCCTACCTGACCATGCAGCATGTGGGCGTGCCCGTGGCGTCGTTGCCGATGTCAGTGGTGACCTTGCGCCAGTCCCCGCTGCGGGTGCAGGGCCAGGCGGTATTTGCCTTTTCCCAGTCCGGCCAGAGCCCCGACATCATCGACAGCCTGAGCCTGTTGCGTGAACGCGGGGCGCTGAGCGTGGCGCTGGTGAATGCCGAAAACACACCACTGGAAGCCGCCTGCGCCTACAGCTTGCCCTTGTGTGCCGGCGCCGAAATCAGCGTCGCAGCCACTAAAAGCTTTATCGCCACCTTGAGTGCCGGTGCCCGCCTGGTTGCGCACTGGGCCAATGATAAAGCCCTGCTCGAAGCCGGCCACCTGCTGCCCGCCGACTTGCGCGACGCCTGCACCCAGGACTGGAGCAAAGCCATCGAGACCTTGCGCGATGCCCAGCGATTGCTGGTGATCGGCCGGGGCGCGGGCTTTGCCATCGCCCAGGAAGCCGCGCTCAAATTCAAGGAAACCTCGACCCTGCAGGCCGAAGCCTTCAGCAGTGCCGAAGTGCGCCACGGCCCGATGGCCCTGATCGAAGAAGACTACCCGCTGCTGATTTTCGCCCCTCGGGGTGTGGAGCAGGCGGGCTTGCTGACCCTGGCCCGTGACATGCGCCAGCGCGGCGCCCGGGTGCTGCTGGCGGCCCCGGATGATGTGGCCGAGCGCGACCTGACGTTGAGCCAGGCGGCACACCCGGATCTGGACCCGATCCTGGCCATTCAAAGTTTCTACGTGATGGCTGCCGGTCTGGCCGAGGCCCGGGGGCTGGACCCGGATCAGCCACGGTTCCTGAGCAAAGTGACCCGTACCCACTGAGTTGTCTTCCCCCGCAGGTTTAATGAGTATCGCGCCATGCACAATAATAAAAAGCTCACCCTCAGTGCGCCGCTCAGCGGGCCGATCATCAAACTCGCCCTGGTGCCGGATGAAGTATTTTCCAGCGGCGTAATGGGCGACGGGATTGCCATCGACCCATTGAACGACTGTTTGTATGCGCCCTGTGACGGGGTGATCGTGCACGTGGCCAAGACCGCCCATGCCCTGACCCTGCGTGCCGATAATGGCGCCGAGGTGCTTTTGCATGTGGGGCTGGACACCTTTGATCTACAGGGCGAAGGTTTTCAACTGCTGGTGGAAAACGGCGAGCAGATCAGCAACGGCCAGCCGCTGGTACGCTTCGACCCCGATTACATCGCCCAGCGCTGCACCAGCCTGATCAGCCTGCTGGTGCTGACCAATGGCGATCGGTTCGCGCTGCAACTGCTGCAACACGACACCGCCGTGGCCGGCGAGCCACTGCTGCAGATAGCGGCGCGCCAGATCGAAGCCGCCGTTACCGCGACCGACAGTTCTCAGGGGCAGGCCCAAGGCAGCGTGCGCATAACTCACCACGGTGGCCTGCATGCACGTCCGGCTGCGCTGATACGGCAAACAGCACTGGGTTTCAAAAGCACTTGCCGGCTGCACATCGGCGCCAATTCGGCTCCGTGCGACAGTATTGTCCGGCTGCTGGCCCTGGGCATCAGCGAGCACGATGAAGTTCAAGTCAGCTGTGCCGGCGAGGATGCCGACGCCGCGCTGCAGGCCATTCTGGCCGCACTGGCCAAAGATCAGGTCAGACCGGCCGCCGCCACGCTGAAAGTGCTGCCGGCCGTCGCTCGCCCCATCAATCAAGAAGGACAATTGAACGGAGTGAGTGCGGCCCCCGGCCTGGCCAGTGGTGCGCTGTATTTTTTAAGCACCGTGCAACTGCCACCCGACCTCGGCAATCACCTCCCCGAGGAGCAAATGCAGGCGCTGCATTCGGCGCTGGAGCAGGTGCGCGCCGAGATCCGCCTGACCCTGATCCAGGCCCGGGCCGAGGGTAACCTCGACGAAGAAGCCATTTTCGACACTCACCTGGCCTTGCTCGAAGACAGCGAGCTGCTGCAGGCCAGCCACGGCGCCATCGCCCAGGGCCGCAATGCGGCCCACGCCTGGAGTGATGCGATCGAGCAGCAATGCGCGATTCTGCAGCAACTGGGCAATACCCTGCTGGCTGAACGCTCCAACGACTTGCACGACCTGCAACAACGGGTTCTCAGAGCATTACTGGGGGAAAGTGCCCAGTGCCAGGTGCCGCCCGGAGCCATTGTTGCCGCACACGAGCTGACCCCTTCCGACCTGCTGATGCTCAGCGCGCAGCAAGTTGCCGGTTTATGCATGGCCGCAGGGGGGGCCACCTCCCATGTCGCGATTCTGGCCCGGGGCAAAGGCCTGCCTTGCCTGGTGGCCCTGGGCTCAGGGTTGCTGGACTTGCCGGCCGGACAACAGGTGATTCTCGACGCCGACAGCGCCCGCCTGGAACTGAGCCCCGGCGCCGAACGCATCGAACAGGTGCAAAACAGCATTCTCGCCCGTCAGCAACGCTTTGCCCGGCAGCAATTGCACGCCCACGAACCGGCAGTGACCGGTGACGGGCTGCAGATCGAAATTGCCGCCAACGTTGCCTCCAGCCACGAAGCGGCCGGCGCCCATGCCAATGGCGCAGATGGCGTCGGACTGCTGCGTACCGAGTTCCTGTTTGTCGATCGCAGCACTGCTCCCAATGAACAGGAGCAGATTGCGGCCTACCAGGGCGTGGTCGATGCGATGGGTGACAAGCCGGTGATCATTCGCACCATTGATGTGGGCGGCGACAAGCAACTTGATTATCTGCCGCTGCCCGCCGAAGCCAATCCGGTATTGGGCCTGCGCGGCATCCGCCTGGCACAGATGCATCCGCACATCCTCGATCAGCAACTGCGCGCCCTGCTGCAGGTCAGCCCGGTACAACGCTGCCGCATCTTGTTGCCAATGATCACCGAGGTCGACGAGCTGCTGCATATCCGCCGTCGCCTGGAGGCCTTGCGCGGTGAAATGGGCCTGAGCCAGCGCCCGGAACTGGGGGTGATGATTGAAGTGCCGGCAGCGGCCCTGATGGCAGAACAATTGGCCGAGCACGCGGACTTTCTGTCCATCGGCACCAACGACCTGTCGCAGTACACCCTGGCCATGGACCGCGACCATGCAGGGTTGGCCTCACGGGTCGATGCCCTGCATCCGGCGCTGCTGCGCCTGATCGCCCATACCTGTGCCGGTGCGGCAAAGCACGGACGCTGGGTAGGCGTGTGCGGTGCACTGGCCAGCGACCCTCTGGCCACCCCGGTGCTGATCGGCCTGGGGGTTCGCGAGCTGTCGGTCAGCCCGCTGCAAATCGGTGAAATCAAGGCCAGGGTCCGCCAGCTGGACGCCGGAATGTGTCAAACACTGAGCCAGAAACTGCTGAACATGAGCAACGCAAAATCTGTACGCGAGGCCTGTCATCAGTACTGGCCGCTTTCCGACTGACAACAACAAAAACAACGACGGAGAATTTCTCATGTATCAATACTTCATCGAAGGTCTGCAGCGGCTTGGCCGGGCGTTGATGCTGCCGATTGCGATTTTGCCCATTGCCGGGCTGCTACTGCGGCTGGGCGACACCGACTTGCTCAACATCGCAATCATCCACGATGCCGGCAACACGATTTTCGCCAACCTGGCGCTGATCTTCGCCATCGGCATTGCCGTGGGTTTTGCCCGCGACAACAACGGTACTGCGGGCCTGGCCGGGGCCATCGGTTATCTGGTGCTGATCTCGACCCTCAAGGCCCTGGACCCCCATATCAACATGGGCATGCTCGCCGGGATCGTCAGCGGCCTGATGGCCGGGGCGCTGTACAACCGCTTCAAGGACATCAAACTGCCGGAATACCTGGCGTTTTTTGGCGGCCGGCGTTTTGTGCCGATCGTCACCGGGTTTGCCGCCGTAGCCCTGGGGGCCCTGTTCGGCCTGATCTGGCCACCGATTCAGGAAGGCATCAATAGCCTGGGTGTGTTGCTGCTCGAAAGCGGCAGCCTGGGGGCGTTCATTTTTGGCGTGTTGAACCGCATCCTGATCGTCACCGGGCTGCACCATATCCTTAACAATATGGCGTGGTTCGTGTTCGGCAGCTTTACCACCGATGCCGGGCAAGTGGTGACCGGCGACCTGACCCGATACTTCGCGGGCGACCCCAAGGGCGGCCAATTCATGACCGGCATGTTCCCGGTGATGATGTTTGGCCTGCCGGCTGCGTGCCTGGCGATGTACCGCAATGCGTTGCCGGAGCGGCGCAAACTGATGGGCGGGATTTTCCTGTCACTGGCGCTGACCGCGTTTTTGACCGGCGTCACCGAACCCATCGAATTTGCTTTCATGTTCCTCGCGCCCTTCCTCTATCTGTTGCATGCGTTGCTGACCGGGCTGTCGATGGCCATCACCAACCTGCTGAATATCCATTTGGGCTTCACCTTTTCCGGTGGTGCCATCGACATGCTGCTGGGCTGGGGCAAGTCCACCAATGGCTGGATGATCTTTCCCGTCGGGCTGGTCTACTTCGCCATTTATTACCTGGTGTTTGATTACTGCATCCGCCGCTTCAAACTCAAAACCCCGGGCCGTGAAGACAACCCGGTGGCAGAAACCGCCGACCTCACCGAGAACCAGCGGGCCGAAGGCTATATCCAGGCGCTGGGTGGCCCGGACAATCTGCTCACCGTCGGCGCCTGCACCACGCGCCTGCGCCTGGAGCTGGCCGATCGCAACAAGGCTCAGGACAGCGAACTCAAGGCGCTGGGCGCCATGGGGGTGATGCGTCCCGGCCGCGCGGGCAGCCTGCAAGTAGTGGTCGGGCCGATGGCCGACAGCATTGCCGATGAAATACGTTTGGCGCTAACCCGGGTCAGCCGTTCGCCCGCCGTCAGCAAGGCTCAAGCCCCTGCGGTGGAACCGGCGCACGAGGTCGGGCACGAGGCCGCCAACAAATGGCTGGGCGCGCTGGGCGGCAGCAGCAATGTATTGCACGTCGAGTGCGTAGCGCTCACCCGCTTGCGGATCAAGCTGGGAGACCAGCGTTCGTTGTCGCAGAGCCAGCTCAAGGCACTGGGAAGCCAGGGCATCAGCCAGCACGCCGATGGCGTTTGGCATGTATTGGTGGGGGAACAGGCGCAGGGATTGAGCGAAGCGCTGGCGCGATTGATCAGGCCAGATCACGCACGCTGAACGAACTGTAGGAGCGAGCTTGCCTCACGATGGTCTCAATGCGTTTTCTCAGAAACCGCGCATTGTTTGCATCGCGAGGCAAGCTCGCTCCTACAGGTTGGTGTTTGGGGGTTACAAGTCCGCCAGTCGCCACACTTCATAAGCGGGCGTCTCATAGGGGTGACTGTGCTTGAGCGCAGCCACCACCCCATGGATCAGATCATCGGCAACGACCAGCTCAACTTTCCATTCCCCGACATATTCGACCTGACCGGTTTGCCCGATAAACGGCTGACTGCCGTCCAGCGCGCAAAACTGGCCCTGGCCCAATACCTGCCAGGCGCAGTGGTCATAGTTGCCGATCCGTCCGCCACCGGCAGCGAATACAGCATCCTTGACCACTTCGACGTGGCTTGGAGGAACGAAGAAGCTGAGCTTGTACATGCCCTTAGTCGACCCACACGCGCGCGTTACGGAACATGCGCAACCAAGGCGCATCTTCGTTCCACTCTTCAGGACGCCACGAGTTCTGCACGGCGCGGAATACCCGCTCCGGGTGCGGCATCATGATAGTCACACGGCCGTCACGGCTGGTGAGACCGGTAATCCCGCGCGGCGAGCCGTTCGGGTTGGCCGGGTAGCTCTCGGTAACCTTGCCGTGGTTGTCGACGAAGCGCAGTGCCACGCAACCCGACAGATCGGCTTGCAGCAGGGCTTCAGGGCTGGCGAACTCGGCATGGCCTTCACCGTGGGCGATGGCGATTGGCATGCGCGAACCGGCCATACCCTGCAGGAAGATCGAGTTCGACTCCTGTACCTGAACCATTGCCACCCGGGCTTCGAACTGCTCGGAACGGTTACGCACAAAGTGCGGCCAGAACTCGCTGCCCGGTACCAGTTCGCTGAGGTTGGACATCATCTGGCAACCGTTGCAAACACCCAGGGTGAAGCTGTCGGTACGTTCGAAGAAGCCCTGGAACGCATCACGTGCACGGGCGTTGAACAGGGCCGACTTGGCCCAGCCTTCACCGGCACCCAGTACGTCACCGTAGGAGAAGCCACCGCACGCAACCATGCCCTTGAAGTCATTGAGGTCGACACGGCCGGCCAGAATGTCGCTCATGTGCACATCGACCGCGTTGAAACCGGCACGGTCAAACGCCGCCGCCATTTCAACCTGGCCGTTGACGCCCTGCTCGCGCAGTACGGCAACCTGTGGGCGAATGCCTTTCTTGATATACGGCGCACTGATGTTGGCGTTGACATCAAAGCTCAGCTGAACGCTCAGGCCCGGATTGTCTTCTTCCAGCAGCACGTCGAACTCTTGCTGGGCGCAGTCTGCGTTGTCACGCATACGCTGGATCTGGTAGCTGGTTTCAGCCCACTGACGTTGCAGCAGAGGGCGCTGACCGGCGAAAACGGTCTCGCCATTGAAGGTGATCGTGACGTCTGCACAATTGCGCGGTTGACCGATTACCGACACGCACTCACCCAGGCCGGCGGCGCTGAATTGTGCGAGTACGTCAGCAGTAGAGTCCTGACGCACCTGAACCACCGCACCCAACTCTTCGTTGAACAGGATGGCCGGAATGTCGGCAGCGGTTTCAGCCAGGCCGTCGAGTGCCAGGTTGACACCGCAGTGACCGGCGAACGCCATTTCCATCACGCTGGTCAGCAAACCACCGTCGGAACGGTCATGGTAAGCCAGCAGGTGGCCATCGGCATTCAAGCCCTGGATCACGGCGAAGAAGGCCTTGAGGTCTTCTGCGTCATCCACGTCCGGGGCGTGTTTACCGAGCTTGCCGTAAGTCTGGGCCAGGATCGAGGCGCCCATGCGGTTCTGGCCACGGCCCAGGTCGATCAGGATCAGATCGGTCAGGCCCTTGTCCATGCGCAGCACAGGGGTCATGGTCTGACGCACATCGAGCACCGGAGCAAAACCGGTTACTACCAGCGACAGCGGCGAGGTGACAGTCTTGTCAGTGCCCTCTTCGCTCCAGCGGGTTTGCATCGACATCGAGTCTTTGCCCACTGGAATGGTGATGCCCAGCTCAGGGCACAGCTCCATGCCGACCGCTTTTACGGTGTCGTACAGACGGGCGTCTTCGCCGGGGTGACCCGCCGCTGACATCCAGTTGGCCGACAGTTTGATGTCGCTGATCTTGCCGATCCGCGAAGCCGCGATGTTGGTCAGGGTTTCGCCGATGGCCATACGGCCCGATGCCGGAGCATCCAGCAGTGCCAGCGGAGTACGCTCGCCCATGGCCATGGCTTCACCGGTGTATACGTCAAAGCTGGTGGCGGTGACCGCAACGTCAGCAACCGGCACTTGCCACGGACCTACCATCTGGTCACGGGCTACCAGGCCGGTAATGGTCCGGTCGCCGATGGTGATCAGGAAGCTTTTGCTGGCCACGGCCGGGTGATGCAGTACGCGCTCGACACACTCGCCGATGGCCAGCGTGGACGGATCGAAGTCATCCCCCAGTTCGGCTTCACGGACGGCCGAACGGTGCATGCGCGGTGCCTTGCCCAGCAACACTTCCAGTGGCATGTCCACCGGGTTGTTGCCGAAGTGGCTATCGGTAACCGTCAGCTGCGGTTCGGCAGTGGCTTCACCGACCACGGCAAACGGGCAACGCTCACGTTCGCAGATCGCTTTGAAGCGCTCGAAATCGGCAACGCCCACCGCCATTACATAGCGTTCCTGGGATTCGTTGCTCCAGATTTCGTGCGGAGCCATGCCCGGCTCGTCGTTGGGAATATTGCGCAGTTCGAAACGACCGCCACGCTCACCGTCGTTGACCAGTTCCGGGAAGGCATTGGACAGACCGCCCGCGCCCACGTCGTGGATGAAGCTGATGGGGTTTTTGTCGCCCAGTTGCCAGCAACGGTCGATGACCTCTTGGCAACGGCGTTCCATTTCCGGGTTTTCGCGCTGTACCGAAGCGAAGTCCAGATCGGCCGAGCTCGCGCCGGTGGCCATGGAGGAAGCTGCACCGCCACCCAGGCCGATCAGCATTGCCGGGCCGCCCAGCACGATCAGCTTGGAGCCAACGGTGATTTCGGCTTTCTGTACGTGTTCGGCGCGGATGTTGCCCATGCCGCCGGCCAACATGATTGGCTTGTGGTAACCGCGCACTTCTTCGCCACGGGGAGTCGTGATCGACTGCTCGAAGGTACGGAAGTAACCGGTCAGGGCCGGACGGCCGAATTCGTTGTTGAACGCGGCGCCGCCCAGCGGGCCTTCGATCATGATGTCCAGCGCGGTAACGATGCGCTCGGGTTTGCCGTACGGCACTTCCCATGGCTGTTCAAAGCCCGGGATTTGCAGGTTGGATACGGTGAAGCCGGTGAGGCCGGCCTTTGGCTTGGCGCCACGACCGGTAGCACCTTCGTCACGGATCTCGCCACCGGAGCCGGTCGCCGCGCCCGGGAACGGGGCAATGGCGGTCGGGTGGTTGTGGGTCTCAACCTTCATCAAAATATGCACCGGCTCCTGCACCGCGCCGTACTGGCGGGTTTCAGGGTCCGGGAAGAAACGCCCTGCAACGCTGCCGACGATGACCGAAGCGTTGTCCTTATAAGCCGACAACACACCTTCGCTGTGCATCACGTAGGTGTTCTTGATCATGCCAAACAGGCTTTTATCCTGGCTTTGGCCGTCAATGTCCCAGCTGGCATTGAAGATCTTGTGACGGCAATGCTCGGAGTTGGCCTGGGCGAACATCATCAGTTCGATGTCGTGCGGGTTGCGGCCAAGACCGTTGAACGCATTGACCAGGTAATCGATTTCGTCTTCAGCCAGAGCCAGGCCCAGCTCGACGTTGGCTTTTTCCAGCGCGGCGCGACCGCCGCCCAGCACGTCAATCGCCGTCAGCGGCTTGGGCTCGGCATGGCTGAACAGACCGCAAGCCTGCTCAAGGTTGCCCAGCACGATTTGCGTCATGCGGTCATGCAGTGCCGCTGCAATCAGCTCTGCATCAGCGTCGCTGAACTGACCGGCCACGTAAAACGCAATGCCACGCTCCAGGCGCTGGACTTTAGCCAGGCCACAGTTACGGGCAATGTCGCTGGCCTTACTCGACCAAGGGGAAATGGTGCCGAACCGCGGCAACACCAGGAACAGTCGGCCACTGGGCTCTTGGACCGGCACACTAGGGCCGTACTTCAAGAGACGAGCCAGGACCTGCTGTTCATCGCTGGTCAGCTCACCGGTAACATCGGCGAAGTGGGCGAATTCAGCATACAAACCAGTGACAGCCGGAACCTTCAGGCTCAGTTGTGCAAGGAGTTTGCTGTGGCGAAAGGCAGAAAGGGCAGGAGCGCCGCGCAGGATCAACATCTTCGGGACAGCCTCGGGAGGGGTATGCTTTGAGGCCCGGCATTCTAGCCTAAACCGGCGCTAACGGCACCCGAAACGGCACACCTGACGTGCGCCAAAGGCCGTTAACCGACCAAAGCCTTATTCTTTATAGCTATCAGAGCGTTTGTGGATGGGCGGTCATGATCTTTAAACAGCCCCCGACACCCCATTCCATAAGGGTTTTGTCGTTTTTGGCAGCTGTTATCAGAATGACCGTAAATTGTCGAGATATGGCACCCGTGCTGCTTTGCGTATACTGCGCGAATGTTTTCTCTAACTGCATTCCGCCAGCGTGGAGCCAGATGGCTACTCGTAACCGGACTCTTCCTGATGCTCGGTGCCTGCGTTGAAAAACCCAGTACCCTTGAGCGCGTAAAGGAGGATGGGGTACTGCGGGTGATCACCCGTAACAGCCCGGCCACCTACTTCGAAGATCGCAACGGCGAAACCGGCTTCGAATACGAGCTGGTGAAGCGCTTTGCCGACGATCTGGGCGTCGAACTGAAGATCGAAACAGCCGACAACCTGGACGACATCTTCATACAGCTGGGTAAACCTGACGGTCCCGCTTTAGCTGCTGCCGGTCTGGTCAGCAGCGAGAAACGCCTGCAGCAAGCCAAGTTCTCTCACCCGTACCTTGAAGTCACGCCCCAGATCATCTACCGCAACGGTCAGTCGCGCCCCACCAATGCCGCCGATCTGGTGGGCAAACGCATCATGGTGCTTAAAGGCAGCTCCCACGCCGAGCAACTTGCCGAACTCAAGAAGCAATATCCCGGAATCGAATACGAAGAGTCCGACGCTGTCGAAGTCGTCGACCTGTTGCGCATGGTCGATGAAGGGCAGATAGACCTGACCCTGGTCGACTCCAACGAAGTGGCAATGAACCAGGTGTACTTCCCCAACGTTCGCGTGGCCTTTGACCTGGGTGATGCCCGCAGCCAGCGCTGGGCGGTAATGGCCGGTGAAGACAACAGCCTGCTCAACGAGATCAACGCCTACCTGGACAAGGTCGAAAAGAACGGCACCCTGCAACGCTTGAAGGACCGTTACTACGGCCACGTCGACGTACTGGGTTACGTCGGCGCCTATACCTTCGCCCAGCATCTGCAGCAGCGCCTGCCCAAATACGAAAAGTTCTTCAAGGATGCGGCCAAAAAGGAACAGGTCGACTGGCGCCTGCTGGCAGCCATGGGCTATCAGGAATCCTTGTGGCAGCCCACCGTCACCTCCAAAACCGGCGTTCGCGGCCTGATGATGCTGACCCAGAACACTGCACAAGCCATGGGCGTGTCCAACCGCCTGGACGCGCAGCAAAGCATCATGGGCGGTGCCAAGTACCTGGCACTGATCAAGAGCGAACTGGACGACGATATCGAAGAGCCCGATCGCACCTGGTTTGCACTGGCGGCCTACAACGTTGGCGGCGGTCACCTGGATGACGCGAGAAAGCTGGCCAAGAAAGAAGGCCTGAACCCGAACAAGTGGCTGGACGTGAAAAAAATGCTGCCTCGCCTTGCGCAGAAGCAGTGGTACAGCAAAACCCGCTATGGCTACGCCCGGGGCGGCGAGCCCGTGCACTTTGTGGCCAACATCCGTCGTTACTACGACATCCTGACATGGGCCACACAGCCACAGCTTGAGGGCGACCAGGCCGCTGACGGCAAGCTGCACATACCGGGTATCAACAAGACCAAGCCTAAAGAAGAGCCGCAGCTTTAAGCCAGCACCGCCAATACCCGTCGAGCCGTGACCGGGTTTAAGCCTTTGCCGCCGCCAGAATCAGTGCCTTCATCTCGGCCACTGCCGACTTGAAGCCAACGAACAGAGCGTGTGCCACCAAGGCATGGCCAATGTTCAGCTCATTGATGCCCTTGATCGCCGCCACCGCTTCAACGTTGTGGTAGTGCAGGCCATGACCGGCATTAACGATCAGCCCTTGCGCCAGGCCAAATGCCACGCCATCAGCCACCCGCTGCAACTCTTCGGCCACTTCGATCGGGGTTTGCGCATCGGCATAACGCCCGGTGTGCAACTCGACAGCAGGGGCACCGACGCGTTTTGAAGCCGCAATCTGCCGCTCATCGGCATCGATAAACAACGAGACTTCACAACCGATTTTCGCCAGACGCTCGACGGCAGCCTTGATCCGCGCTTCTTGCCCGGCAACGTCCAGACCACCTTCAGTAGTCAGTTCCTGACGGGTCTCGGGCACCAGACAGACATGGGCCGGGCGAATGCGCTCGGCAAATACCATCATTTCTTCGGTGACGCCCATTTCGAAGTTCATGCGCGTTTGCAGTACATCCTTGAGCAGCAGTACATCACGCTCCTGGATGTGCCGGCGGTCTTCGCGCAAGTGCACGGTGATGCCGTCAGCGCCCGCCTCTTCTGCGTCCAGGGCAGCCTTGACCGGATCAGGGTAACGGGTGCCGCGCGCCTGGCGCAGCGTGGCTACGTGGTCGATATTCACGCCGAGAAGAATGCGGTTACTGGTAGTCACGAGGGCTCTCCTGAAGAGTTGAAGATTCGGCGCACAGCATACCGGTCTATTCAGGGCTTGCGAAACAACTCACGACTGGCCAGCGGCTTGCCTGCCAGATGCACCGCCAATGCCTGGCGCATCAGGCGCTTGGCTGCCAGCAATGCCCCCGGTGCACTCCAGTCAGCCTCAGCCATGGCGTGCAATTGCTCGCCATGGAACAGCCCGGGCTGCTGCAGCCATACCCTCTCCAGCCCGGCATCCACCTGCAACCGATACAGGCCGTCTGCCTGCACCGGCTCGCCATGGATATCGAGCGACAATGAGAAGCCGTAGCCCAGGTCATCCAGCAAACGCCATTCAAAGGCCCGCAGCAAAGGCTCCAGCGGCCGGCCTTCAGCCAGCGCCAACAAGGTCGCCGCGTAATGATCAAAGATAGAGGGATGCGGATCTTCAGCAGGTAACAGGCGAATCAGCAGCTCATTAAGGTAGAGACCGCTGAACAGCGCTTCGCCATTGAGCCAGGTTGAAATACCGGCGCTTTCCATGCGTCCGACGTTTTTCAGCTCGCCACGCCCACGAAACTCGATCTCCAGCGGGACAAAGGGCCGCGCCAGAGTCCCGGCCTTTCCGCGCGCACTGCGCAGCACCGCCCGCAGCCGGCCTTGGGGCGTGAGGAAATCCACCAGGGCACTGGTTTCACGATAGGGGCGACTGTGCAGGACGTAAGCGAGTTGCGGGATGGGGGTTTTGCTGGACATGGACAGTTTTAATCCTGAAAACCCTGGACGACTTCCAGGGAGCCATCGCTGGCAAGCCAGCTCCCACAGGTCTTGAACCGGTCTTGTGGGAGCTGACCTGCCAACCCACACAAGTCTTGAACTGACCTTGTGAAAGCTGACCTGCCAGCCCACAAGTCTTGAACTGATCTTGTGGGAGCTGACCTGCCAACCCACACAAGCCTTGAACCTGTCTTGTGGGAGCTGACCTGCCAGCCCACACAAGTCTTGAACTGATCTTGTGGGAGCTGACCTGCCAACCCACACAAGCCTTGAACCTGTCTTGTGGGAGCTGACCTGCCAGCCCACACAAGTCTTGAACTGACCTTGTGGGAGCTGACCTGCCAGCCCACACAAGTCTTGAACCTATCTTGTGAGAGCTGACCTGCCAGCCCACACAAGTCTTGAACCTATCTAGTGGGAGCTGAGCTGCCAACCCACACAAGTCTTGAACTGACCTTGTGGGAGCTGACCTGCCAACCCACACAAGTCTTGAACCGGTCTTGTGGGAGCTGAGCTGCCAACCCACACAAGTCTTGAACCTATCTAGTGAGAGCTGAGCTGCCAGCCCACACCAGTCTTGAACTGATCTAGTGGGAGCTGACCTGCCAACCCACAAGTCTTGAACTGACCTTGTGAGAGCTGAGCTGCCAGCCCACACAAGTCTTTGTGGGAGCTGGCTTGCCAGCGATTGTCGCGCCGCAGATTACAGCCTGTTACAGGTCGCCGTAGCCCAGGGAACGCAGGGCGCGTTCGTCGTCGGACCAGCCGCCTTTCACTTTAACCCACAGGTTAAGCATGACTTTGGAGTCGAACAGCAGTTCCATATCCTTGCGCGCTTCGGTGCCGATGCGCTTGATACGCTCGCCCTTGTCGCCAATGATGATTTTCTTCTGGCCATCACGCTCAACCAGAATCAATGCGTGGATGTGCAGGGTTTTGCCCTGCTGCTTGAACTCTTCGATCTCGACAGTGATCTGGTACGGCAGTTCGGCACCCATCTGGCGCATGATTTTCTCACGTACCAGCTCTGCGGCCAGGAAGCGGCTGCTGCGGTCAGTGATCTGGTCTTCCGGGAAGAAGTGCTCGTTCTCCGGCAGATGATCGGCAATCACACGCTCAAGGGCTTCAAGGTTGTGACCATGCTGAGCGGAGATCGGAATGATCTGGGCGTTCGGCAGTTGTTCCTGCAGCCAGCTCAGATGCGGCATCAGCTCGGCTTTGTCTTCAATGCGATCGGTCTTGTTCAGGGCCACGATCAAAGGACCGGTCACGTACTGGACACGCTCGAGGACCATCTGGTCTTCGTCGGTCCACTTGGTGCGATCAACGACAAAAATCACCACATCAACGTCTTTCAACGCAGCCGATGCAGTTTTGTTCATGTAGCGGTTCAGGGCTTTCTCGCCACCTTTGTGCATGCCTGGGGTATCGACATAGACCGCTTGCACGTTGCCTTCGGTCTTGATCCCCAGCATGTTGTGGCGGGTGGTCTGTGGCTTGCGCGAAGTGATCGCCAGCTTTTGACCCAGAATGTGGTTCAGCAGTGTGGATTTACCCACGTTTGGTCGACCAACAATGGCGACATAGCCACAGCGTGTTGCAGTTGAATCAGTCATGGCCATTCTCCACGCCAAGGGCTATCAGTGCTGCGGCGGCCGCTACCTGTTCGGCAATACGACGGCTCACACCCTGACCCCGGCTTTTTTCATTCAATAGGGCAATTTCGCACTCAACGAAGAATGTGCGGCAATGCGGTTCGCCCTGGATATCTACCACTTCGTAACGTGGCAGATCACAGGCACGTGACTGCAAGAACTCTTGCAGGCGGGTCTTTGGATCTTTGTTGGTGTCGACCAGGGTCAGGGTCTCGAACTCGCTGGCAAGCCAGGCCAGTACGCGGTCACGGGCGGCATCCATGCCCGCATCCAGGTAAATGGCGCCAATCAGCGCTTCGAGGGCATCGGCCAGAATCGACTCACGGCGAAAACCACCGCTCTTGAGCTCACCCGAGCCCAGGCGCAGATACTCGCCCAGTTCAAAACCACGGGCCAGGACGGCCAGGGTTTCACCTTTTACCAGGCGGGCACGCAAGCGCGACAGCTGGCCTTCCCGGGCCAGCGGAAAGCGGTCAAACAGCGCTTCGCCGGCTACAAAATTAAGAATGGCATCCCCCAGAAACTCGAGACGCTCGTTATTGCGCCCCGCGAAACTGCGGTGTGTCAGGGCCAGAATCATCAGCTCCTGGTCTTTGAAGGTATAGCCGAGCTGACGCTCTAAACGCTCTAAAGAAAAACTCACGATTTACCCACGCTGAGTTCGTGGCCGAATGTCACCACCGGACCGATATTAGGGATCAGTGATGCTCGTTTATCGCATAGCAAATGGACAGGGAACAGGCTGTTCGCCGCCGTCACACTTAACGCTTTGTTCAAATCCACATCCTGAATACTGTTGGCCGGCATGCCTGAAGCGGCATGACGACCTTAAGAACCGCTGACCTCCGAATTTATTCGGACGCCTGAAAAGCATTCGGCGCTGTTATTAACAGCGCCGTCTTGGCTACTTGATCAATCCAACCCGCGAGAAGTTCGGCAGGTTGCTTGTCTTGGGTTCCGGCCAGCTCATCCAGACAGCGAAGGCCTTGCCGACGATATTCTTGTCGGGAACCATGCCCAGTTCGTCTTTGGGAATGTTCGGATCATCCCAGTAACGGCTGTCGTTCGAGTTGTCGCGGTTGTCACCCATCATGAAGTAGTGACCGGCCGGAACCGTCCACTCCTTGTCAGGCGGCGCGCGATAACGGCTCATTTCCTTGCGGATCATGTGCTCGACTTCGCCCAGCTTCTCTTTGTAGAGCTCCGCGCTGCCCAGGGTGCCCGGCTCCGTTCCCACCAGTTGCTCGGCAACCAGTTGATCGTTGACGTACAAATGCTTGTCGCTGGTGTAGCGAATCTTGTCGCCCGGCAGGCCGACTACACGCTTGATGTAGTTGACCGTCGGATCGCTAGGGTAGCGAAACACCATCACATCGCCCCGCTTCGGATCACCCACCTCGATGATTTTCGTATCGAGAACCGGCAAGCGGATCCCGTAGGAAAATTTGTTCACCAAGATGAAATCGCCCACATCCAGGGTTGGCTTCATCGAGCCGGACGGAATCTGGAACGGCTCAACCAGAAACGAACGCAATACCAGCACGATGAACAACACAGGGAAGAACGATTTGCCGTATTCAACCAGCAACGGTTCCTTGTTGAGCTTTTCGATTACCTGCGCATCAGCCGGTGTAACACTGGCTTGATAGTTGGCAATGGCCTTGCGCCGGCGAGGTGCCAGGAAGACCAAATCGAGCAGCGCCAGCAAACCGCACACGGCAACAGCAATGACCAGCAACAGCGGGAAATTTAGTGACATAGGACCTAGCTATCCAACCTGAGCACTGCAAGGAAGGCTTCTTGTGGAATTTCCACGTTACCCACTTGCTTCATGCGTTTTTTACCGGCTTTCTGCTTTTCCAACAGCTTGCGCTTACGGCTAACGTCACCACCGTAGCATTTGGCCAGTACGTTTTTTCTGAGCGCTTTAACAGACGAGCGCGCAATGATTTGGCCACCAATGGCAGCCTGAATTGCCACATCGAACATCTGACGCGGAATCAGCTCTTTCATCTTCTCGGTCAGCGCACGCCCTTTGTAATGAGCGTTGTCGCGGTGAACGATCAGAGCCAGTGCGTCAACCTTCTCGCCGTTGATCAAGACATCAAGCTTGACCAGGTTGGCCGATTGATAACGGTCAAAATGGTAGTCGAGCGAAGCATAGCCGCGACTGGTGGATTTGAGACGGTCGAAGAAGTCCAGAACCACTTCGTTCATCGGCAAATCGTAAGTTACCTGCACCTGGGAGCCGAGGAACAGCATGTCATGCTGAACGCCGCGCTTTTCAATGCACAGGGTAATGACGTTACCCAGGTGCTCTTGAGGCACAAGGATATTGGCACGAACGATAGGTTCGCGAATGTCTTCAATGGAGGACACGTCCGGCAACTTGGACGGGTTATCCACATAAATGGTTTCACCGGTCTTCAGCAGCAGCTCAAAAATTACGGTAGGTGCCGTGGTGATCAGGTCCAGGTCGTATTCGCGCTCAAGGCGCTCCTGGATGATCTCCATGTGCAGCATGCCGAGGAACCCGCAACGGAAGCCGAAGCCCAGGGCGTCGGAGCTTTCCGGGGTGTACTGCAGCGACGAGTCGTTCAGCGTGAGCTTTTGCAGGGCCTCGCGGAAATCTTCGAAGTCGTCAGAGCTGACCGGGAACAAGCCCGCGTAGACCTGCGGCTGAATCCGCTTGAAACCTGGCAGTACGTCAACATCCGGGGTGGAGCTCAAGGTCAGGGTGTCGCCCACTGGCGCACCGTGAATGTCCTTGATACCGGCGATGATGAAGCCTACTTCACCGGCTTTCAGATCAGTGGTCGCGGTGTGCTTGGGGTTGAACACACCCACGCTGTCGACCAGATGCACCTTGCCGGTGGACTTGACCAGGATCTTGTCGCCCTTTTTCACGCGGCCGTGGCGCACGCGAACCAGGGACACAACGCCCAGGTAGTTGTCGAACCAGGAGTCGATGATCAACGCTTGCAGCGGATCTTCGTAGTTGCCGGTCGGCGCAGGAATGGTCTGCACCAGGCGCTCAAGCACTTCGTCGACGCCCAGGCCGGTTTTGGCGCTGCATGTCACGGCATCAGTGGCATCGATACCAATGATTTTTTCGATTTCATCCCTGACGCGATCAGGATCGGCCTGGGGCAAGTCGATCTTGTTCAAGACCGGCATAACCTCAAGGCCCTGCTCGATGGCGGTGTAACAGTTGGCTACGGACTGGGCTTCTACGCCCTGCCCGGCATCGACCACCAGCAACGCACCTTCACACGCCGCCAGAGACCGGCTGACTTCGTAGGTGAAGTCAACGTGGCCCGGGGTATCAATGAAGTTCAGCTGATAGGTTTTGCCGTCTTTGGCCGTGTAATACAGGGTGACGCTGTGGGCTTTGATGGTGATCCCGCGCTCGCGCTCGAGGTCCATGGAGTCCAGAACCTGGGCTTCCATTTCGCGCTCGGCGAGGCCGCCGCACATCTGAATAAAACGATCGGCCAGCGTCGACTTGCCATGGTCAATGTGGGCGATGATGGAGAAATTGCGGATATGACTCAAATCACTCACGGGTCAACACTCAAAAAAAGTCGCAGGCAGACTGCCCGCCGAAAAATAGCCGGGAATTGTACCTGATCCGCGCGCCAAGCGTCACGTCCGCAGGCCAATAGCCCCGCACAAAAAAGCCCCTATCGCGTGATAGAGGCTTTTGATTGCATCAAGAGCAGTTCATCAACGTGCCCGGCGCAACAGCCAGATACCGGCCAGCGCACAAATACCGGCCGGCAGCAGTACCGCAAACAGCGGTGAGAAGCCAAACACCAGACTGGCCGGCCCCAGCAAGTCTTGCGCGATTTTGAAAGCAAAGCCCACCAATACACCGGTAAACACGCGTTGCCCCAGGGTTACGGAACGCAACGGCCCGAAAATAAAGGAGATGGCCATCAATACCAGCGCCGCCGTAACCAGTGGCTGCAGCACTTTCACCCAAAATGCCAACCAGTAACGACCGTTGTTCAGACCTTGATCTTTCAGGTAGTGGATATAATTCCACAGGCCGCTGATGGACAGCGCATCCGGAGCCATGACCACGGTATTGAGCAACTGCGGACTCAACGAAACATCCCAACGCTCTTCAGGCACCTTGATGACTTCAGTGCTGCGCTCATGGAAAACCGTGGTTGCAATATCGCTCAACAGCCATTGATCCTGGTCGAACTGGGCCTTCTTGGCGAAACTCGCCGACAGCAGATGACGTTCTTTATCAAACCGGTAGCGGGTTACGCCCAACAGCATGCCGTTTGGTTGAACAGCGTTGATATGGATGAACTCATCACCCTGGCGATGCCACAGACCATGCTTGGAGCTTTGTGCGTCACCGCCACCCTGGGCCAGTGCACGGTTGGCCTGGGCAACGGTTTCAGTTGCCGGGGCGACATACTCGCCGATCAGGATGCCGGCCAGCACCAGCACCAGCATTGGCTTCATGACCGCCCAGACAATACGCCCGGTGGACACACCGGCCGCACGCATGATCGTCAGTTCGCTGTTGCTCGCAAGACTGCCCAGACCAATCAGGCAGCCGATCAGCGCCGCTATCGGCAACATTTCATACATGCGGCGCGGCGCTGTCAGCATGACAAAACTGAAAACGTCCATGATCGTGTAGGTATCGGAGACGCTCTTTACCTCATCGATAAACGCGAACAGCGACGCCAGCCCCAGAATGATCCCGGTTACCGCTAGGATCGCCAGGAACACACTTTTACCAATATAGCGATCGAGCTTAACCACGGGCCATCTCCTTCACGCTACGGCGATTCGCCAGTTTCAAGCGCAAAGGCTCCCAGTAAAACAACAACAGACCAATGATCAGGAACAGGCCATGCACCCACCACAAACCGAGCGCCGGTGAAATCTTGCCTTTTTCCAGGGCACCGCGGACCAGAATCAAAGCGGTCACATACGCCATATAAAGAAGAATGGCTGGTAACAGCTTGAGGAAGCGCCCCTGACGCGGATTGACGCGAGACAGCGGAACCGCGATCAGCGTCACGATAAAGACCAGCAGCGGCATGGAAAAACGCCATTGCAGTTCGGCTTGCGCACGAATATCCGGGTTACCGACAAGATCCATGGTCGGCATCGCATCGCGGTCGGTCACTTCATCGCTGACATCAGGCTTGGGCAGCAACACACCATAGGTGTCGTACTGAATGGCACGGTAGTCGGCCTGCCCCGGGTTACCGTCATAACGGTAACCGTTATCCAGAATCAGCCAGCGACTGCCGTCGGCACGCACTTCCTGACGCCCCTTCTCTGCCACCAGCACGGTAATGCCACGATCCTTGCCGTTCTGAGCCGCGGGCTTCTGCGTAATGAACACCCCGTTCAGGTGGGTCCGGTCATTGGTCAACTGTTCGGTATAAGTGACCCGCGAACCGTCATTCAATGCCTGAAAGCGGCCCGGCTCCAGCGTGTCGAATTCGGTCAGCGCATCTTGCTTGTTCAGCAGCAGCTGAAACTGATTGGCGCCTTGCGGGGCCAGACTCAGGCTCAACCAGGCCACAATCAGGGCGACGATGACAGCCGGCACCATGGTAATGCCCAGCAAGCGCTGCTGACTCATACCGGTGGCCGACAGCACAGTCATCTCGCTTTCGAGATACATGCGCCCGTATGCCAGCAAAATGCCCAGAAACAGCCCCAAAGGCAGAATCAGCTGCATAAAGCCCGGAAGACGAAAGCCCATGATCAAGAACAACGAGCTCGGATCCATAGCCCCGGATGCAGCCTGGGCCAGGTATTTGATGAAACGACCGCTCATGATGATGACCAGCAGCACAGCGCTGACAGCGCTCAATGTAAGCAGGACTTCGCGGGACAGATAACGGAAGACGATCAAACCAGACACTCCAGGGTCGTCAGGCTAAGGCGGCCAAACAAGCGACATAACCAGTCGACACAGGCTCAAATGGATGAGCCGGGCCATTGAAAAAGATTGCGCATTATCCTGTGAATGACCCCGCCTGTCACTGCGCTTGCTCACCCAAGTATTCAAAGCTGCAATATGCGCGCAAGCGAGGGTTGTCAGGCCCGACTGACGGGGTTCAAACTGCCTGCCTTGACGCCCGCCTGGATCACAGGTGAGGCGCCTCATTTATCAGGCAAGCAAACACTGCCGTTTGTGCGCACGTTGACCATTTGATTCAGGGACCCGGACATGGAACTGGTTGTAAAAAGCGTCAGCCCAGAAACGTTGAAAACGGCCACTCTCGTGGTCGCCATCGGTGAAGGCCGCAAGCTCGACCACACCGCCAAGGCCATTGACGAACTCACCGGCGGCGCCATCAGCGCCGTACTCAAGCGTGGCGACATCACCGGCAAAACCGGCCAGAGCCTGCTGCTGCACAGCCTGACGAACCTGAAAGCCGAACGCGTTTTGTTGCTGGGCACCGGCAAGGATGAAGAACTGGGCGACCGTCCGTTCCGCAAAATCATCAGCACCGCACTTAACGTACTCAAAGGCCTGGGCGGCAGTGATGCCGTGCTGGCGCTCGACGAACTGGTGGTCAAGGGTCGCGACAGCTACGGTAAAACCCGCCTGCTGGCAGAAACCCTGGCCGACGGCGAGTACAGCTTCGACCGTTTCAAAAGCCAGAAAGCAGAACCCCGCGCCCTGAAAAAAATCACCCTGCTGACCATCAAGGCCGCACAGGCTGAAGTTCAGCGTGGCGTGACCCACGCCCAGGCCATTGCCAGCGGCATGGCGTTCACCCGCGATCTGGGCAACCTGCCGCCCAACATCTGCCACCCGACTTTCCTGGCCGAACAGGCCAAAGAGCTGGGCAAGGAACACAAAGGCCTGAAAGTAGAGATCCTTGACGAGAAAAAAATCAAGGACCTGGGCATGGGCGCGTTCTACGCTGTCGGCCAGGGCAGCGACCAGCCGCCACGCCTGATCGTGATGAACTACTCGGGCGGCAAGAAATCCGAGAAGCCGTTTGTACTGGTCGGCAAGGGCATCACCTTCGACACCGGCGGCATCAGCCTCAAGCCGGGTGCCGGCATGGATGAAATGAAGTACGACATGGGCGGTGCTGCCAGCGTGTTCGGCACCCTGCGCGCCGTGCTCGAGCTGAAACTGCCGATCAACCTGGTGTGCATTCTGGCCTGCGCCGAAAACATGCCAAGCGGCGGCGCGGCTCGTCCGGGCGACATCGTGACCACCATGAGCGGGCAAACCGTGGAAATCCTCAATACCGACGCCGAAGGCCGTCTGGTGCTGTGCGATGCCCTGACCTACGCCGAACGCTTCAAGCCCCAGGCCGTGATCGACATCGCCACCCTGACCGGCGCCTGCATGGTTGCACTGGGTGCTCACACCTCGGGCCTGATGGGCAACAACGACGAACTGATCGGCCAGCTACTGGAAGCCGGCAAGCAAGCCGACGATCGCGCCTGGCAGCTGCCGTTGTTCGACGAGTACCAGGAACAACTGGACAGCCCGTTTGCCGACATGGCCAACATCGGCGGCCCTAAAGCCGGCGCCATCACTGCCGG
This sequence comes from Pseudomonas sp. PAMC 29040, assembly GCF_003994535.1. NCBI lineage: Bacteria > Pseudomonadati > Pseudomonadota > Gammaproteobacteria > Pseudomonadales > Pseudomonadaceae > Pseudomonas > Pseudomonas sp. PAMC 29040. The sequence goes on from NZ_RZAA01000004.1 coordinate 273,810, forward strand.
CTGCTTCCTGTCGCGCTTTGCCAAGGCCTTCCACTGGGCGCACCTGGACATCGCCGGTACCGCATGGGTCAGCGGCGGCAAGGACAAGGGCGCCAGCGGCCGCCCTGTGCCACTGCTGACTCAGTACCTGCTGGATCGCGCCAACGCTTGAAGCTGACAATCGAAGGCTGCGCTGCTTATTAATAGCGGCGCGGCCCCGATTCAGGAATTGCAATGACCCCAGAATTAAGCAAAGTCGACTTTTATATCCTTCCCAGCGCCGACCCTTCGGCACGCCTGGATTTTGCCTGCAAACTCGCGGACAAAGCCTGGCGCCTCGGGCACCGGGTGTACCTGCACTGCAGCGATGCAGCGCAACGCCAGGATCTGGATGAGCGTCTGTGGCGCTTCAAGGGCGAAAGCTTCGTCCCCCACAGCAACGCTGAAGACCAGCCCGATGGCGTGATACTGATGGGCCTGGGCGAGGCACCAGCCAGCCATCAGGATTTACTGATCAACCTGGACCTTAAAGTCCCCGAATTCTTCAAACGCTTCGCCCGCGTGGCTGAAGTCGTGGTCGAAGACCCCGCCGTCCGACTGGCCGCACGGGAGAGTTTCCGCTTCTACCGTGAACAGGGCTATCCTCTGCAAGACCACAAGCTACAACGACTCTGAGCACACGATGGACACCTCCAATTCGCCGCAAAAAGCCGCACACCTGCTCGATGATCTTGAATCCATTCGCCAGCTGCTGGGAGATGAAGATCTGCAACCTCCCCTGCTGACTGAAATGGTGGGTGGCGAAGAAGCGCAAATTCCGTTGCTCTCTGAAGTGATCAGCGAAGAGCCCGAACCTGCGCAAATACCGCTGGCCGGCATAGCGCCAGCCCCCAAAGCCGAAAAAGCGCCGGACGCACTGCTGGTTCATCTGGACAAAGAGCTGCGCACTGCGGCGCAAGCGATCATGCAAGACGTGATCAACGACTTCGCCCCGCACATCGAAACCGAAATCAAACGCCGCCTCGATGCACATATGGAGCGCTTGCTCGCCCAGCATCAGAGCTGATCGGCTATGTAGCACATGCCGCTCCTGTGGGAGCTGACTTGCCAGCTCCCACAGGTTTTACCCTGCAGCGTTCCCGCAGAAGCAATAGGTTCCCTGCACAACTCGCCCTCTGCCTCCCGCCCCGCTATACTTGCCGGCTTTCCTGAATTAATGCCAATAGGGTCCCGCCGCGCATGGATAAGACCTACCAGCCGCACGCCATTGAAACTTCCTGGTACAAAACCTGGGAAGAACAGAATTATTTCGCCCCGCAAGGCGCGGGCGACCCGTACACCATCATGATTCCGCCGCCGAACGTCACCGGCAGCCTGCATATGGGCCACGGCTTCAACAACGCGATCATGGACGCCCTGATCCGTTTCCGCCGCATGCAGGGTCGCAACACCCTGTGGCAGCCGGGCACCGACCACGCGGGTATCGCTACCCAGATGCTGGTTGAGCGTCAGATCGAAGCACAAGGTCTGAACCGCCACGACCTGGGCCGCGAGAAGTTCCTGGACAAGATCTGGGAATGGAAAGATCAGTCCGGCGGCAACATCAGCCGTCAGATTCGTCGCCTTGGCTCGTCCGTAGACTGGAGCCGCGAACGCTTCACCATGGACGACGGTCTGTCCGAAGCCGTGAAGGAAGCCTTTGTGCGCCTGCACGAAGACGGCCTGATCTATCGCGGCAAGCGCCTGGTCAACTGGGACACCAAGCTGCACACCGCCATTTCCGACCTTGAAGTGGAAAACCACGACGAGAAAGGTTTCCTGTGGAACCTGCGCTACCCGCTGGCTGATGGCGCCAAAACCGCTGAAGGCCTGGACTACCTGGTAGTTGCAACCACCCGTCCGGAAACCATGCTCGGCGATGCTGCCGTTGCGGTAAACCCGGAAGACGAACGCTACAAGGCCCTGATCGGCAAATTCGTCGAGCTGCCACTGGTTGGCCGTCGCATCCCGATCATTGCTGACGATTACTGCGATCCTGAATTCGGCACTGGCTGTGTGAAAATCACGCCGGCCCACGACTTCAACGACTACGAAGTCGGCAAGCGCCACAACCTGCCGCTGCTGAACATTTTCGACAAAAACGCGGTGGTACTGCCTGCCGCCCAGGTGTTCAACCTCGACGGCAAACTGAACGAAACCATCGACGGCACCCTGCCGGCCAAGTACGCCGGTCTGGACCGCTTCGAAGCGCGCAAGCAAATCGTCGCCGATTTCGAGGCCGCAGGCCTGCTGGTGAGCGTCGACGATCACGCGCTGAAAGTACCGAAGGGCGACCGCTCGGGCACCATCATCGAGCCGTGGCTGACCGATCAGTGGTACGTATCGACCAAGCCGTTGGCTGAACCGGCCATTGCCGCCGTTGAAGATGGCCGCATCGCGTTCGTACCCAAGCAGTACGAAAACATGTACTTCTCGTGGATGCGCGACATCCAGGACTGGTGCATCAGCCGTCAGCTGTGGTGGGGCCACCGGATTCCGGCCTGGTACGACGAGTCGGGCAAGGTCTATGTAGGCCGCGACGAAGCCGAAGTCCGGGCCAAGAACAACCTGGGCCCGGATGTTGCGCTGCAACAGGACAACGACGTGCTCGACACCTGGTTCAGTTCGGGTCTGTGGACGTTCTCCACCCTGGGCTGGCCGGAAAAAACCGACGCGCTGAAAACCTTCCACTCAACTGACGTGCTGGTTACCGGCTTCGACATCATTTTCTTCTGGGTTGCCCGGATGATCATGCTCACCATGCACCTGGTGAAAAATGAAGACGGCACCCCGCAAGTTCCGTTCAAGACCGTGTATGTACACGGCCTGGTACGTGACGGTCAGGGCCAGAAGATGTCCAAGTCCAAGGGCAACGTCCTGGACCCGCTGGACATCATCGACGGCATCGAGCTCGAAGACCTGGTGGCCAAACGCACCACCGGCCTGATGCAGCCAAAACTGCTGAAGAAGATCGAAAAACAGACCCGTGACGAATTCGCTGACGGCATCGCCAGCTACGGCACCGACGCCCTGCGCTTCACTTTCTGTTCGCTGGCATCCACCGGTCGCGACATCAAGTTCGACATGGGCCGCGTTGAAGGCTATCGCAACTTCTGCAACAAGATCTGGAACGCCGCGCGCTACGTGCTGGACAAGGGCGAAGACTGCGGCCAGAACGGCGAAGCCTACGAACTGTCGCTGGCTGACCGCTGGATCATCTCGCAGCTGCAGCGCACCGAAGCCGAAGTGACCCGTCACCTCGACCAGTTCCGCTTCGACCTCGCCGCTCAAGCCCTGTACGAGTTCATCTGGAACCAGTACTGCGACTGGTACCTGGAACTGTCCAAGCCTGTGCTGTGGGACGAAAACGCTCCGGTTGAACGCCAGCGCGGCACGCGTCGCACCCTGGTGCGGGTACTGGAAGTGGCCTTGCGCCTGGCACACCCGTTCATGCCGTTCATCACCGAAGAAATCTGGCAGCGCATCGCGCCGCTGGCCGGTGTCGAAGGCAAGACCATCATGCTGCAACCATGGCCGGTGGCGAATGAAGCCCGCATCGACCAGGCTGCCGAAGATGATATCGAATGGCTCAAGGGCCTGATGCTCGGCACGCGCAATATCCGTGGCGAGATGAACATCGGTCCTGGCAAGCCTTTGCAGCTGTACCTGAAAAACGTCAGCAGCGAAGATCAGCGCCGTTTGACCGAGAACGACGCCCTGCTCAAAAAGCTGGCTAAACTCGAATCCATCACCGTGCTGCAAGACGGCGCCGAAGCACCGCTGTCCGCCACCGCTCTGGTTGGCGAGATGGAAGTGCTGGTGCCAATGGCCGGCCTGATCGACAAAGATGCAGAGTTGGCGCGCCTGGACAAGGAAATCCAGCGCTTGCACGGCGAAGTTGCCCGCGTTGGCGGCAAGTTGTCGAACGCCGCATTCGTTGACAAGGCTCCGGCCGAAGTCATCGAGAAAGAACGTGCCAAGTTGGCCGAAGCCGAACAGGCCTTGAGCAAACTGGCAGAACAGCACGCGCGGATTTCCAGCCTGTAATAACGCTGCGCACCTGATCGCGGGCAAGGCCGCTCCCGCAGGGTTCAACCCTGCTGGGGCGGCCTTGCCCGCGATTGCTTTTGTGGAATGAATTGAACATGACGACCCCACGCACTTCCAAAGCCACACGCCACAAGCCCAAGTCCGCTGCCGAGGCCAAACCGGCCGAGCCGCGCGTCAAGCCCAGCCTGCACCCGCGCAACCGTCACCAGGGCCGTTACGACTTCCCGCAACTGATTTCGGTCTGCCCTGAACTGGCCGAATTCGTCATCATCAACCCGTACGGCAAAGAGAGCATCGACTTTGCCAACCCGACCGCGGTACGCGTGTTCAACCGCGCCCTGCTCAAGGCGTTCTACGGCATTGCCCACTGGGACATCCCGGCCGACTACCTGTGCCCGCCGGTGCCGGGACGCGCCGACTACGTGCACTTCCTGGCCGACCTGCTGGCCAGCATGAACGACGGCGAAATCCCCCGCGGGCAGAACGTTCGCGTGCTGGACATCGGCATGGGCGCCAACTGCGTCTACCCGCTGATCGGCCATAGCGAGTACCGCTGGCAGTTCCTGGGTACTGAAGTCGATCCGACTGCAGTCAAAGCGGCCAAGGCGATTGTACAGTCCAACGGTCTTAACAAAGCCATCAGCCTGCGCCTGCAACCTAACCCGCAGAAGATCCTGCTGGACCTGCTGGAGAGCACTGAGCGTTTCGACCTGACCATGTGCAACCCGCCGTTCCACGCCTCCCTGGACGAAGCTACACGCGGCAGTGAGCGTAAATGGCGCGCACTGGGCAAGGCAGATCCCAAGCGCAAGCTGCCGGTTCTGAACTTTGGTGGCCAGGCGGCCGAATTGTGGTGTGAAGGCGGCGAGCAGCGCTTTGTGACCCAACTGATCCGCGAAAGCGTGCATGTGGCCCGTCAGATCCTGTGGTTCAGCGTACTGGTGTCCAAGGCGTCCAACCTGCCGGCAATCCAGACCGCGCTGAAAAAAGCCGGTGCCCGTGAAAGCCAGGTCGTCGACATGTCCCAGGGTAACAAGCAGAGCCGCTTTGTAGCCTGGACGTTCCATGACAAGGACCAGCAGCAAATGTGGCGCGAAAAGAACTGGAAGTAAGCACCCTGTAACCCCGCAGGAGCGAGCTTGTCTCGCGATCTTTTACAAAATCAAAAGATCGCGAGACAAGCTCGCTCCTACAAGGGAAGACGGTGTTTTCAGGGTTTGCGCCCAAAAAAAAGCCGCGCTTCGAAGTGATTCGAAGCGCGGCTTTTTTAAAACAGTCTTACTTGTTAACAGCGTCAGTCAGGCCTTTGGCCACAACGAGCTTGATAACTTTTTTGGCGGCGATTTCGATGGCAGCGCCAGTCGAAGGGTTACGGCCAGTGCGGGCAGGACGCTCGGTCACTTTCAGTTTGCCAATACCTGGCAGAGTGATTTCGCCGCCATTTTCCAATTGATCAGCAACGATCTGGGCCAGTTGGTCCAGAGCGTTACGCGCGGTAGTTTTTGGCGCGTCGATAGCTTCAGCGATATCGGCAATCAGTTGGTCTTTAGTAATAGCCATTGAGATGTTCCTTCCCTATCAAATTCATTTGGTTTGCAGAGTGCAATGTCAGCCATCGAGCCAGATCTCAAGGGTCTGGCACACCCGCCAGCTTTCACGACGAATCGCGGATGTAGATAGCTAAAACGGGGTTTGGTTCGACCTGACACATGCTGAATGCATGCATTGCGCCGTTTCCGAGCGCAAGACCGGGCAAAACTAGCACAGAGACAGCGAAATATCCGCCTCTACCTAGCCATTTGGTCAGCTTTATAGGCTTAAAACCGTAAAAAAACCGTCAACACCCGTCTCAAGCGCCCCAAACCCCGACCCGGCGCTCAGGTGGGGTACACTTGACGCCTTTGCGGGGTGCGCACCCTGTCCTCTCATTACTCGCCGAGAAACCCATGCCGATCCGTCATTGCATCGTCCATTTAATTGAGAAAAAACCCGACGGTACGCCCGCTGTTCTCCACGCTCGCGACTCTGAACTGGCCGAGTCCCAAGCCATCGAGAACATGCTCGCGGACCTCAACGAGAGCTATAACGCCAAGCAAGGCAAAGCCTGGGGCTTTTTCCACGCCGAGTCCGGAGCCCACCCGTTCAGTGGCTGGCTCAAGGAATACCTGGAAGGCGGCACGGACTTCACCGCCTTCAGCCGCGTGGCTGTGGAGCACCTGCAAAAGCTGATGGAAGAATCCAACCTGTCGGTGGGTGGCCACGTGCTGTTCGCCCACTACCAGCAAGGCATGACTGACTACCTGGCTATCGCCCTGCTGCACCACAGCGACGGCGTGGCGGTGAACTCGGAACTGGACGTCACCCCTTCGCGGCATCTGGATCTGGGCCAGTTGCATCTGGCCGCACGGATCAATATTTCCGAGTGGCAGAACAACAAGCAGTCCAAGCAGTACATATCGTTTATCAAGGGCAAGAACGGCAAGAAAGTCTCGGAGTATTTCCGCGACTTTATCGGCTGTCAGGAAGGCGTCGACGGCCCCGGCGAAACCCGCACCCTGCTCAAGGCGTTCAGCGACTTCGTCGAAAGCGAAGACCTGCCTGAAGAGTCGGCCCGGGAAAAAACCAAGACTCTGGTGGATTACGCCAGCAGCCAGGCCAAGATCGGTGAACCCATGGGCCTGGTCGAGTTGTCCGAACTGATCGACGAAGAGCGCCCGAAAGCCTTCTACGACCATATCCGCAACAAGGACTACGGTCTGTCCCCGGAGATCCCGGCAGATAAACGCACCCTGAACCAGTTCCGGCGCTTCACCGGACGTGCCGAGGGCCTGTCCATCAGCTTTGAGGCCCATCTGCTGGGCTCCAAGATCGAATTCGACGAAGAAGCCGGAACCCTGGTCATCAAAGGCCTGCCCACCCAATTGCTCGACCAGCTCAAGCGCAACAAGTAATGCTCAACGGCATCTTGAAGAAGGTCCTGTTTGTTCTGGTGGTGGTGGTCATCTTTCAGAACTGGGGCAAGATCGAGCGAGTGCTTGCCCCCTCGGCGGCGGTGCCCGAGCAAACCCGGGCCAGTGCCCGGGTGGTGCTGTACTCCACCGAGTGGTGTGGCTACTGCAAGGCCACCCGGCGCTTTCTGGATCAGAAAGGCATCCCGTATCAAGAGTTTGATATAGACAAGGATGCCGCCGCCCGCCAGGCCTATGAGGCACTGGGCGGACGTGGAATTCCGATTCTGGACGTGAACGGCACACTGCTCAGGGACTTCAACCCGGATGCGATAATGGCCGCGTTGAAATAACCCTGCTGCTCAGCAAAACCGTAATTTCCCGAATCTAATCGCTGGCAAGCCAGCGATGCAATTCAGGCAAACCGATTACCACTGCTACTTTTGTGGGAGCTGGCTTGCCAGCGATGCAATCCAGGCAAACCGATTACCACTACTGTTTTTGTGGGAGCTGGCTTGCCAGCGATGCAATCCAGGCAAACCGATTACCACTGCTGCTTTTGTGGGAGCTGGCTTGCCAGCGATGCAATCCAGGCAAACCGATTACCACTGCTACTTTTGTGGGAGCTGGCTTGCCAGCGATGCAATCCAGGCAAACCGATTACCACTGCTGCTTTTGTGGGAGCTGGCTTGCCAGCGATTCAAGCGCCCCGTGCTTATTGACCCACCGCCTCAATCCGAAACCCGATCCGCGGAAAGTGCACATGCACCACTCCGGTTCGTGGGTCTTCGCGACGCACTACCAGCTCTTCTGCGCCGATATGGACCAGCTCGCCCGCTACCGGGTCAACCCCGTAGTCGGTTGCCGCAACCGTAACCCGCTGGCCCTTGCTGAAGCCAAAAGCCGAATCGAACTCAGGCAAGGCAACCGGCTCAACGCCTTTGGCAATCGCCAGCGCCTGCTCGGCGGTGATTTCAATCGGTGTGCCCTGGCCGAAGTCCAGAACTCGCTGCAACCAGGCCGCAACGGCCGGATAAGCATCAACCAGAGGTGCAGTCACCGGCGTGGCTTTAAGGAACCACAGCGAGTGCGCCAGCGCGAAGTCGGCAATCGAGGGCTCACCGAACAGGTAGTCGCCCTGCTCGTGTTGCAACTGCTGCTCGAGCCGGCCCATGATCACCGGCCATTGCAATACCGCCTGTTCGGCGGGAATGCGGGTGGCGCTGCCACCGCTGAACAATGCCGCGCGATCGGCCACGAACGCCTTGAGCATGTCCGGGGGCATTTTGGCAAACCGTACCGCGGCAGACTCCGGCTGGAACACCAGGCTCACCGCATGTTGAAACACCACCGAGTCAGCCCACGCAGCAAAGGCACTGACCACCATTTCCTGACCGAGAGGAAACAAGGCGGGGATCGATTTCTCCTGCTCCAGCCGGCGCGCAATCAAAGCCGTGTCGCAGTAGACATCCGCCCCCACCTGCAATACCGGAGTCTTGCGATAGCCACCGCTCAGCGCCGTCAGATCGGGTTTGGGCATCATGGGCGGGACATGTACCGAATGCCAGGACAGCCCTTTGAAGCCCAGTAGAAGGCGGGCCTTTTGTGCGAAAGGGGAAGCCGCGTAGTGATGAAGAATCAAATCTGACATTCAGTTATCCGCCGCAAAAGAGTAAGCCAGCAGCATAACGCACTTAATCAAACTGCCCTGCCTGGCTATGCACCAGGCATTCCTTGGCACTCTTTTTGAGCTTTTTGATCAGTCGTTCCTGACGCAGCGCTTCACCTTTATCGGGCCAGGACTCGGTATAGACCAGGGCAACGGCAGGGCTTGAAGCAAAAAAACGCGCGCCCTTGCCACTTTGATGTTTGGCAAAACGACGCACCGGATCATCACTGATCCCGCAATACAGCGAGCCGTTAGCAGCCCGCACCAGGTACACAAACCAGGGTCTGGAACTCACCTTCAACGACTGGCCTCAAAGGCTTCGAGCCCTTTGCGCGCCTGAGCCCGAATGGCATTTTTCACCAGTGGCGTCCAGCCCAGCAACAAACCCTTGGTACCCAGCGCCTGACGCGACCAGCGCCACAGGTCGAACTGATCGTGGTGCTCGCAGATTTTTCCGTCGCGAAACACAAAGCGCGCCTGAATATCGTTGATAACGGTAAACCCGGTCGGGATAAACCTATAAGTGGCTACCCAATGCGCACTGCCACGTTGGGCATCTGCCTGCACCTGATCGAAGGTCAGGCTGAAATCCTTGGCCCGCGAGGTCAGCATGCGCCACATATCGCTGGCACGACGACCGCGCAACTCACCAAACACCGGGTCGCTGAACAATACATCTTCGGTGTAACAGGCACTAATTGCCTCAGCATCCAGCCGCTGGAAAGCTTGATAGAAGCGAGTAATCAACGCTTGGTGGTCTTGGCTCATGGCAGGATCCGCGGGGTTCAGGGGTCTACAAAAGATAATCTGCAAGGAGCCGAAACACTATGGCTTCAAATCTTTTCACTCAGCGCATTCACATACAGCGCCCGCCCTGCCCCGAGCCCGGCGGCGATGGCGATGATGCCGATCACCCCGAAAATCCAGCCCACGGCACTCCAGCCACCGGTCATTTCATGCACCACACCCACCGCCAACGGCCCCATGGATGCCACCGTATAGCCGATCCCCTGGGCCATGCCCGACAGATTGGCCGCCACATGGGCATCGCGCGAGCGCAGCACGATCAAGGTCAACGCCAGGCTGAATGCACCGCCCTGCCCCAGACCCAGCACAATCGCCCAGCCCCACAAGCCATCCAGCGGTGCATACAGACAGCCAAACAGGCCAGCCAGGGTCATGCTCATCATCAATACGATTGCCAGGCGCTGGTCCTTGCCCCGCGTCGCCAGCCAGGGAGCGCTCAGCGCCGTGATCAGTTGCACAATGACTGAACCCGACATCACCAGCCCGGCCTGGGTCGGGGTCAGGCCACGGCCCATCAGAATCGAAGGCAGCCAGCCAAAAACGATGTAGGACAGAGAAGACTGCAAACCCATGTACAGCGTCACTTGCCAGGCCAGCGGGTCACGTATCAGGCCACTCACCCGATAGGCCACCTTGTGCGCCCCCTGGCGCTTGCCGGCCTGGGGCAGCCAGAAAATGGCCGCCACCAGCGCAGGTAACGCCCAAAATCCCAGCCCCAGCGCCCAGCTGTCGTTCAGATAATTGCTCAACGGCACGGTTGCACCCGCCGCCAGGGCAGCCCCCAGGCACAAGGCCATGGTGTAGACCCCCATTATCGTCCCGGCATGTCCGGCAAAATCGCGCTTGATGATGCCGGGCAACAACACACCGATCACACCGATACTGGCGCCCGCCAGAATACTTCCGGCAAACAGGCCGACTTCCCCCAGGTAGCTGCGCAGGACAATCCCGCCGCCCAGCGTCAGCAAAATACCCAGCACCACCCGCTCAGTACCGAAGCGCCGGGCCAGAATCGGCGCCAGAGGCGCAAACACACCCAGACAAAGCACTGGCAAGGTGGTCAACAAGCCCGCCTGGGCAGCAGACAGGCCCAGGCTGGTAGACACTTGTGAGAGCAAAGGCGCCATGCTCGACAACGCCGGACGCAGGTTCAACGCCACCAGCACCAGACCCAACAGCAGCAGCCAGGGACGTAACACCGCCACTGGTGCTTGCTGTACTTGCTCGTCGTCGGCTTCGGCATCGATCAGCAACTCCTCCAGATCATCCAGATGACGCACCGGTTCGGTATTGTTTATCGATGGCGAGGCATTGCGCGGCATGGGATCTCCGGTGTTGGGCAGTCAAGAAGTCCGGCAGAGCGCCATGACTTGATAGCGGGAAGTGTCTGACATGCGGTACGCCTGTCAGCACAGTCCTCTGATGAGTTGCCCAACATGGTAGTCAGCCCCCTGCGCAAGGGCAATCGACCACGGGCTAAAAGGTCTGCAAAAGCCTTGGCGGGGAGCGGAAAAACTCGCGAGCAAGCTTGCTCCTACGGGGAGGGGTGCGGTTAATGCAGAATCTGATTCAGGAACATTTTGGTCCGGTCATTTTCTGCGGGAGACGGGGGATGCCTGACGCAACAAAACTGTAGGAGCGAGCTGTTTACCGGGGCGCGGAAGAGCTCGCGAGCAAGCTCGCTCCTACAGGGGGGTGCGGTTAATGCAGAATCTGATTCAGGAACAATTTGGTCCGGTCATTTTGCGGGTTGTCGAAGAAGTCGTTCGGAGCTGCCTGCTCGACGATTTCACCCTTGTCCATAAAGATCACGCGGTTAGCCACGGTACGGGCAAAGCCCATTTCATGGGTCACGCAGAGCATGGTCATGCCGTCTTCGGCCAGGCCGATCATGGTATCCAGCACCTCCTTGACCATCTCCGGATCGAGGGCTGAAGTCGGCTCATCGAACAACATGATTTTAGGCTTCATGCACAACGCCCGGGCAATCGCTACCCGCTGCTGCTGACCACCGGACAACTGCCCCGGAAACTTGTGCGCCTGCTCCGGAATCCGTACCCGCTCCAGATAATGCATGGCGATCTCTTCGGCCTGGCGCTTGGGCATCTTGCGCACCCACATCGGCGCCAGCGTGCAGTTCTGCAGGATGGTCAGGTGCGGGAACAAGTTGAAGTGCTGAAACACCATGCCAACCTCACGGCGCACCGTTTCGATCTGCTTGATATCGTTGGTCAGCTCAACCCCATCAACCACGATGCGCCCTTGCTGGTGCTCTTCGAGGCGGTTCAGGCAACGGATAGTGGTCGATTTGCCGGAACCGGAAGGCCCGCACAATACAATCCGCTCCCCGGGTTGCACGTTAAGGTTGATGTCCTTGAGCACGTGGAACTGGCCGTACCATTTATTGACGCCCTGCATTTGAATAATGCCTTCAGGGCTCGCAGGTTTCTTGATTGCTTCACTCATGTCGCACTCCTACCTAACGCTTGTGGCCAGTGTCCAGCTTGCGCTCCAGATGCATGGAGTAGCGGGACATACCAAAACAGAAAATCCAGAACACCAACGCCGCAAACACATAGCCTTCGGTGGCCATACCCAGCCAGGTCGGGTCGGCAGCAGCCTGTTTGACGCTGTTGAGCAGGTCGAACAGACCGATGATGATCACCAGGCTGGTGTCCTTGAACAGGGCGATAAAGGTGTTGACGATGCCGGGGATCACCAGCTTCAAGGCCTGGGGCAGAATGACCAGCCCCATGCTGCGCCAGTAACCCAGCCCCATCGCGGCGGCGGCTTCGTATTGCCCCTTGGGAATGGCCTGCAAACCACCACGCACCACTTCCGCGACATAGGCCGACTGGAACAGGATCACGCCAATCAAGGCCCGCAGCAGTTTGTCGAAGTTCATGCCTTCGGGCAGAAACAGCGGCAACATCACTGAAGACATGAACAGCACGGTGATCAATGGCACGCCGCGCCAGAACTCGATGAACGTCACGCACACCACGCGAATGGCCGGCATGTCCGAGCGTCTTCCCAGCGCCAGCAAAATCCCCAGCGGCAAAGCACCCGCGATGCCGACCGTGGCAATTACCAGGGTCAGCATCAGGCCGCCCCACTGGCTGGTGGCCACGTTGCTCAGCCCCCAGTAACCGCCATGCAGCAGGCTGTAAGCCAGCACCGGGTACAGCACCAAAAAGCCCAGGCCGTAGATCGCCTTGTGCTTGAAGCGCGAGATAAACAACGGCGCCACACCGATCACGGCCAACCACACCGTCAGATCGACCCTCCAGCGCAGGTCGCGGGGGTAATAGCCGTACATGAACTGGCCGAAGCGCTGCTGAATGAAGACCCAGCAGGCGCCGTCCTTGGTGCAGTCGGCCCGGGTCGTGCCCACCCAATTGGCGTCAAAGATCGCCCAGCTCAGGAGCGGCGGCACGATCAACCAGATCAGGTAAAAGGCAAACAGCGTAAGCAAGGTGTTGAGCCAACTGGAAAACAGATTGGCCCGGGCCCAGGCGACGATGCCGATGCGGTTACCCGGCGGCGGCATGTCGGGTTTGAAAACATGAGTTGTCATAGTCCCGTCCTCATCGCTCGATCAGCGCAATGCGCGTGTTGTACCAATTCATCAGCAGCGAAATACTGATGCTGATGGCCAGGTAAACGCTCATGGTGATGGCGATGACTTCAATCGCTTGCCCGGTCTGGTTAAGCACCGTACCGGCAAACAGTGAAACCATTTCCGGATAACCGATACCTGCCGCCAGCGACGAGTTTTTCACCAGGTTGAGGTATTGGCTGGTGAGCGGCGGGATGATTACCCGCAGCGCCTGGGGAATGATCACCTTACGCAGCGTCGGCCCGGGGCGCAGGCCCAGCGAGCGCGCCGCTTCGGTCTGGCCATGGCTGACCGACTTGATCCCCGAGCGCACGATTTCGGCAATGAACGCCGCCGTGTAAACAGTCAACGCGATGGTCAGCGCTAGCAGCTCCGGAATCAGCACCCAGCCACCGACAAAGTTGAAGCCCTTGAGCTGCGGCATTTCCCAGTGCACCGGCGAGCCAAAGATCAGCATGCACAACCCCGGGATCACCAGCAGCAGGCCCAGCCCGGCCCAGAACTTGTGGAACGGCACACCGGTCGCTTCAAACCGCTTGTTGGCCCAGCGTGCCATAAGCACCACTGCCAAAATCGCCAGCAGCACGCTGACCACAAACGGCCAGAACCCGTCGGTGCCAATGGCCGCAGGCATGTTCAGGCCACGGCTGCTCATATAGAAAGTGTCAGCAAAGTTATGGCTGTTACGTGGCCCCGGCATGGTCAGGAAGACCGCGAAGTACCAGAACAGGATTTGCAGCAAAGGCGGGATATTGCGGAACACCTCGACGTAAACCGTCGCCAGCTTGTTGATCATCCAGTTGGGAGACAACCTGGCAATACCGATGATAAAGCCGAGGATGGTCGCCAGGATCACACCTATTACCGACACCAGCAGCGTGTTCAGCAGGCCGATCACGAACACCCGGGCATAACTGTCCGACTCGGTGTAATCAATCAGATGCTGCGCAATACCAAACCCGGCACTGCGCTCAAGAAAGTCAAAACCCGAAGTGATACCCCGGTGTTGCAAGTTGGTCTGGGTATTGTTGAACAGATACCAGCCCATGAAGACCACCAACGCGACGGTGATGATCTGAAATAACCACGCACGCACACGTGGATCGCTGAGGCTGAGCCTCGGCTTGGGTGCGCCGACTTTAGTCTGCATGAAGTGCCCCTGAAAAAATGGATCAGAACGTCACCCGGTGGTTGGCCCACCGGGTGACAGGTCCATCAGCGCACAGGTGGTGCGTATTGGATGCCGCCGTTGTTCCACAAGGCATTCAGCCCGCGGTCGATGGCCAGAGGAGTGCTTTTGCCGAGGTTTTTCTCAAACACTTCGCCGTAGTTGCCGACCTGGCTGACGATCTGCACCACCCAGTCTTTTGGCAGTTTCAGGTCTTTGCCATATTCGCCGTCAGCACCCAGCAAGCGGGCAACATCGGGGTTCTTGGTGGATTTGGCTTCAGCCAGGACGTTTTTCGAGGTGATGCCGGCTTCTTCAGCGTTGAGCATGGCGAACAGGGTCCACTTGACGATGCTGAACCAGTCCTCGTCACCCTTGCGAACCACAGGGCCCAGGGGCTCCTTGGAGATGGTTTCCGGCAACACCACGTAGTCATTCGGGTTCGCCAGCTTGCTGCGCTGTGCATATAGCTGCGACTTGTCGGAGGTCAGCACGTCGCAACGCCCGCTTTCCAGCGACTTGGCGCTTTCGTCGGAGGTGTCGAAGGTGATCGGAGTGTATTTCAGGTTATTGGCCCGGAAGTAATCCGACACGTTGAGCTCAGTGGTAGTACCGGCCTGGATGCAAATGGTTGCACCGTCCAGTTCCTTGGCACTTTTTACCCCCAGCTTGTTATTGACCAGAAAGCCGACGCCGTCGTAATAGGTAACCCCGGCAAACACCATGCCCATGCCCGCGTCACGGGAGCTGGTCCAGGTGGTGTTGCGCGACAGCACATCGACTTCGCCCGATTGCAGCGCGGTGAAACGCTCCTTGGCGTTCAACTGGCTGAACTTGACCTTGGTTGCATCGCCAAACACGGCGGCGGCCACTGCACGGCAGATGTCGGCATCGATCCCCAGAATCTTGCCGTCTTTGTCAGGCACCGAAAAACCCGGCAAACCATCGCTGACGCCACACTGCACAAAACCCTTCTTTTTAACGCCATCGAGCGTCGCGCCTGCGTGAGCAAAACCGCTAACGCTCAACACGATGGCTGCGGTGGCCAAAGCCAGGGTGGATTTCAACTGCTTCATTCAAACCTCCAAGTACTGCTTTTGTTGTGTTTGAACAAGACCCGCCGCCCCCTTGTGAGGCGATGTTGACCCGTGTCGGCTTTTTATTGGGTCACGCGGCATAAGCCTTGAGCGATGGGTATATCGCACCAGCCTTCGAACCGAAGCGCTCCCTTGAGCTGTTGAATTCCATGTCTAACTTCAACCTCGGGCTTTTGCTGTCCCTCCATCGGCAGTAGCCTGTTAGTGTTACCGCCGAAGGTGAACGCATTAACGTCCCTGTCCACATAGCAAAGCGCGTACCACTCTGAAGCCTTGAACATTTCAGGTCGCATTTGCTGATAAAACGTTCAAGCAGGCGACATCTTCTGTAATTTCCTGACGAACACGCACCTTTGCCGCGCACCCAAGCCGCGCGCACGCACAACGATGGAGCAGCCATGACCGAACCCCTGTTTATCCAGCCCCAAAAGCCTGCAGATGCCTGTGTTATCTGGCTCCACGGCCTGGGCGCCGACCGTTATGACTTCATGCCGGTGGCCGAGATGCTGCAAGAGAAGTTATTGACCACCCGCTTTGTTTTGCCCCAGGCCCCCACCCGCGCGGTGACGATCAATGGCGGTTATGCCATGCCCAGCTGGTACGACATCAAGGCCATGAGCCCGGCGCGTTCCATCAGCGAAGAAGAGCTGGAAGAGTCCGCGGCAACCGTCCTCAGCTTGATCGAAGATCAGAAAAGGGCCGGAATAGACGCCAGCCGGATTTTCCTCGCCGGATTTTCCCAGGGCGGCGCCGTGGTCTATCACACCGCCTATGTGAGATATGAAGGTGCACTGGGTGGCGTACTTGCCCTCTCCACCTATGCCCCGACCTTCACTGACGTGCTGCCGTTATCCGCCAGTCAGCAACGGATCCCGGCCCTGTGCCTGCATGGCCAGTACGACGAAGTGGTGCAAAACGCCATGGGCCGCACGGCCTATGAGCGATTGAAGGCTGCGGGTGTGGCCGTAACATGGCAGGAATACCCAATGGGTCATGAAGTGTTACCCAAAGAGATCAGCGACATCGGTGCCTGGCTGGCCAAACATCTGGGCTAAAACCGAAACATCCTGTCGTTCACTACGCCGAGCACGCGACTTGCATTACACTGCCCGGCGTACACTCCTTAACCAACTGATGAGATGACCGTGCTCAAAGCACTCAAAAAAATATTCGGTAAAAGCGAGGCTGAGCCACTCGCATCAGCTTCAGTGACACCTTCGAGCACCACCAGCCCGCGCACCGACGCGCAACAGCCTGGCCGCTCTGCCCCTGCTCAAGCCTCGGTGGACACTCCCGACGTACAGCCCGCTCCTGAACCGGTTCAGATCGAACAACCCAAAGTTGCAAAACCACGGCGTGAAGCGGCCCCCAAGCCGCCGGTCACTCCCTGGAAACTCGAAGACTTCGTGGTCGAGCCACAAGAAGGCAAAGTCCGTTTTCACGACTTCAAGCTCGCCCCGGAGCTGATGCACGCCATTCAAGACCTGGGTTTTCCGTACTGCACCCCGATTCAGGCTGGCGTACTGGGCTATACCCTCAGCGGCCGTGACGCCATCGGTCGCGCCCAGACCGGTACCGGCAAAACTGCCGCGTTCCTGATTTCGATCATCAGCCAGCTGACCCAGACCCCGCCGCCCAAAGAACGCTACATGGGCGAGCCGCGCGCACTGATCATTGCGCCGACCCGCGAGCTGGTGGTGCAAATCGCCAAAGACGCAGCCGACCTGACCAAGTACACCGACCTCAATGTCATGACATTCGTCGGCGGCATGGACTTCGACAAGCAGCTGAAACAGCTCGAAGCCCGCCATTGCGACATTCTGGTAGCCACCCCGGGCCGTCTGCTGGACTTCAACCAGCGCGGCGAAGTGCATCTGGACATGGTCGAAGTCATGGTGCTCGACGAAGCCGACCGCATGCTTGATATGGGTTTTATCCCGCAAGTCCGCCAGATCATTCGCCAGACCCCACCGAAAGCCGAGCGCCAGACGCTGCTGTTCTCTGCGACCTTTACCGAGGACGTGATGAACCTGGCCAAGCAATGGACCACCGACCCGGCCATTGTCGAAATCGAAGCGCTCAACGTCGCCAGCGACATGGTGGAGCAACACGTTTACGCGGTTGCCGGGGCAGACAAGTACAAGTTGCTGTTCAACCTGGTGAACGACAACGGTTGGGAGCGGGTCATCGTCTTCGCCAACCGCAAGGATGAAGTGCGCCGCATCGAAGAACGCCTGGTGCGTGACGGCATCAACGCCGCGCAACTGTCGGGTGACGTGCCGCAGCACAAACGCATCAAGACCCTCGAAGGTTTCCGCGAAGGCAAGATCCGCGTACTGGTGGCCACCGATGTGGCAGGACGCGGGATTCACATCGACGGTATCAGTCACGTAATCAACTTCACCCTGCCCGAAGTGCCGGACGACTACGTGCACCGCATTGGCCGTACTGGCCGGGCGGGCGCCAGCGGCGTCTCGATCAGTTTTGCCGGTGAAGACGACTCCTATCAGTTGCCGTCGATCGAAGCCTTGCTGGGCAAAAAAATCAGCTGCGAAACACCGCCGACTGAATTGCTGCGACCTGTAGTACGGGCCGTGCGCAAGCCCCATGATCCGACTGTAACGGCCTGATCATCTCCCTCTGGGGCGAGCTGGCTCGCGAGCTTTTAACGGCTCGTGAGCAAGCTCGCTCCCAAGGGGTATTATTTCTTCCAGCGGTCCGCTGCTTCCTCATCGCTCACGCGACCTTCGACCCAACGCGGTCCATCGCCGGTCTGTTCTTTCTTCCAGAACGGTGCCCGGGTTTTCAGGTAGTCCATGACAAAGGCGCAGGCATCGAATGCGGCCTGACGATGGGCGCTGGCAACACCGACAAAGACTATCGGCTCCCCCGGTTCAAGCGCGCCAACCCGGTGCAGCACTTCAAGCCTGAGTAGCGGCCAGCGTTGTTCGGCCTCCAGGACGATCTTGTCCAGGGCTTTTTCGGTCATACCCGGATAGTGCTCCAGAAACATCCCCGCCACATCGCGCCCGTCGTTGAAGTCGCGCACATAGCCGACAAAACTCACCACCGCGCCCACCCCCAGGTTGGCCGCGTGCAGCGCATTGACCTGCGCCCCCGGATCAAAGGCTGCCGCTTGCACCCGAACCGTCATCTTCAGCCTCCTGTCACGGGCGGGAAAAACGCCACTTCGTCGCCGTCCGCCAAGGGCTCGTCAGGCTTGCACAGCTCTTCATTGCGCGCGCACATCAGGTTGGGCTCGGCCAATACTTGCCAGGCTCCGCCCCGCTGCACCAGGTGCCCGCGTAACTGCTCAATGGAGGTGAACGAACCTTCGACAGCTTCGCCATCCAGCCCCAGGGCTTCGCGGTAACGGGCAAAGAACATCACCTTTAGTTTCATGAGGCATCAGCCTGAAAGTGCCCGCTCTTGCCACCGAGCTTTTCAAGCACGCGTACGCTTTCGATGCTCATGCCGCGGTCGACAGCCTTGCACATGTCATAAATAGTCAGGGCCGCGACGCTGGCGGCGGTCAGGGCCTCCATCTCGACGCCGGTCTGCCCCGACAGTTTGCAGCGCGCCACGATCAGTACTGCATCGCTGCCCTGGGCACTGAGTTCAACCTTGACGCTGGTGAGCATCAGCGGATGGCACAACGGGATCAAATCCGAGGTTTTTTTCGCGGCCTGGATTCCGGCGATCCGCGCCACGGCAAAAACATCGCCCTTGGGGTGACCGCCGCTGACGATCATTGCCAGGGTTTCAGGGCGCATGCGCACCACCGCTTGTGCCGTCGCTTCACGGGATGTCACGGCTTTATCGGTGACATCGACCATGTTCGCGCGGCCTTGGGAATCCAGATGAGTCAGCACAGGGGAGTACTCCAGAGGGGAGCCGCGATTGTAAACCCGGGGCCCGGCTCAAGGCCATCGACCCCGCGAATACCGCGCATCAGAACATCGAATTGGCCACCTGCGCGTCTTGGCCGTACAACGGTTGAAACTTTGGAGACCGTACTCATGCCACTATTTATTGCCATTGCCCTGAGCCTGCTGGCGGGCGTTGCGGTGCCCTTGCAGGCCGCCAGCAATGCCCGGCTGGGGATGACGCTGGGACATCCATTCTGGGCCACCGTCATTTCATTGCTGGTCAGCAGTGTCGCCATTGCGCTGGTGATGCTTATCGTCAAAGTCCCGCGCCCCCACCTTGGCGCCTTGCTGAGCGGCCCCTGGTGGATCTGGCTCGGCGGCCTGGCCGGCGTGTTCTACATCACCGTCGCGCTGATCAGCGTACCGCGCCTGGGTGCACTCAATTTCATCATGGCAGTGGTGCTGGGCCAGTTGATTATTTCCCTGGTGATTGATTACTTCGGCTTGCTCGGACTGCCAAAGAACACTCCGGGCCTGCAGAAAATACTCGGGGTGAGCGTAGTGCTGGCGGGGTTTGTCATCGCCTCACGGGGCTGACGGAATGATTCAACTGTCTCAACTGCCTTAGCCACCAAAACTGCTCCAAATGCCAACACTGCCCCAAATGCCAAAACTGCCAAAACTACCCCAACTGCCAAAACTGCCAAAACTGCCAAAACTGCCAAAACTGTAGGAGCGAGCTTGCTCGCGAGCTCTTCAAGATCAAAAGCTCGCGAGCAAGCTCGCTCCTACAGATCGAAAGATCGAAAGATCGAAAGATCGAAAGATCGAAAGATCGAAAGATCGGGAGATCGGGAGATCGGGAGATCGGGAGAACAGGAGAACAGGAGATCGAAAGATCGGGAGATCAGAGGATCAGGCACTCACCTGCCTGACCAGTTCGCGCAACCAGCGATGGGCCGGGTCCTGGTTAAAACGGTTATGCCAGGCCTGCACATAGTTGAACGGGGCAACCGTCAGCGGCGGCGCCATTGCCACCAGGGTGTCGCCAAACGGCACGTTGGTCAGGGTGCGGGTGGCCACGGTGAGGATCAGGTCGGTATCGGCAATCATCCCGGGGGCCGTGCCCCAATGAGGCACGTTGACCGCCACCCGACGTTTTAAACCCCGGGCCCGCAGGACGTTATCGACCTCTCCCCGGGTGTTGCCGTCCATCGACACCAGCAGGTGCGGGCGCGCCAGGTAGCTGTCCAGATCAAGCACACCATTTTCAGGCAGAGAACGGCGGTCGAGCAGGCAGGTAAAGGTTTCTTCAAACAGCACCTCAGTGCAGATATCCGCCCCCGGAGCGGGAAACACACCGATGGCCAGGTCGATCCTGCCCTGCCCCACTTGCTCAAGCATGCCAAGGCGGCTGTCCTGGATTACCACCAGCGAGGTGCCCGGCGCCTGCGCCCTGAGTTGCACCAGCAATTTTGGCAGCACGATCGCGGCCCCGTAATCGGACATGGCTATGCGCAAGGTACGTTGCGAGTCTGCCGGCACAAAGTCGATGGACTGGCCGAGCAAGGTTTCAATCTGCCCCAGGATCTCCTTGAGTGGCGCCTGAAGGTTTTGCGCCAACGCACTGAGCACCACCTCGTTGCCCTGGCGAATCAGCAACGGATCATCGAGCAACACCCTGAGTTTATTCAGCGAGTGGCTGATGGCGGGCTGACTCAAATGCAAACGGACTCCGGTACGCGTCACATGTTTTTCAGTCAGCAGCGCATCGAGCACCACCAACAAATTCAAATCGATATTACGCAATAACACCCGACTCTCCTGTCTTGGCCAACTCCTGGGAGCGCTGCATGCCTGAACCCGAACAACACACTGCAACAGCGCGTAAGCCGAGCAAGCTTACCTCAGGCTACTGAAGCAGGAGCGAGCTTGCTCGCGAGCTGTTTAAAAGCTCGCGAGCAAACTCGCTCCTGCAGGTTTATTGCCGGGTTAACTCAGAGGTGAGATTCGGCGTACTCGGCCAGAATCGAACGCGGTACCCCTTGCAGGGCGATGTGCACACCGTTGGGGAAGTCCTTGAAACGCTCCGTCAGGTAGGTCAGCCCCGAACTGGTGGCCGACAGGTAAGGCGTATCGATCTGTGCCAGGTTGCCCAGGCACACCACTTTCGAACCTGCGCCCGCACGGGTGATGATGGTTTTCATCTGGTGCGGTGTCAGGTTCTGGCACTCGTCAATCAGGATCAGGCTTTGCTGGAAGCTGCGGCCACGGATGTAGTTCAGGGATTTGAACTGCAATGGCACCTTGCTCAGGATGTAATCAACGCTGCCATGGGTGTTTTCGTCCTCCATATGCAAGGCTTCAAGGTTATCGGTGATGGCCCCCAGCCAGGGTTCCATTTTCTCGGCTTCGGTGCCCGGCAAGAAGCCGATTTCCTGATCCAGCCCTTGCACGCTGCGGGTACAGATAATGCGCCGGTAGCGCTTGCTGACCATGGTTTGTTCGATGGCGGCGGCCAGCGCCAGAATGGTTTTCCCCGAACCCGCCGCACCCGACAGGTTGACCAGATGAATGTCCGGATCAAGCAAGGCAAACAGCGCCAGCGCCTGATAGATATCCCGCGGTTTGAGCCCCCACGCTTCCTGATGCAGCAGCGGCTCCTGATGCAGGTCGAGAATCAGCAGGTGGTCCTTGCGGATCTCTTTGATCCAGCCGACAAAACCCTGTTCATCAATGATGAACTCGTTGATATGCACGGCCGGCAGGTTGTCGATCAACTGCACCTGATGCCAGGTACGGCCATGGCCCTGACGGGTTTCGACTTTGCTGACCCGGTCCCAGAACGAGCCCGTCATGGTGTGATAGCCACGGGGCAGCAGCGCCACGTCGTCAACCAGCTGGTCAGTGCTGTAGTCCTCGGAGGCGATCCCGCACGCCCGGGCCTTGAGGCGCATGTTGATGTCTTTGGTCACCAGCACCACACGCCGCGCAGGGTCACGGGTATGCAGATCGATCAGCTGGTTGATGATGATGTTGTCGTTGAGGTTTTCAGGCAGCAGCGCGTTGGGCTCCCGGCGCTTGTTCATCAGAATCGATAAAAAGCCTTTGGGACCGCTTTTGCCCCGCAGAATAGGTACGCCCAACTCGACGTCTTCGGGAGAAGACGCGCCCAGTGTCTGATCAATCAGACGTATCGCCTGGCGACACTCCGCAGCCACCAGTAATTTGCCGGTTTTGAGTTTGTCGAGCTCTTCGAGCACCGTCATCGGGATGGTGACGTGGTGTTCCTCGAAGTTAAGCAATGCGTTTGGATCATGAATCAGAACATTGGTATCGAGCACATAAAGGATTGGCTGGTTGGAAGAAGGAGTGCGTCCGTGATCATCCATACTCGGTCACCTTTGTGGGAGCCATTCGACGCAATACCTCAACAGTGCTGCGCCTCGAAGTGACTGCCGAACTCATCTGATGCGTTCAGATGAATACCCTTCCCGATGGGTCCTGGAAGACGCCACCTGTGGTGCAGGTTTCGGCGGTCTGTCTTCGTAATACTCCTAAACGTGTGACAAAAAAAAGGATTTTTAACGAATAAGGAATTTATTTTTCAGACTGACGAATAGCCTTGGCGGATGCCCGAAGCGCAGCTAGAGTCAGAGGTCTATATGTAATCTTTTGTTACCCCGGCCCCGCAGGAACGAGCTGTTTGAAAAGCTCGCTCCTACATAGCCTTCGCGCAATCCTCCCAGCCAAGCCCGCTCTGCGCCGTCGCCTTCAATAGCCAGGGCACTGCACTGCGCACCTTGTCCTGGGTATCGTGAAAGACAATAACCCCATGGCGCCACAGCAGCATCAGGCTCAACACCCGTTGCGCCGACTGTTCGGCGGTCAGGCTGGCAGCCAGGTCCCGGGAATCAATGTCCCATAGCGCCACTTTCAAGCCTTGTGCCCCAAAGAACCCGGTGCTGTCCGCCCGACGCTGCCCATAAGGCGGACGAAACAGGGGAACGTAGTTCTGCGGCACCACTTGCCTGACCAACGCCACACTGCGCAAGATCGAACCCTGCCAGTCTTGCCAATGGCTATGGGAACGATACTCCCAGCCCTGCACGCCCACGCATTGCCCCTTGTACAGCGCTTGCACTGCCGCTTCCGAGCTTTTATCGAGTCGCCCTTGCAGACCGTTGCCCAAGACAAAGAAAGTGGCACTGATGGACTGCTTGCGCAGATAGTCGGTCAACCAGTCCGTGTTGCCCGGCAACTGTGTCGGACCGCTGTCAAAGGTCAGCATGAACAGCCGGTCATTCATCTCGTCGCCGTTGAATTCCTGATCGCCAAACAGACCGATTTCGCTGCTGATTTGCGGGAACAGTGCCGCCAGGCGCAATTGCTCATCCAGATAGCGCCGGTGAAACTCGCGACTCGGCCCGGCCCAGGCGGCATAAAACGAATCATCGGCGACTTCGAACTTGCCGGCCTGCTCACGCAAACTGGCCATGTCGTCGACGTAATAACAAAACGATGCGTCCTGGTCGCAGCTTTGCTGGGCAAAATCATAATTGGCCAGCAGCCGCAGCCACATCCTGCGCCGAACGCTATCAATCTCGTCGATGTTGATGATTTTCAGATTCAGGCGCTGCTTCAGGGCGTCGTCATCAAGTGCCTCGCTGGTCAGCAATTCACGGGCGAAGGTCAGGATTT
Organism: Pseudomonas sp. PAMC 29040; assembly: GCF_003994535.1. Classification (NCBI taxonomy): domain Bacteria; kingdom Pseudomonadati; phylum Pseudomonadota; class Gammaproteobacteria; order Pseudomonadales; family Pseudomonadaceae; genus Pseudomonas; species Pseudomonas sp. PAMC 29040. The sequence continues at coordinate 297,756 of NZ_RZAA01000004.1, forward strand.
CGGCACGCGAGGCCACATCGAACAAAGCCGGGCTGAGCAATTGTTCGGGCCAGGTGCTGCGGTCCAGCGTCGCGGGTTCATTGGTTGCGGCGACAGCCCCCGAACCCAGCAGCCAGGCGCAGAAAAAAAGAGCAATGCGCACGGATCAGTTCCCCTTTAAATAACTGCCAGCACTATAACCGCACCGTAGTCCCTGACGAGGCACGAGGTTGCGAAAGGATTTGCTGAGGCTGCTTCGGCCCTTGTTGCAACCTCGTACCTTGTCAGCGACGAGGGCTTTCTATCACCACCATAGGTGGAGTCAAAACCCGCCAGCGCCTAGAATCGCCCGACGCTAAAAGGAGACGACCCCATGCTGATGGTGATTTCACCCGCCAAAACCCTCGATTACCAGACGCCGCCGGCCACTGCGCGGTTCACTCTGCCGCAATACCTGGACCACTCCCAGGAGTTGATCGAGCAATTGCGCGAGCTGAGCCCGCAACAGATTGGCGAACTGATGCATCTATCCGACAAGCTGTCGGGCCTCAACGCCGCCCGTTTCGGTAGCTGGACACCGGCCTTCACCCCGGAAAACGCCAAGCAGGCGCTGCTGGCCTTCAAGGGCGACGTGTACACCGGCCTCAACGCCGTGGACTTCAGTGAAGCCGACTTTGACTACGCCCAGACTCATCTGCGCATGCTCTCGGGCCTGTACGGCCTGCTGCGCCCACTGGACCTGATGATGCCGTACCGCCTGGAAATGGGCACCAAGCTGGCCAATGCCCGGGGCAAGGATCTTTACGCGTTCTGGGGCACGCGCATCAGTGAATGGCTGAACGAGGCTCTGGCCGAACAGGGCGATGACGTGCTGCTCAACCTGGCGTCCAACGAATACTTCTCGGCGGTCAAAAAACCGGCCCTGAACGCGCGCATCATCAACACCGAATTCAAGGACCTGAAAAACGGTCAGCACAAAATCATCAGCTTCTATGCGAAAAAAGCCCGGGGCATGATGAGCCGCTTTGTGATCAAGGAGCGGATCAATAACCCGGAACTGCTCAAGCAGTTCGATGAGCAGGGCTATCGCTACAGTGCCGAGCAGTCAAAACCTGACCTGCTGGTCTTCTTGCGTGATCACGCCCCCGAGTAACCCCCGCCCTTATGACGCAGCTCTGCCCCACAGAGCATGCGTCGCGCTGTAAAAATCCTGTCTCTGTGCTCCATGAACTTAAATTCACTCGACAACGGTGAATTTTTTTCGTAATGGCACCCTGTTTTTTGTCCGGTAATGGCACTTAACTATTAGCCACAACTAACCACCCGTAATTAAAGGGCCAAACCTCAAGTGCCATCAATATGAGACCAGTGCCATCTTTTTCGTGAATGTTCATATTCCGAGAAAACGCGATCAACGGATTGGAACTATGTCCATAAGCGCCGCTCAGAGAACCCGTAACATTTATTACAAGGATTGTAGGATATGACTTACAACCAAGGCTCCAACTTCGAAGGTATATACGACTGAAGTAAGCATGATAAAGATGAGCGTCAACCCTCATCACGAGCGGCATTAAATCGTTTAAAAACCAACGATTTACAGACGATCATCGACAATACACGGCTGCCCCCTTCACCCGGCACGCCTTGCAGTAAATCATCAGTTGACTGCCATTCGCACAACTTAAAAAAGTTTGAACATTAACAATGCCGATTCCTGGCGTTGCGGACTTTATTCGCCGTAATTCCTGGCTCGCCCACACTTTAGATGACAGAGGTATACGCGATGCGCATTAGCATATTTGGTTTGGGTTACGTCGGTGCCGTGTGCGCCGGTTGCCTCTCTGCACGTGGCCACGAAGTTATCGGAGTGGATATTTCCCAGGATAAAATCGACCTGATCAACCTCGGCAAGTCGCCCATCGTTGAACCCGGCCTGGGCGAACTGCTGGCCCGGGGCATCCGGACCGGCCGCCTGCGCGGTACTACCCATTTTGCCTCGGCGATTCGTGAAAGCGATCTGTCGATGATTTGCGTCGGCACGCCCAGCAAGAAAAACGGCGACCTGGAACTCAACTACATCGAAGCGGTGTGCCGTGAAATCGGCGCGGTGCTGCGTGACAAAACCTCGCGCCATACCATCGTGGTACGCAGCACCGTATTGCCGGGCACCGTGAAAAATGTCGTGATCCCGATCCTTGAGCAATGCTCGGGCAAAAAAGCCGGTATCGACTTCGGGGTCGCAGTAAACCCTGAGTTCCTGCGTGAAAGCACCGCCATCGCCGACTACGACCAGCCACCAATGACCGTGATCGGCGAACTCGACACCGCCTCCGGGGATGTGCTGCAGGCACTGTACGAAGAACTCGACGCGCCGATTATCCGCAAGGACATCGAAGTGGCCGAGATGATCAAGTACACCTGCAACGTGTGGCACGCCACCAAAGTGACCTTCGCCAACGAAATCGGCAACATCGCCAAAGCAGTCGGCGTGGATGGCCGCGAAGTGATGGACGTGGTGTGCCAGGACAAAACCCTCAACCTCTCGCAGTACTACATGCGCCCCGGCTTTGCCTTCGGCGGCTCGTGCCTGCCCAAGGATGTCCGTGCACTGACCTTCCGTGCCGGCTCCCTGGACGTTGCAGCACCGTTGCTCAACTCACTGATGCGCAGCAACGAATCACAAGTACAGAACGCCTTCGACATCGTCGCCAGCCACGACAAACGCAAAGTCGCCCTGCTCGGTCTGAGCTTCAAGGCCGGTACCGATGACCTGCGTGAAAGCCCGCTGGTTGAACTGGCCGAAATGCTGATCGGCAAGGGGTTCGAGTTGAGCATCTACGACACCAACGTCGAATACGCCCGTGTTCATGGTTCGAACAAAGACTACATCGAATCGAAAATCCCCCACGTCTCGTCCCTGCTCAACTCGGATTTTGACGCAGTGATCAACAACAGCGACCTGATCATCCTGGGTAACCGCGACGAAAAATTCCGCGCCCTGGCGCAAAACGCCCCCCACGGCAAACAAGTGATCGACCTGGTGGGCTTCATGTCCCGGGCCACCAGCGTAACCGGCCGCACTGAAGGCATCTGCTGGTAACAAACCGATATCCCCCCGCAGGAGCGAGCTCGCTCGCTCCTGCGGGGCCGCGCAGAACCCAAACGGATACTGATCATGCCCAGGCTTAAAAACGGCCTTCTCCAGGCCGCCGGTTGGCTGTTTTACCTGACACTGTTGATGGGTCTCGCCCTGGCGCTGCCGACATCGATCTTCGACGCCGAGTCGAAAAACTTTATTTTCCTGATTGGCGCCGTGGGTATCTGGCGCTACTCAATGGGTGCCACGCACTTCCTGCGCGGCATGCTGTTTTTATATGTGGTGTACCCGCACCTGCGGCGCAAAGTGCGCAAGCTGAGCACGTCTGCCGACCCCTCCCACGTGTTCCTGATGGTCACCAGTTTTCGCATCGACGCCCTGACCACCGCCCAGGTGTACAGCTCGGTGATTCGTGAAGCGATCAACTGCGGCCTGCCCACCACCATCGTCTGCTCGCTGGTCGAGATGTCCGATGAGTTGCTGGTCAAAAGCATGTGGCAACGCCTCAACCCGCCAGCCCGGGTCAAACTGGACTTCGTACGCATCGCCGGCACCGGCAAGCGCGATGGCCTGGCCTTTGGTTTTCGCGCCATCTCCCGTCATCTGCCGGATGACCGCGCAGTGGTTGCAGTGATTGACGGCGACACCGTGCTCGCCCCCGGCGTAGTACGCAAAACCGTGCCCTGGTTTCAGCTGTTCGGCAATGTCGGCGGCCTCACCACCAACGAATTCTGTGAAGTGCGCGGCGGCTACATCATGAGCGAATGGCACAAGCTGCGCTTCGCCCAGCGCCATATCAACATGTGCTCCATGGCCCTGTCCAAACGCGTACTGACCATGACCGGGCGCATGTCGGTATTCCGCGCCAATGTAGTCACCGACCCGGCCTTTATCGCCGATGTGGAAAGCGACTCGCTGCAGCACTGGCGCCTGGGCCGCTTCAAGTTTTTGACCGGCGATGACAAGTCCAGCTGGTTCAGCCTGATGCGCCTGGGTTACGACACCTTCTACGTGCCGGACGCCGCCATCTACACCGTGGAACACCCGCCGGAAAAAAGCTTTATCAAGGCCAGCCGCAAACTGATGTTTCGCTGGTACGGCAACAACCTGCGCCAGAACGCCCGGGCCCTGGGCCTGGGGGTCAAACGCCTGGGCCTGTTCACCAGCCTGGTGCTGTTCGACCAGCGGGTATCGATGTGGACCTCTTTGCTGGGCCTGACCGCAGCGCTGATCGCCACGGCCCGATACGGCATCAGCTTTCTCATCGCCTACCTGCTGTGGATCGGTTTCACCCGCCTGATTCTGACCCTGTTACTCGCCTGCTCCGGGCACCGGATCGGCCCGGCCTACCCGCTGATTCTTTATTACAACCAGATCGTTGGCGCCCTGGTGAAGATCTACGTGTTCTTCCGCCTCGACCAGCAATCCTGGACCCGTCAGGACACCAAATTGACCCGTGATCTGGCCAGCTTTCAACGTTGGTTCAACACCTGGTCGTCCCGGACCATGACCTTCTCCGCCGGCAGCATCTTTGTCGCCGTGCTGTTGCTGATGGTCTGAACCGCTTCGATCGAATTAACCAGGAACAAGACCTTATGAACACTCAAGTAAACGCCAACGTTGTCCACGAATCTGAAGCCCAGCGTCAGCATGCGCGGGTCAAAATCCCGGCCAGGCTGCACTTTTCCGGCGCCGATCGTACGCCGATGGAGGTCAAGCTGATTGACCTCTCGGCCGGGGGCCTGAGCTTCAACGCCGCCAACCAGACCTTCAAGGCCGGCGACCTGATCAAGGGGCGCTTACAGTTTGTGATCGACAACCTGGGCCTGACGATGGACGTCGACCTGCTGGTGCGCAACGCAGACCGCCAGACCGGTCGCGTCGGCTGCCAGTTCCAGAACCTCGACCTGCAAGACATTGCCACCTTGCGCCACCTCATCACCTCGCACCTGAGCGGCGACATCGTGACCATGGGCGAAGTCCTGGCCACCCTGCAACGCGACAACTTCACCAAGGCGCGCAAGGTCAAGGACGGTGGCAGCGGCATGAGCCCATTCGGGCGGTTCAAAGCCGTCACCTTCAGCGCCGGGATTTTTGTCGTCGGCCTGCTGGCCTTCGGCTTCGTGGCCAAATCGGTCTACGGCCTGTACTTCGTGACCCAAGCCCAGTCGGCACTGGTCAGCGTGCAGGGCCTGAACATCACCATGCCCCGCGACGGCACCGTGCAAAGCCTGATCAAGGATGACCAGCTGGCGGCCAACGGCGCGCCCCTGGCCACCTTCAGCACCAGCATGCTCGATGTGCTCAAGGGCCATCTGGACGAAAACCAGCTGCAACCCGAAAACATCGAAACCCTGTTCGGCAAGCAAATGACCGGCACTCTGACCTCGCCTTGTGACTGCGTGGTTGCCGAGCAACTGGTCGCCAACGGCCAGTACGCCAGCAAGGGCGACGTGATTTTCAAACTGGTACCGCGCAACAGTGAAGCCGACGTGGCAGCACGCTTCAGCTATCGCCAGTTTGGCAACGTACTGCCCGGCACCCGGGTCAACTTCCAGGTGGCCGGTGAAGACGCCGTGCGCAGCGGCAAGATCATCAGCAGCACCAGCCTGGACAGCGACAACCTGTCCTCGGACATCCGCGTGCAAATCAAGCCGGACGCCCCGCTCGACAGCGCCCTCACCGGCCGCCCGGTTGAGGTCAGCAGCGACCGGGGGCCGTCGCTGAACTGGCTGATCGACAAAGCCATGGCCGCGGGTCTTTAACCATGACAAACCCTACCCCCAATCAGCTGTGGGAGCTGGCTTGCCAGCGATTGCATCCCCCCGGTGTTGCAGGCCAACCCCATGGACCGTATCGCTGGCAAGCCAGCTCCCACAAGATTACCGCGCTATGTCTGCTGGCCATCGCCCTGGCCGGCTGTTCCGGCCTGCCCGATCAACGCCTGGCCAATGAAGCGCTCAAGCGCGGCGATATCGCCACCGCGCAACAGAACTACCAAGTGCTGGCAGACCTGGGCTACACCGAGGCCCAGGTAGGCCTGGCCGATATCTGGATGCAAAGCCGCGACGCCGGGCAATTGAAAAAAGCCGAAGCCACCTACCGGGCAGCGGCGAAAACTTCGCCCCGGGCCAAGGCGCGTCTGGGTCGCTTGCTGGCAGCCAAGCCAGGCGCCAGCGAAGCCGAACTGCACGAAGCGCAAACCTTGCTCAAGCAAGCCTTTGCCAGCGGCGACGCCAGCAGCCTCACGCCTTTGGCCATGCTGTATTTGCAGCACCCGCAGAGCTTCCCCGAGGTCAACCCGCAACAACAAATCAGCCAGTGGCTCGCGGCCGGCTATCCCCAGGCGGGCCTGGCACAAATTGCCCTCTATCGCATCCAGGACACCTACGACCAGCATCTGGATCAAGTCGAATCCATCTGCAAGCAGGCGCTGGCCAGCAATGACAGCTGCTACGTCGAGCTGGCCACGGTTTATCAGAAACAAGGCAAAACCGAGCAACAGGCACACCTGCTCAAGCAACTGCAAAACGCTTACAGCCGTGGCACGGCATCAGCCCAGCGGGTCGACGGGGTCGCCCGGGTGCTGACCGCCTTTGGCACTCCCGACCCGGACACGGCCAAGTCGTTGCTGGAGAACATCGCACCGGTTTACCCGGCGTCCTGGGTCAGCCTCGCGCAACTGCTCTACGACTTCCCGGAACAAGGCGATGTCGCGCAATTGCAGGAGTACCTGGACAACGGCCGGGCCGCAGACCAGCCGCGAGCCGAACTGTTGCTGGGCAAGCTGTACTACGACGGCAAGTGGCTGACCCCGGACGCGGCAAAAGCCGAGGCGCATTTCCTGCAGGCAGTGGATAAAGAAGTGGCCGCCGATTACTACCTGGGGCAGATCTACCGCCGGGGCTACCTGGGCCAGGTCTACCCGCAAAAAGCCCTCGATCATTTGCTCAAGGCCGCCCGCAACGGCCAGAACAGCGCCGACTTCGCCATCGCCCAGCTGTTCTCCCAGGGCAAGGGCACCCGCCCCAACCTACTCAATGCCTATGTATTCAGCCAGTTGGCCTTAGTCCAGGACACCCCGCAGGGCAACGAACTGGCCGCGCAACTCGACGAGCAGTTACCCGTAGAGCAGCGCGCACAAGCCCGGCGCCTGCTGCAAAAAGAACAAGCGCTGCGTGCCAGCCTGAGCCAGAACGCCCTGGCCGTGCAGTCGCTGGAACAAGAAAACGGCGAGGAAGCCCTATGACCCTGAATCCCTTTGTGAAAGCCGGCATTGGTCTGTCTTTCGCCCTGCTGTGGTCGTGTCCGACCCTGGCCGCCCTGACCGACGAGCAGAATTTCGGGCTGGACCTGAAAGTCACCGCCCAGTCCGAAGACGACCGCGACCTGGGCACCCGCGAGGGAGGCGACGTCAACGGCGTGGGTCTGGACCTGCGCCCCTGGGTATATGGCGAGCGCGGTAACTGGAGCGCCTACGCCATGGGCCAGGCCGTGACCTCCAGCGACATTATTGAAACCGATACCCTGCAGCAGTCCGATCAAGAGCAATCGAGCAGCGGCAATGACGCGCGCCAACCGGACAAAAGCTATCTGGCTTTGCGCGAATTCTGGATCGGCTACAAAGGCTTCACCGCTTACCCCGGCGAGCAGCTCAAACTCGGACGCCAGCGCCTGCACAACGATGACGGCATGTGGCGCGATACCAATATCGAAGCCCTGAACTGGACCTTCGACACCACCCTGCTCAAGGCCAACCTCGGTGCTGCCCAGCGCTTCAGCGAGTACCGCACCGACCTCAGCGAACTGGCCCCGGACGATCAGGACCGGTTGCACCTGTACGGCGACATTTCGGCGCAATGGCAGCCCGGCCAATGGGTCGGCGTCCGCGCCCACCACAGCCACGACGACGGCAAGCTCAAACACGAAGGCGCAGAAGTCGACGCCCTGGATAAAACCCGTAACGGCGACCTGACCTGGCTCGGTATCGAGGCCAACAGCGACGCCTACAACTACCGCAACAGCAACACCGTCAATTACTGGGCCAGCGTCACCGGCATGACCGGCAAGCGCGACACCCTGGCCACCTCGACGGTCGACGGACGCACCCTCGCCGGCGCCAAAACCAGTGACGACGTCGACGGCTGGGCCACCGACCTGGGGGTACGTTTGCGCCTGGATCCGAACTGGCAAGTGGGCGCTGCCTACTCCCGGGCCAGCGCCGACTACCAGCAGACCGGGCTTGAGAGCAACCGCTCCAGCTTCACCGGCACCCGCTCGCGGGTCCACCGTTTCGGCGAAGCCTTCCGTGGCGAGATGCAGAACATCCAGAGCGCCAGCCTGTTCACCTCGTGGCAGTTGCGCGAGGACTACGACGCCAGCCTGGTCTATCACAAGTTCTGGCGCGTCGACGCCAGCAAACCGGTGGGCAGCAACGGTATCAATGCCGTAGAAAACAGCGAAGACCCCACCAGCGGCCTGCTCTCCAGCACCTCGCTGCCGCTGGTCGACGGCAAAAACGACCTCGGTCAGGAAATGGATCTGGTGGTCACCAAGTACTTCAAACAAGGCCTGCTGCCGGCCGCCCTCAGCCAGTCCATCGATGAACCTTCGGCGCTGGTGCGCTTTCGCGGCGGTGTATTCAAGCCCGGCGATGCCTACGGCAAAAGCGTCGACTCATACATGCACCGCGCGTTTGTCGACGTGATCTGGCGCTTCTGATGACCACGCCAACGGGAGTGCGAGAGATGAACCATCCTGCCAATAAAGGCGCAATCAGCCTGCTGGCCGGCGCCCTGCTGCTGGCAAGTTCAGTCGCCTTTGGCAATGTCGAGCCACTGCGCCCGGGCCTGGCCAAAGAGCTGCAACAGGCCAGGACCTATACCGTGCGTACTGCCCCCAGTGCGCCGCTGGAAATAGCCAAACCGGCACTGCCCGACATCAGCGGCTACACCGCCGAAGCAGTTGCGGCCAAGATAGTGCGCAGCACCGCCGGCAAGGTCAGCGTGCGCCGCATGATGCAGGAAAACGCCCTCAAGGATTTCATCGGCGGCGACAACAAGATGGCCGAATGGGTGGTGCGCCAGGGCGGTATCCCCCAGGCAATTTTCATCGACGACGGCTATGTAAACCTCAAGGATCTGGCCCGCCGCCTGCCGAAAAAATACTTCAGCGAAACCGCACCGGGGGTGTACCTGGCACGCTTGCCGATCGTGGTCGGGCACAAGGGCATTCTGGACATCGACAGCAGCACCAGGGAGCTGCGCCTGTCCGAAGAAGCCGGTGCGTTCATGGTCAACGACGGCCAGCTGTTCGTACGCGACACCAAGGTTACCGGCTGGCGCGAAAAGGCCAACGGCCCGGCGACCTTCCGTGATGCCAAAGAGTTTCGCCCGTTCCTGCTGGCCTGGGGTGGCACCGAGACTTATATCGTCAACAGCACAATGGCCAGCTTCGGCTACGCCAACAGCAAGTCGTACGGGGTGAGTATTTCTCAGTACACACCCAACATGGCCAAGGTGGTCAAGCGCGATGAGCCCACCGGCTGGATCCTGGGCTCCGAATTCTCGGACATGTGGTACGGCTTCTACTGCTATGAAACCCGCGACTTTGTAGTCAAGGGCAACACCTACCGCGACAACATCGTCTACGGCATCGACCCCCATGACCGTTCCCGCGGGCTGATCATCGCCGACAACGATGTATTCGGGACCCAGCGCAAGCACGGGATCATCATTTCCCGCGAGGTGAACGACAGCTTCATCTTCAACAACCGCAGCCATGACAACAAGTTGTCGGGCCTGGTGATCGACCGCAACAGTTCCAACAACCTGATTGCCGACAACCAGATTTTCCAGAACCACACCGACGGCATCACCCTGTACGAGAGCGGCGACAACCTGCTGTGGGGCAACAAGGTGATCAACAACCGTCGCCACGGAATCCGGGTGCGCAACAGCGTGAATATCCGGCTGTACGAAAACATCGCCCTGGCCAACGGCCTGACCGGCATCTACGGCCACATCAAGGATTTGACCGATACCGATCGCGATATCGACCTCGACCCGTTCGACACCCAGGTGTCACTGATCCTGGTGGGCGGCGAACTGGCCGGTAACGGCAGCGGCCCGCTGAGTATCGACTCGCCCCTGAGCATCGAGCTGTATCGGGTATCGATGCTGGCCCCGAGCAAATCCAGCGGCATCAGCTTCAACGGCATTCTGGGTGAGCGTCAGAGCGAGATTCTCGACCTGCTGGTGCGCCAGCAAAAAGCCGTGCTGATCGACCCCGTTGAACGCCAGACCGAAATGCGCGACTGAGGATGACTGTTATGCCCCCCAAAATGATCAAATTTCTAAGCTTGTCGGGCCTGACCGCCGCCATCCTCGCTGTCAGTGCCGGCGTGCAGGCAGATGAGATTCAAGCCCCGGCGTTCAACGCAGAACCCTGCTGCAACCTGTGCCCCCAAGCCCACGATGCGAAAAACTACACCACCCGCTACCAGCAAAACTTCACCACCCTGGTGCAGGCTGAAGGCGACTGGCTGTTCCGCACCCAGGAAGACCTGCGCACCGAATTCGATACCACCCCTGCCGGCTACCGACGCATGCAGCAACTGCACGATGCGTTCAAAAGCAAAGGTGTGGAACTGGTGGTGGTGTATCAACCGACCCGCGGGCTGGTCAACCGCAACAAACTGATGCCTGCCGAGCGTGACCGCTACGACTACGACAAGGCCCTGAAAAACTACCAGGCCATGCTCGGGCGCTTCGCCAAAATGGGCTACCACGTGCCTGACCTGTCGCCTTTGACCAACGAAAGACAGGCCCACGATTTCTACTTCCGCGGCGACCAGCACTGGACACCCTACGGCGCCGAACGCACCGCCAGAATCGTTGCCGACACGGTGAAAAAAATCCCCGCTTTCGCCGATATTCCCCGGCGCGAATTCGAAACCAGAATCTCCGGGCGCATGGGCAAGACCGGCACCCTGCACAACATGGCCGGCCAGTTATGCGGCACCAGCTATGCCGTGCAGTACATGGACCAGTTCAGCACCGCGCCCAGGGGCGAAGCCGCTGACGGCGACCTGTTCGGTGATTCGGGCAACCCGCAGATCACCCTGGTGGGTACCAGCCACAGCGGTAAGAACTACAACTTCTCGGGCTTTCTGGAGCAGTACATCGGTGCCGACGTGCTCAACGTCGCCTTCCCCGGTGGCGGCCTTGAAGGCTCGATGCTGCAGTACCTGGGCAGCGAAGAATTCCAGAAAACCCCGCCCAAGGTGCTGATCTGGGAGTTCTCGCCGCTGTATCGCCTCGATCAGGAGGTCACCTACCGGCAAATGCTGGCCCTGCTCGACAACGGTTGCCAAGGCAAGCCCGCGCTCCTGAGCAACAGCACCACGCTCAAGCCCGGCGCGAACCAGATGCTGGTCAATAGCCGCAACCTGGACCTGCGCAACGCCAATCACCAAATCGACATCCACTTCGCCGATCCGTCGGTGAAAACCTTGCAAGCCACCCTCTGGTACATGAACGGACGCCACGAGAATCTGAAAATCGACAAGCCGACCACTTCCGACACCGACGGGCATTTCGCCTTCGAGCTGCGCACTGACGAAGACTGGGCCAGCCAGAACTTGCTGGCCATTGAAATCGAGGGCCCGCAAGCCGGGGCCGAGCCGCAGAAAGTCGAGGCCCGACTCTGCAAACGCAACGTATTCCCCTCCCCTGCGCATCCCGACGCGCAGGCCGGACGATGAGGTATCTGATGCCAACTGCACCGATCACACTACGTTCATTACTGACCCCCGCCCTTCTCGGGCTGGCGATGTTTGCCAGCACCGCCAACGCCGCCGGAGCACTGCGCCCGCCCCAGGGTTATTACGCCCCGGTGGAAGCCTTTAAAACCGGCGATTTCAAAAACGACTGCGGGACCATGCCGCAGCCGTATACCGGCAAGCTGGAATTTCGCAGCAAATACGAAGGCTCGGACAAGGCCCGCTCGACACTTAATGTCGACTCGGAAAAAGCCTTCCGCGACGCCACCTCCGGCATCACCACCCTGGAACGCAGTACCAGTAAAAAGGTGATGCAGTTCATGCGTGACGGTCGCCCGCAACAGCTTGAATGCACGCTGAACTGGCTCACTGCCTGGGCCGAGGCCGATGCGCTGATGAGCAAAGACTTCAATCACACCGGCAAGTCGATGCGCAAATGGGCGCTGGGCAGCATGGCCTCGTCTTATATCCGCCTGAAATTCTCCAGTTCGCAGCCCCTGGCCCGGCATCCACAGCAGGCGCAGGTGATCGAGGCCTGGTTCAGCAAAATGGCGGATCAGGTGGTCAGCGACTGGGACAACCTGCCGCTGGAAAAAACCAATAACCACTCGTACTGGTCGGCCTGGTCAGTGATGGCCACCGCCATCGCCACCAATCGTCGCGACCTGTTCGACTGGTCGGTGAAAGAGTTCAGGGTCGGCGCCAGTCAAGTCGACGCCCAGGGCTTTTTGCCCAACGAACTCAAGCGCCAGCAACGCGCCCTGGCCTATCACAACTACGCCCTGCCGCCCCTGTCGATGATCGCCAGCTTTGCCCTGGTCAATGGCGTGGACCTGCGCAACGAAAACAACGGGGCCCTGAAACGCTTGGGCGAGCGCGTGCTCAGCGGGGTCAAGAACCCGGATGAGTTCGAACAAAAGAACGACAAGAAGCAGGACATGACCGACTTGAAAGTCGACGCCAAATTCGCCTGGCTCGAACCGTTCTGCACCCTCTACACCTGCACCCCGCAGGTGATTGAAATGAAACGCGGCATGCAACCGTTCAAGACCTTTCGCCTGGGTGGTGACTTGACCAGGGTCTACGACCCGGCCCACGAAAAAGGCAAATAGCCCACCACCCTGACCCTTCTGTAGGAGCGAGCTTGCTCGCGAGCTCTTCGAGATCAAAAGATCAAAAGATCAAAAGATCGCGAGCAAGCGCGCTCCTGCAGACGGGAAGAAGGGATTGCATCGATTTACCCCCCCGAGTTTTTCATGGGGGGTTTGGGGGGGCCTGGCCCTTTACTGTTGGTCAACACGGAGAAGTCAGGATGGTTTTTTCATCCAATGTGTTCCTGTTTATGTTCTTGCCAGTATTTCTGGCGCTGTATTACTTGAGCGGGCAACGCTATCGCAATCTGTTGCTGCTGCTCGCCAGCTATGGGTTCTACGCCTGGTGGCGGGTGGATTTCCTGGCACTGTTTATCGCCGTCACCCTCTGGAACTACTGGATCGGCCTCAAAGTCGGGGCCGCCGGGGTGCGCACCAAACCTGCCCAGCGCTGGCTGTTGCTCGGGGTAGTGGTCGACCTGGCGATTCTGGGCTACTTCAAGTACGCCAACTTTGGCGTCGACAGCATCAACGCCATGATGAGTTCGGTCGGCCTCGACCCGTTTATCCTGACCAACGTACTGCTGCCCATAGGGATCTCGTTCTACATCTTCGAGTCCATCAGCTACATCATCGACGTGTACCGCGGTGACACCCCCGCTACCCGCAACCTCATCGACTTTGCCGCCTTTGTGGCGATCTTCCCGCACCTGATTGCCGGTCCCGTGCTGCGCTTTCGCGACCTGGCCGACCAGTTCAACAACCGCACCCACACCCTGGATAAATTCAGCGAGGGCGCCACGCGGTTCATGCAGGGCTTTATCAAGAAGGTGTTCATCGCCGACACCCTGGCAGTGGTCGCCGATCACTGTTTTGCCCTGCAGGACCCGACCACCGGTGATGCCTGGCTCGGCGCGCTGGCGTACACCGCGCAACTGTATTTCGACTTCTCCGGTTACAGCGACATGGCGATCGGCCTGGGCTTGATGATGGGTTTCCGTTTTATGGAAAACTTCAAGCAGCCCTACATCAGCCAGTCGATCACCGAGTTCTGGCGCCGCTGGCACATCAGCCTGTCCACCTGGCTGCGTGATTACCTGTACATCACCCTGGGCGGCAATCGCAAAGGCACGCTGACCACCTACCGCAACCTGTTCCTGACCATGCTGCTCGGCGGTTTGTGGCACGGCGCCAACATCACCTACATCCTGTGGGGGGCCTGGCACGGGCTGTGGCTGGCGCTGGAAAAAGCCCTGGGCCTGAACACCAATCCCCGGGCCCTGAACCCGATCCGCTGGGTACTGACCTTCTTCATCGTGGTGCTGGGCTGGGTGATTTTCCGCTCCGAAAACCTGCACGTCGCCGCTCGCATGTATGGCGCCATGTTCAGCTTCGGCCAGTGGTCACTGTCGGAACTCAACAGCGCCAACCTCACCGGCCTGCAGGTTGCCACCCTGATCGTTGCCTACCTGACCCTGGCCTTTTTCGGCCTGCGCGACCTGTACAACACGCCAAAAACAGCCGGTAAAACAGACGCCGACGGCCCTGCCACCGCGCAACCGGGCCTGATCAAGGCCGTCCCCGGCGATGTGCCGGGCAGCCTGCACCTGCCCGGTTATACCCAGGGCACCGAGGCCACTGTGCAACCGCCGTACTGGGTCGCTGACTGGCCGCGCTACGCCATGCGCAGCCTGATCGTGCTGCTGTTCATCGCCTCGATTCTCAAACTTTCGGCGCAAAGCTTTTCGCCGTTCCTCTACTTCCAGTTCTAAGGGGAGCCGACCATGAACCGGACTTTACGCATCCTCTACGTCACCTTCTTCTGCGGCCTGCTGGTGGGCCTGGGGCTGCTGGCCACGCGCAGCTTCATCGGTTTCAACACCACCGACAAAGACACCGTACTCAACGGTCGCTGGAGCAAAGCCGTCGAAACCCGTTACGACGATGAATTCCCGATCAAGCGTCTGGGCACCAACCTCTGGGCAGCACTGGATTTCACCCTGTTCAACGAAGGTCGCCCCGGCGTGGTGCTGGGCCGCGATCAATGGCTGTACAGCGACGAGGAGTTCAAGCCGTGGCCCGATGCCGAGCAGCACGTGGCAGACAACTATGCCCTGGTTGAGGGCGTGCGCCGGACCCTCGAGGAACGCGGGATCAAACTGGTAATGGCCGTGGTGCCGACCAAGGTGCGCCTGTATCCCGAACATATGGGTGAGCAGCGCCCGGCCGCCATTTATGCCGATCTGTACCGTGACTTCCATGCCCGCCTGGCCGCCAGCAAGGTGCTGGCGCCAGACCTGCTGGGCCCGCTGCAACAGGCCAAGCAGGCCGGGGCCCAGGTGTTCTTGCGTACCGACACGCACTGGACGCCGGACGGCGCACTGATTGCGGCCCAACAACTGGGGGCTTCGATTGCCGAGCAATTCCCCCTCAGCGGCAGCCCGCAACAGTTTGTGACCCAGGCGCAAAAAGTTGTGCAACACAACGGCGACCTGGAGCGGTTCCTGCCACTGGACCCGTTGTTCAGCAACCTGCTGCCGCCGTCCGAACCCCTGGAAAAACGCAGCACCCGCCCCGCCGAATCGGCTGCTGACAGCGAAGATTCATTGTTCACCGACAGCGAAGTGCCGGTGACGCTGGTGGGTACCAGCTACAGCGCCAACCCCAACTGGAACTTTGTCGGCGCCCTGAAACAGGCGCTGCGCAGTGATGTGATCAATGACTCCACAGACGGCCACGGGCCGATCCTGCCGATGCTTGCTTACCTGCAGAGCGATGGGTTCAAAAACAGCCCGCCCCAGGTGCTGATCTGGGAATTCCCCGAGCGTTACCTGCCGGTGGACAACGAGATTGGCGACGCCGACCCGCAGTGGGTCGCGAGTCTGAAACAGGCCACCGGCCGCCAACCGCAAGTCGCACAGAACACTGCTGAATCCGAGACGCCCGACCGGGCGCAAAACTGAAAGAGAGGTACTACTGATGTCATTCAAAGCCATGCCGTTTACACCTGCTCCACGTCGTCTCGCCAAATCCCTCGCGCTGGTTGCGGGCATGAGCCTGCTCTCAATGCAAGCCTTGGCCGGCGGTGATGCCGCCCTCTACGGCCCGGTTGCGCCGAAGGGCTCGAGCTTTGTGCGTATTTTCAACGCCAGCCCCCAGCAAGTCAGTGCCACCGTGGGCAACACCGCCCTCGACGACGTGCCCGCCCAGGGCAGCAGCGAGTTCAGCTTTATGCCCCAGGGTGATTACAGCGCCAAAGTCGGCAGTCAGAACCTGTCGGTGCAACTGGCCGCCGATCACTATTACACCCTGGTCAACAGCGCCAGCGGCCAGCCGCAATTGATTGAAGAACCACCGTTCAAGAACAAACAGAAGTCCCTGGTGCGGGTGCAGAACCTCACCGATAAAACCCTGACCCTGAAAACCGCAGACGGCAAGACCGAGGTGGTCAAGGCCGTGGCCGCCAAGGGCCGGGGCGAGCGCGAGATCAACCCGGTCAAGGTCAGCTTTGCGCTGTTCGATGGCGAGCAAAAAATCACCGATCTCAAGCCTGTAGCCCTGGAACGCGGTGAAGCCGCCGTGCTGTACGTCATCGGCAGCGGCGCCAGCGTCTCGCCGACTTGGGTAAAGCGCCCGGTTTCGACCCGCTAAAAGCCTGCCCTTGTCTGTAGGAGTGAGCTTGTTCGCGATCTTTTGATGTTGTTTCAACAATCAAAAAATCGCGAGGCAAGCTCGCTCCTACGGGGAAAACCTTTTTCAGATTTGGAGAGACAACATGATTCCGGTAATTCTTTCTGGTGGTAGTGGTTCGCGTCTGTGGCCTTTGTCGCGCAAGCAGTTTCCCAAGCAGTTTCTGGCCCTGACCGGCGAGCAGACCCTGTTCCAGCAAACCCTCGAACGCCTGGTATTCGAAGGCATGCAGGCGCCGATCGTGGTGTGCAACAAAGACCACCGTTTTATCCTCAATGAGCAATTGGCCAACCGCAGGCTCGAGACCCAGCGCATCCTCATGGAACCTTTCGGGCGCAACACCGCGCCCGCCGTGGCGTTGACGGCGATGATGCTGATCAATGAAGGCCGCGACGAGCTGATGCTGGTGCTGCCCGCCGACCACGTACTGGAAGACCAGAAAGCCCTGCAACGGGCGCTGGCCCTGGCCACCGTGGCCGCCGAGCGCGGCGAAATGGTGTTGTTCGGCGTGCCGGCCCTCAAGCCTGAAACCGGCTACGGCTATATCAAGTCCGCAGCCGACGGCTTACTGCCCGAAGGCGTCAGCCGGGTCGCATCCTTCGTCGAAAAACCTGATGCCAAACGCGCTGCCGAGTTTGTCAAAAGCGGCGGCTATTTCTGGAACAGCGGCATGTTTCTGTTCCGCGCCAGCCGCTTTCTCGAAGAGCTCAAACAGCATGAGCCGGATATCTATGACACCTGTGTGCTGACCCTGGAGCGCAGCCAGCAGGATGTCGACACCATCGACATCGACGACGCCACCTTCGCCTGCTGCCCGGACAACTCCATCGACTATGCCGTGATGGAAAAAACCCTGCGCGCCTGTGTTGTCCCGCTGACCGCAGGCTGGAGTGACGTGGGCTGCTGGTCATCGCTGTGGGACGTCAATGAAAAAGACGTCAACGGCAACGTCTGCAAGGGCGATGTGGTCATTCAGGACAGTACCAACTGCATGATCCACGGCAACGGCAAACTGGTATCGGTGATCGGTCTGGACAGCATTGTGGTGGTGGAAACCAAGGACGCAATGATGATCGCCCACAAGGACAAGGTTCAGGGGGTCAAACAGATGGTCAACACCCTGAACAAACAAGGCCGCAGCGAAACCCAGAACCATTGCGAGGTCTATCGTCCGTGGGGTTCCTATGACTCGGTGGACATGGGCGGGCGGTTCCAGGTCAAACATATTTCGGTCAAGCCCGGCGCCTGCCTGTCGCTGCAAATGCACCACCACCGCGCCGAGCACTGGATCGTGGTTTCGGGCACGGCAGAGGTGACCTGCGACGAGAACGTGTTCCTGCTCACCGAAAACCAGTCGACCTATATCCCGATTGCCTCGGTCCACCGCCTGCGCAACCCGGGGAAAATCGCCCTGGAAATCATCGAAGTGCAGTCCGGCAGCTATCTGGGCGAAGACGACATCGAGCGCTTTGAAGATGTATACGGACGCTCGACGCCAGTGGGCCGTGGCGTGTCGATCAAGACCATCACCCAGTAGTCGCTGCCGCAGACCCTTGCTTTCGGCTCTGCGGCGAACAAAAGACCTCGCAGCCTGCGGCAGCGATTACAAGTGCCGCAGAGCGGCATCGTGCTTGATGCCGCGCGCTTCACCCCTCATGCTGACAGCTCATCTTCAGTCAAGGCGAGCGTCATGCTTATCGGCGTTTTACTGATCTTCACCTGGCTCATCCTGCTGCTGCGCTATCCGTCCAAGGCCTTGCCGGTGTCGCTGGCGGCAGTGATCGGCCTGGGTCTGGTGGCAGCCTCAGTGGCGTGGCTGGACAACCGCGAAGCCCGGCAACTGGCACGGCTTGAGCTGCGCATTACTTATGCCCCCGGCGAATGCCCGGCTGACCGCCCCCTCTCTGTTACCCTGCGCAATGGCAATGACGTACCGCTGATCGAGCTGAGCTGGCGTATCGCGGCCTATGCTCCGGGCGATACCGTCAACCTCGCCGACAACCTCTACACTGCCCCGCGCTATCGCGGACCCGGCGAGCTGCAAGGCGCTGCGAGCTGGCATGACTGTTTGCCCATGCCGACCTTGCGCGCCGGCTATCGCCCGCAGACCCTGGAATTTCGCGCAGAGCGCCTGCAAGGCAGCTTTTCCAACTAAGGATTTTTTGATGCCCCGTGTCTTGATCACCGGTTGTTCCAGTGGCATTGGCCGCGCGCTGGCCGATGTCTTCCACAAGGCCGGCCATGAGGTCTGGGCCTGTGCCCGCAAACCGCAAGATGTGGCCCGACTGGCCACGGCCGGGTTTAACGCGGTGCAACTGGATGTGAATGATCCGCCAGCGCTGGCGCTCCTGGCCGAACGTCTGGCCGATGGCGGTCTGGACATGCTGATCAACAACGCCGGTTATGGCGCCATGGGTCCGGTGCTCGATGCCGGCGTCGAGGGCATGCAGCGCCAGTTTGAAACCAATGTTTTTTCCGTGGTCGGCGTCACCCGTGCCCTGTTTCCGGCATTGCGCCGCAACAACGGACTGGTGGTGAACATAGGCAGCGTTTCCGGGGTGCTGGTCACTCCGTTTGCCGGAGCCTACTGCGCCTCGAAAGCCGCCGTGCACGCCCTGAGCGATGCCCTGCGCATGGAACTGGCACCCTTTGGCATTCGCGTGCTGGAAGTACAGCCCGGCGCCATCGATACCTCGTTCGCCAGCAATGCCTGCGCCGAGGCTGAAGTGCTGATTGCCCAGGATTCGCCCTGGTGGCCGATGCGTGAAGGTATCCGCGCTCGCGCCAGGGCTTCACAAGACAAGCCGACGCCGGTGGCAGCGCTTGCCGAAGCGGTGTTCAACGCCACGCAAAAAACCAGGCCGCCGGCGCTATTGCGTTGCGGCAATGGCAGCCGTGCCCTGCCGCTGCTGGCCGCGTTGCTGCCGGGCTGCCTGCTGCAAAAAATCCTCATGAAGCGGTTCGGGTTAAATACCGGGAACTGAAGAACTGTCACCTGTAGGAGCGAGCTTTAGAGGCTCGCGCCTGCCGTTTTTTAGCTCTGGTGTTTCATGAAATCGATAAACACCCGCACTTTGAGCGGCAGATGGCGGGTATCGGGGTACAGGGCGTACACCCCCTGGCGGGTCAGTTGCCATTCAGGCAGCAGGTGAATCAGGCGGCCGGTGCGCAAGTCGTCTTCGATCAGCCAGTCGGGCAGGATCGCCACGCCCTGCCCGGTCAGGGCAAAGGCACGTAACACCGAGGAATTGTCGGCCTTGATCCGCGCCCTGGCGGGGTTGGGTTGATAGGCCTGAGTCGCTGCATGGCCGACATGGCTGATACTCAACTCCCCGACCCGCCCGTGCTCCAGCCACGGGGTCTGCTCAAGGGCATGCACGGAGTCGATGGGCGCCACGCTGGCGACAAATGCCGGTGAGGCCACGGGCAGAATAGCGAAAGTACTCAATTGCACGGCCCGATGGCTGGAGTCCACCACCCGGCCGAGCCGCAGGGCCACGTCAAAACGCTCGGAGATCAAGTCTGCGTGGGTCGATGAAGTGGACAACTGCACCTTGAGATCGCGGTGCAGGTCGCGAAACAGCTCCAGCGCCGGCACCACCTTGGCCAGTGCATATTCCACAGTGGTGGTAATGCGTAATGTGCCCTTGAGCTCGGTGTGTTCGCTGCGGGCTTCGTCTATCGCCAGTTGCGCGGCTTCCAGCATGCTCAGGCAGTGCAGATAAAAACGCTCGCCGGCCTCGGTCAGCGCCAGCCGCCGGGTGTTGCGCGTCAGCAGAGTCACCCCCAGCTCGGCCTCCAGCCGCTTGATATTAAAGCTCACCACCGCGCGGGTCTGGCCCAGCAAATCGGCGGCGGCGGTCAGGGAACCGGCTTCGACCACAGCTTTGAAGGTGTCGAATCGATCGAGACTGACCATGCTGAATACCGCCCATTGTCAAAATAATTTTGACAATCTAGCAGCCCGGACGCCGTTCCTCCAATCGCAAAAGCAGCCTACTGTGCCCGGCGCAATCAAGGAGCCGGTCATGGCCTATCGCAACAAAATCGCCCTGGTGTATTTACTGGGCTACGCACTGGATCTGCTGAACATGTTCGCCGCCGCCATTGCCTACCCCGACATCAGCCAGCAACTGCAGGCTTCGGTCAGCCAGCTGGGCTGGGTCGGCAATGCCTACATGCTCGGCCTGACCCTGGTCATCATCCCCGGCGTGTGGCTGGCGGCAGTGTTTGGCGAAAAGCGCCTGATCATGGCCTCGCTCTTGCTGTTCAGCCTGGCGTCATGGGGCGTGGCGCAGGCAGGCTCGATTGAGGCGCTGATTGGCTGGCGCCTGCTGCAGGGGCTGGGCGGCGGGTTATTGATTCCGGTCGGCCAGGCCATGGTCTATCGGCATTTCCCCGTACGCGAACGGGCTCGCCTGACCTCGGTGATTTTGCTGGTGGCGTTGTTGGTGCCCGCGCTGTCGCCGACCCTGGGTGGGCGGATCGTGGAGGCATGGTCATGGCGCTGGGTGTTTTATGCCAACTTGCCGCTGGCGTTACTGGCGCTGTTGCTGGCCGGCTGCTGGCTCAAATCAGAGTCGCCCCCGACCCCACGCCCGACGCTGAATTACCACAGCCTGGCAACCGGAGCCCGGAGCATGGGGGGCTTGCTGAAAAGCCCGTTGTTGCGGGTGGCGATGCTCACTTATCTGTTCATCCCCGGGATTTTTATCGGCACCCAGTTGGTGAGTATTTTGTATTTTCACCAATCGGGTTTAAGCCCCGCGCAGACCGGGGCCCTGATGCTGCCGTGGGCACTGGCCTCGGCCCTGGGCATTAGCCTGAGCCGCTATCAATTCAATCACCTCGGGCCAAAACCCCTGCTCCTGCTAGGCATGACGGCCCAGGCAGCGGGTATTGCGCTGTTGATCCAGGTGGATGCATCAAGCACATGGCAGACGATGGCGCTGTACGGACTCATGGGCTTTGGCGGCAGCCTGTGCAGCAGTACCGCGCAAAACACCGCGTTTATTGATGTCAGTGCCCAGCGCATGGGCCATGCCAGCGCGCTGTGGAATATCAACCGGCAGTTGAGTTTTCTGCTCGGCCCGGCGTTGATGATGGGCCTGTTCGCGGCTTTGACCGCGCTCACCTCGACGCCCCGCGCCTTTGCCCTATGCTTTGCCATCGGCGCCGCGTTGACCCTGTTGCCGCTGTTTGCAGTGTTACGCCTCAATACCCCACGCGTGCTGGCGTTGCTGGCACCCTGACCGAAGAGAAATTGATGACTGACTATTCGCGCTACTTCGACCTTGTAACCGAAACCCACGTCGAGATTGAAGGCTGGTTTTCCGGACTTGAGCCTGGGGTGCTGCCCACCTTGCTCGGGCGTTTTTCAGAGCAGTTTTCGATGATCACGCCCAGCGGCAAAGAGCTGGATGCGAACGCTGTAGAGGCGCTGTTTGAACAGCTGCGCGGTGCCCGTCCGGGGCTGAAGATCACCCTGAGTGACTTCAAGGGCATCGCCCTGTATGGGGACGGCGCGGTGGTCAGCTACCGCGAGTTGCAAGAGGAACACAACGGCAACCGTACCGATCGACGCGCCACCGTGGTGTTTGAAAAGGACGCCAGTGCCAAGGTGCTGTGGCGCCATTTGCATGAGACCTTCAGCGCGGATTGATACCCCGGGCAGGCCCTGTGGGAGCTGGCAAGCCAGCTCCCACAAAAAAACATTATTGCGCTGCTGCATCCTGCTGCACGATCACCGTGCAGGTGGTGCCCGCTGCCAGCAGGAAGCCGTCGGGGATTTCGTCGATGTGGATCCGCACCGGTACCCGCTGCGCCAGGCGCACCCAGTTGAATGTAGGGTTAACGTCGGCCACCAGCTCCCGGCTCTCGGGGTTGTCGCGGTCGTAGATGCCCCGGGAAATGCTTTCAACATGGCCCTTCAATACTTCGCCGCTCATCATCTGCAGGTCGGCTTTGTCGCCCACGCGAATGTGCGGCAGTTTGGTTTCTTCGAAGAAGCCATAAACCCAGAACGAGTCCATGTCGATCACCGCCATTTTCGGATCGCCGACCCGCGCATAGTCACCGCGATGCACATTGAGGTTGGTCACGTAACCGTCCACCGTAGCCAGTACCTTGGTCCGCTTGAGGTCCAGTTGCGCCGCGTCCAGCTGGGCCAGGGCGTGCTGGTAATCGGCCAGGGCCGAGTCGGCGATGTTGCTGGCGTCGTCGCGGTTCTCGCGGGAGATCACCATGCTGTCCATGTCTGCCCGGCGATGGGCATTGACCTTGCGCATCTCCCAGGTGGCCTTGCGGGACGCCACCAGCGATTGCGCCTGCTTGACCATGATCTGGTAGTGCTCGGGGTCGATTTCCAGCAGAACGTCGCCCTTTTTCACCAACTGGTTGTCCTTGACCGGTACCCCGACCACGTAGCCGTTAACGTCGGCAGCAACGTTGATAATGTCGGCCCGCACCCGACCATCACGGGTCCAGGGGGTATTCATGTAATGCTCCCAGAGGGTGCGGCCGATCCATATGGCAAGGGCCAGAACCAGCAAGGTGGCAAGCAGGCTGAAAAACTTTTTCATCGGATCGGTCTCAACGGTAAACAGTGAGCGCCATGGCGCCAAAAAGACAAGCAAACAGGCTCAGGCGCAGCAGCGCCGGGTGCCAGAAGAAGCGGTACAGGTCGTAACCGGAAATCAGTCGGTCAAAGCCCCATGCCAACCCCGCCGCGATAAAAAACATCAGGGTCATACTGGGCATGTAGACGCCGTGGAAGGCGATTTCACGAGGCATGTTCAGTTCCTTGCGGCCGGGCGTAGGCCGCCAGCGGCGATTGCGGATCAAGCAGAGAGGTACGGATAAAATGCAGGTAGCTCTGCACCCGGACCAGCGCCGAGGTATCAAAGTTACGGGCGAACGGTTCATCGGTGGCCTGAACCCGGCCGATGGCGTGATCAACCGCAATCAGTGCACGTTCAAGGTTGCTGTTACTGGGCGCGATGAACAGACGCACCAGCGCCCGGCCCATCACCCGGATGGCCTGCCGCCATGGCTGAGACTCGGCGTAGGCCGGATGCACAGGCAGAATTGCCTGCTCCTTGCGCAACTCGATGATCGCGTGGCCGACTTCCAGCACCACAAACATCCAGCGCAACAATTGGCGCTGCACCTTGGGCTGACCGGCAGCCAGACCATAGGCCTGGTGCATCAGGTCGCGGGTACGGCTTTCCAGGCTGGAACCCAGACCGCGCAACTTGCCGCTGATGGCGTACACCACCTGCTCGCGCAGGTCCTGCTCCAGACGGCTCCATAACCAGCGGCTGTTGGGCGGCAGAATGATCGCCCCCGCTGCCGCGCAGACCAGCATGCCCAGCACCATCGCGATGTAGTCATTGATGAACTGGTACGGGTTGTAGATCGTCAGGTTGTCCGGAACCGAGCCGGTACTGAAAAAGATCAGCAAGCCCAGGCCAACCCCGGCGTATTTGGCCCGCGAGGTGAGGAACGAGCCAAATATGATCACCGGCGCCAGTACCAGGCACAACAGCGGGAAACCGTCGATGCGGGGCAGCACGAAGAACATTTCGACAAAGCCCACCAACGCACCGATAAAGGTGCCGCAGGCCATCTGGAACGCCATGCGTTTGGGGTTGGGGGTGGCTGCGGACAACCCCACGGTAGCAGCGGCAATCAGGGTCATGGTGGCGCCGCTGGGCCAGGCCGTCATCACCCAGTAGGTGCCGAGCACCACCAGAATGAACGCTGCCCGAATCCCCGAGGCGGCCGCCGACCACCAGTTGGTTTGCGAGATGAAGGGTTGGTCCCAACGCTCCCGCTCGTGGGTGTGATCAACCAGCGAGGCGTGGGTCTGTGCGTAGTTGTGCAGGTCGTCAACAAAGCGGAACAACAGTTCATAGGCCGTGTTGAAGTCCAGGAAATCCGAAGGGCCCGGATCGGTTTCAAGGAAGCTCACCCGCAGTGCACGCACATGCCCCGGCAGGCCGGCCTTGAATGTCTCCAGCTGCTCGGCCAGCAGCACCGCGTCCTTGTCCGTCAACGAGCGCCCGGCGTAGGTCTCGAGCAACTGCGCGAGCAATTCCAGTTCCGGCTCGATGGCCGATACCACTTGCACCACACCGCGGCTACGAAGACGCGCAAGCAATTGGTGCAGAGCATTGAAGCGGGTGGTGATGGCCATGAACTCACTGTTCAAACGACTCAAACGGCCACTGCGACGACGCATGTGCGGGTCTTCAAACACCGTTACGCTGCGCATGCCTTCCAGGCCAACACTCTCGGCGATAAAACGCACGTTGCTGGCTTCATACTCCTCTTGCGAGGACTGCCCCCGCAGGCCTTCAGCCACAAAACCGGCGAAGACCCCAAAGCGTTTGTACAGCGCGTCATGCATGGCCGCGCCTGCGGTCTTGGGCAAGATCGCAGCACTGACCACCGTAGAACAGAGGATGCCCAGGGAGATTTCCAGCACTCGCCAGACCGCGGCCATAAAGGCGCCATCGGGATGGGCCAGTGCGGGCAGGCCGACCATCGCTGCGGTGTAACCGGCCAGGACAAAACCATAGGCCCGGAAGTTACGGCAACGGGCCGCACCGGCCGAGCAGATGCCGACCCAGATCGCCAGCGAGCCAAGGAACAACACGGTGTTCTGAGCGAACAAAGCGATCAGCGCGACCATCACCGCCGAGCCGGTCAGGGTGCCCAAAAACCGGTAAAAACTTTTGGCGAACACCTGGCCACTTTGCGGTTGCATCACGATAAATACGGTGATCATCGCGGTGCGTGGCTGTGGCAGCTCAAGGCGCATGGCCAGCCACAGGGTCAAAAAGGCCGCGACCAATACTTTGAAAATGTGCACCCAGGTCACGCCATCGCTGCGCGCCCAGTCATAGAAGCCACGGCGCCATTCCAGGGAATACAGCCAGCGTACCGGGGCGGGCAAGTGGTTCATTTACAGGCTCTCGGGGTTGAGCATCAATGTACAAACGGCGCCATGACAGCTGGCGGTTTGTCGGGCACGTAACGATCTTGTTTCGGCACATCGCTGCCGGCACCAAGGCCGCCACCCAGCGCTGTCACCAACTCGGCATGGGCAACCAGGCGTGCGGCCTGGACCTGCTGCTGCACTTGCTGCTGACGGAACAGCAGGGTTTGCGCGTTGAGAACGTTGAGGTAGTCGGTGAGGCCGCGCTGATAGGCAAGCATGGCGATGTCATAGGTTTTCTGTGCTGCCGCAACCGACTCGGCGGCGAACACCTGCTGCTTGTCCATGGACTCGCGCTTGATCAACTGATCGGAAATGCCCTTGAGCGCAGTGACCAGGGTCTGGTTGTACTTGGCTGTGGCCATGTCATAACCGCTGGCAGCCACACCCAGTTGCGAGCGCAGGCGGCCGCCATCCAAGATCGGCAGCGAAATCGCCGGGCCGACGTTGTAGTTGAGTTTTTTCGCGCTCAGAAACTCCAGGGCGCCGCCACCGGTGGCCATGAAGCCAAGACTGGCCACCAGGTCGACGTTGGGATAGAAGTCGGCATGGGCCACGTCAATGCCACGGGCCTGGGCCGCCACTTCCCAGCGGCTGGCCACCACGTCCGGACGCTGGCCCAGCAGTTCGGCCGGCAGCCTGGAAGGCAGTTTGAGTGCGGTATTGAGTGCCAGCACCGGCCGCTTGAGACGAGCACCCTCCCCCGGGCCTTTGCCCGCCAGGGCGGCCAGCTGGTTGCGGGTGAGGGCGATTTCTTCTTCCCGGGCGTCGATCTGGCGATGGATTTCGGGCAGCGGGGCTTGCGCCTGGCTGACTTCGAAATGCGTGCCGATGCCGCCGTCCAGACGCTTTTGCGCCAGATCGAGGATCTGCTCTTGCTGATGCAGGGTCGACTCGATGATGTCGAGCTGGGCAAAGTGCAGGGACAACTGGATATAGGCGCGAATCACGTTGTTCTGCAATTCAAGTTGCGCCTGGCGCGCTTCGGCGACGCTCATGTGCGCCATGTCCACGGCCTGTTCGGTGGTGTTGCTGTCGCGGCCCCACAGGTCGAGGGAAAAACTGAAGCCCAATGCCGCGTTGTTGTCCCAGGTGGTGGAATTGTCCAGCTCACCGGGGCCATAGAATTGGTCAGACGGCCAGTTGTGGCGTTTGAGCGTCGAGTCGCCATTGATCTGCAGCGACTGCGCCGACTCGGCGATCCCGGCCATGGCCCGGGCCTGACGCACACGGGCGGCAGCCATGGCCATGGTTGGACTACCCTGCACTGCAAGGCTGATCCAGGCATCCAGTTGCGGGTCGCCATAAGCGTGCCACCATTGAGCCTTGGGCCAGTTGGCGTCTTGCGCGGCGTTTTCAATGGCCTCGTCGGTGACCAGAGTATTAGCGGCGAGCATCGTGTCTTTTGGACCGATACCACCGAAGCTGATGCAGCCGTTTAATGCCAACGATAAAGCCAGAACACTGAGGGCTTTAAGCTCTCTGCTGATGCGACGTTGCACTGCTGCAAATACCTGAGGGAGAAAGGAGGGATAAAACTGAAGAACACAATTCTAGGCTCTGGCAGGTGCAGCGATAAGCTGGCATTAATGTGAATCTTTATTACCATTCTTGGGATAATCCGTTGGTCTTATGCAAACCGGCCAGTAAACGCTGAAACTTCGTGTCACAATTTGTCGCTGCTTGTTGTCGTTGCCCCTACTTGAGAGCACTCCATGGACACTTTGCAAAACATGCGCGCCTTCAGTTGCGTAGCCGAAGCCGGAAGTTTCACCGCCGCGGCTGCCATGCTGGATACCACCACGGCCAACGTCTCGCGCGCGGTCTCCAACCTTGAGGCCCACCTGCAAACCCGCCTGCTCAACCGCACCACCCGACGCATCGCCCTGACCGAAGCCGGCAAACGTTATTTGTTGCGCTGCGAGCAGATCCTGGCCTATGTCGAAGAAGCCGAAGCCGAGGCCAGTGACGCCCACTCGCGCCCGGCCGGCCAGCTCAAGGTGCACACCATGACCGGCATCGGTCAGCACTATGTGATCGACGCCATCGCCCGCTATCGCAAGACCCATCCTGATGTGACCTTCGACCTGACCCTGGCCAACCGCGTGCCGGACTTGCTCAACGAGGGCTACGACGTGTCCATCGTGCTCGCCAGCGAGCTGCCGGATTCCGGGTTTGTTTCGCAACGTCTGGGCATCACCTACAGCATCGTCTGCGCCTCCCCCGGCTACGTGAAAACCAATGGCACCGCGGACAAGCCCGGCGACCTGCTCAACCACGCCTGCCTGCGCCTGGTAAGCCCGGTGATCGCGCTGGATAAATGGGTATTCGAAGGGCCGGAAGGTCAGGAGATGGTCTTGATCAACTCCTCGCCGTTTCTGGTCAACTCGGCCGATGCGATGAAAACCGCCATTACCAGCGGCATGGGCGTCGGCATTTTGCCGGTGTATGCGGCCATCGAAGGTCTGCGCAACGGCACCCTGGTGCGCATGCTGCCCAAGTACCGTTCCCAGGAGCTGAACCTGTACGCCATCTACCCCTCGCGCCAGTACCTGGATGCGAAGATCAAAACCTGGGTGGAGTACATGCGCGGGTCGTTGCCGGAGATTCTGGCAGCCCATCAGACTGAGCTGGCGACCTATAGCTGACAGTTGAAACCTTCAGGTATTGGCGGATGAACGGCGGGAATGTTAGCGTGCTTACATTCCCGACAGCCGATGAGTCTTGTTCAGATGAGCCTTTCCAGCACCAAGAAAACCGTACTTGCCTTCAGCCGTGTCACCCCCCGGATGGTCGAGCGCCTGCAACAGGATTTCAACGTCATCGTGCCCGATCCCAAGCTGGGCGATCTCAATGCCCAGTTCGATGAAGCCCTGCCCCACGCCCACGGTTTGATCGGCGTGGGCCGCAAGCTGGGGCGCAAGCAACTGGAGAACGCCAGGCAACTGGAAGTGGTCTCCAGCGTATCGGTGGGCTACGACAACTACGATGTCGACTACTTCAACGAACGCGGGATCATGCTGACCAACACCCCGGACGTGCTCACCGAAAGCACCGCTGACCTGGGTTTCACCCTGATCATGAGCAGCGCCCGCCGGGTGGCGGAACTGGATGCATGGACCAAGGCCGGGCAATGGCAGGCCAGCGTGCCGCCTGCGTTGTTTGGCAGCGACGTACATGGCAAGACCCTGGGCATTGTGGGCATGGGCAATATCGGCGCGGCCATCGCCCGTCGTGGTCGCCTGGGGTTCAACATGCCCATCCTCTACAGCGGCAACAGCCGCAAGACTGCCGTCGAGCAAGAGCTGGGGGCGCAGTTCCGCAGCCTGGACCAGTTGCTGGCCGAAGCCGATTTCGTGTGCCTGGTGGTACCGCTGAGCGAAAAAACCAGACACCTGATCAGCCGGCGCGAGCTGGGGCTGATGAAGAAAAGTGCAATTCTGGTGAATATCTCCCGTGGTCCGGTGGTGGATGAACCGGCGCTGATCGAAGCCCTGCAAAACGGTACAATTCGCGGCGCGGGACTGGATGTGTATGAGAAAGAGCCGCTGGCAGAGTCACCGTTGTTTGCGTTGAAAAACGCCGTGACCTTGCCGCACATCGGCTCGGCGACCCATGAAACCCGGGAAGCCATGGCCAATCGTGCCCTGGACAACCTGCGCAGTGCCCTGCTGGGCGAACGCCCGCAGGATCTGGTGAACCCGCAGGTCTTTAAAGGCTGATACGGCATTGATCTGATCCTGATCTGATCCTGTAGGAGCGAGCTTGCTCGCGAGCTTTTGGAACAGCTCGCGAGCAAGCTCGCTCCTACAGGGGGGCGGTGTTCGAGGTTCAGGCCAGTTTTGCGGCCATAGGTACCACCCGGGGTTTGCGAAACACCAGCACGTTGCCCAGCATCACCAGTACCAGACCGGCCAGTGCCGGGGCTGTCCACTGGTAGCCCTCGGCAAACGCCGACACATTGAGTGCCACCAGCGGAAACAATACCGTGCAGTACGCTGCCCGCTCCGGGCCCATGCGCCCGACCAGGGTCAGGTAGGCGGTGAAACCTATCACCGAACCCGGGATCACCAGGTACAACAACGAGCCGATGTAACGGGTGTTCCATTCCATGGTGAACGCAATGCCGCTGAAGGCGCAGTACAGCGCCAGCATGCCGGCGCCATAGAGCATGCCCCAGGCGTTAGTGGTCAGCGGTTTGAGCCCGGCTTTTTGCTGCAGGCTCGACAGCATGTTGCCCGCCGAAAAACACAGGGTGCCGATCAATGCCAGCCCCAGCCCCAGCAGGATCTGCGGGGTCGCGGTATGCCCGCTCAACTCCGGCCAGAACAGCAGCCCCAACCCGAACAACCCCAGTGCACCTCCGGCGATTACGTTGCGGGCGATTTTCTGCTTGAAGAAGATCCGCGCGTTCAGCGCGTTCCACAGCGTGGCGGTGGAAAACACCACGGCGATCAAGCCTGTGGTCAGCCACTGACTGGCGGTCAAAAAGCACATGAAGTTGACGCAGAACAGACACAGGCCCTGCGCCAGGCAAATCAGATGCCCGCGCCGGTTCATGGTTTGCAGCCGACGCGTCAGCAACAACACCGCGAACAGCACCAGTGCCGCCAGGCCAAAGCGATAGACGATGGACACCGGTATGGCCACCACCCCCAATTGCAGTTTGAGGGCGATCCAGGTCGTGCCCCAGATCAACACGGTCAACAAGTACAGGGATAGGTTCATGGCAAGCTCCTGGAGATGGCTTGCAGTCTGCGATGCAATGCCGGGGCGCACTTGCAGATTCTTGCGCTTTTGTGGCCCCGGGGCTGGCAGCGCTGATGCGACGGAGTAGGATGCGAAGGGTTGGAGTAATCACCATGTCTGCATTCGATACCCTGCAAGTTTTTCAATCCATGAGCCGCTCGCCCAATGCCCGTCTGGAGCACAGTGCCGAGCTCGGTGACGGTATGGCCGCAGCCTTGTGGACCAACCATCACGATGCCCGCGACTATCAGGCGCCGACTCACCACACCCTGTCGTGCTACATCTCGGGCGGCACCGGGACCTTTCGCCGGGAGCAGCCGGGGGCAACGGGTGCGCCGGGCAAACTCTGCGTGCTGCCTG
Source organism: Pseudomonas sp. PAMC 29040 (assembly GCF_003994535.1). Taxonomy (NCBI): domain Bacteria; kingdom Pseudomonadati; phylum Pseudomonadota; class Gammaproteobacteria; order Pseudomonadales; family Pseudomonadaceae; genus Pseudomonas; species Pseudomonas sp. PAMC 29040. The sequence continues at coordinate 328,508 of NZ_RZAA01000004.1, forward strand.
CCGATCATCAGTCGGCCTGGGTGATCAATGGCGCCATTCGCCTGGCCCATGTGTATGTCAGCCAGGAGCAATTCGCCCTGGGTTGCGTGACATTGCTCGACCGCGAACCTCGCGAGCTGCAACTGCGCGAAATCACCTTTTTCGATGACGAACAACAAACCCGGCGCTTTCATCAGTTGATCCAGCTGAACTGGAGCGAACCCGGCGAACGCCTGCTCACCAGCAGCCTGGCCAGCGAGTTGCTCGATCATGCGTTGCTCAGTCAGGTGGGGATACGCAGCGGGCTGCAACTCAAGGGCGGGCTGGCGGCGTATCAACGACGCCAGTTGGTGGACATGATTGAGCAGCAGCTGGCCGAGCCGTTGAACATTGGCCAACTGGCCGCGCACTGCGCATTGTCGCCTTACCACTTTGCCCGCATGTTTCGCCAGAGTTTCGGCGTGCCGCCTCACCAGTATCTGCTGGCGCGCCGCCTGGCTCGCGCCCGGGATTTGCTGCGCAACAGCGCGATAGGGCTGGGTGACATTGCACTGGCCTGCGGCTTTGCCAGCGCCAGCCACTTCGCCAACCGGTTCAAACAGACCCTGGGGGGGACGCCGGGGGAGTATCGGGCGGCGTTCAGGCCTTGAAAGCCACAACATCAACCAAATTAACCTGTAGGAGCGAGCTTGCCTCGCGAGCTGTGGGCTATCTGCGAGATTGCTGAAGAGCTCGCGAGACAAGCTCGCTCCTACAGGGGGCGTGGCTGCCTGCGAGATTGCTGAAGAGCTCGCGAGGCAAGCTCGCTCCTACAGGGGGCGGGGCTGCCTGCGAGATTGCTGAAGAGCTCGCGAGGCAAGCTCGTTCCTACAGGGGGCGGGGCTGCCTGCAAGATCGCTGAAGAGATCGCGAGGCAAGCTCGCTCCTACAGGGGGCGGGGCTGCCTGCGAGATTGCTGAAGAACTCGCGAGGCAAGCTCGCTCCTACAGGGGGCGGGGCTGCCTGCGAGATTGCTGAAGAGCTCGCGAGGCAAGCTCGCTCCTACAGGGGGCGGGGGCGGGTCAGAACTCCAGGGTGGTGGATACGCTCACTTGCCGCGCATCGCCCATGGAGACAAACATCCGGCTCGCCGCCGAGGTGTAGTAAACCCGGTCGAAGAGGTTTTTGACGTTGAGCTGCACTTTGAGCTTTTGCCCTTCGAGCTGGGTGTCGTAGGTGGCAAAGGCATCGGCCACGGTGTAGGACGGCAGGTCGAAATCGTTCAGGGCGTCGCCTGCACGCTCACCCACATAGCGCGCTCCGGCACCGACCCGCAATTTGTCGCCGCCAACAATGTTGCCAAAGTCATAGACCGCCGATAGCGAGCCGCTGTTTTTAGCCACGTTCTGCAAGCGCATGCCCTGGTAGGTGGCGTCCTTGGTGACTTCGGCATCGGTGTAGGCATAGCTGCCGATCAGGCTCCACTGTTCGCTCAACTGACCGCTGACATCCAGTTCCAGGCCGCGGGAGCTGACCTGGCCTGCCGTCGAGTACAACGTGTCATCACCCACGGTGGTGGATACCAGAACGTTGCGCTTTTTGATGTCGAACAGCGCCGCGCTGGCGGTGATGCGCCCCGGAATATCCAGTTTGGCCCCCAGTTCCCAGGACTTGGCCTGCTCCGGGGCGATGGCCGAATCCAGCACCACGCCGCCGGTCAGGGGAGCGATGCTGGAGTTGGGCTTGAACGATTCGGTGTAGCTGCCGTAGAACGACAATTCATCGCTGTATTGATAGACCAGACCCGCCCGCGGTATCCATTTGACGCCGTTGGTATCGGTGTTGGCCTTGAACGGGATGCCCTTGCCCGCGAGCTGGTCGTACTTCTGGAAACGGCCGCCTGCCACCAGAATCCATTTATCGGTCAGGTGGATGGAGTCCTGGGCGAACAATGAATCGCTGCGCAGCAAGTCGGTCTGGTTGCTGTCACTGGCGCTGACCGTGGTGCCCGCCACTTCGCGACCATATACCGGGTCGAGATAGCTGAACGGGTATTGGCTGTTCTGCCGAATCAGATCCGCACGATAGATTTTGCGGTACTCGTCATCCACCCCGAACACCAGATCATGCTGCATGCCCGCAACCTGAACCTTGCCTTGCAGGCTGGCAGTGGTGAAGCGGTCGGTGGTGATGGCGCCCTGGGTGCCATCCATTTTGCGGGTCAGGGTACCGCTGGCCGGGTCGACGGCAGTCACCCGGACCTGGCTGGCGTCGTAGGTTTCGCGGTTCCAGCTGTAGCCGAAATGGGCTTTCCAGTCGTCATTGAGGTCGTGATCGACTTCAAGGCGATACAGGTCCGAGCGCCCCTGCATGTTGTTGAAGGGTTCATCGAGGCGGCGCGTGGCCGGGATATCCAGCGGATGATTGGTGGCCGGGTTGATCGCCGTGCCCCGGTCAAAGGGGGTCAGAAACTCGCGATGTTCGTAGGCCAGCAGCACCTGGGTGTTGTCGCCATACCAGGCCAGCGAAGGGGCGATCAAGGTCTCGCGGTGCAGGCCAAAGTTGCGCCAGTAATCTTCATCTTCATGATCGATGATCATCCGGTAGGCCAGCCCGGAATCCCCCAGCGGTCCGGTGCTGTCCAGTGTCCCGCCACTGCCGTTTTTGCCGGCACCATAGCTGGAGCCTTTTACCGTCAGTGCGTTGTACTGCTGCAGTTGCGGCTTTTTGCTGACCACGTTGACCACCCCGCCCGGGTCCTGGATTCCGTAGAGCAAGGACGCCGGCCCCTTGAGCACTTCGACCCGCTCGGTGGCGGCATTCAGCGCCCGGCCCTGCACCAGCGGCATGCCATCACGCATGATCGAGCCGTCGCGGTTGTCGCCAAAGCCACGTTTCATTACCGAGTCCTGGGTCCCGCCCAGCGTGTTGCCCTGGGTGATGCCGCTGATATTGTTCAGCGCGTCATCCAGATTGCGCGGCACCTGGTCGCGAATGACCTGGGCGGCGACCACGTTGATGGTCTGCGGAATCTCCATCGACGTGCCCGTGCCACGCATCACCGAGGTACTGGCCGGAGGCTGATAGCTGGTGTCACTGACGGCCTGGGAGGTGATGCTGGTGGCCCCCAGGTTCAGGGCGCCGGCCTCGGGTCGGGGTTCGAGGGCAAAGGTGCTGGCATCGGTGCGCCGTGCATTCAAGCCCGACTGCGCGAGCAACTGCTGCAAGGCCTGCTCGGCACCCATGCGCCCTTCGACCGCCGGGGCTTGCAGGCCGAAGGGTGCTTCGTCGGTGTAGACCACGCTGAGGCCGGTCAGCCGGCTGAAGTCGCTGAGGGCCCGGGGCAACGGCTCGGCCGGCAGATTGAAATCAAACAGAGCACCGGTTTGCTGCACAGTGGCACCGGCTGCCATGGCGACAGACAAAGGCGTTAACACCAGACCGGCCATCAAAGCCGAAACGCTCAACCACTGTTTAACCGAACCGCCTGCCGCTGACGTGGACTTCATGCTCATGACCTGTGTGCCAACCTGATACGGAATGCGAATTTTTCGCATTTTCAAGCACTACACGGATGGCCCCGGGGTTTACCTCACCCCTTGATTGAAAAAAATCCTGTGGGAGCTGGCAAGACAGCTCCCACGATCAATCAACATGTATGAAACTCAACGCAGCACAATCACCCGCCCGAACAAGGTGTGCTGTTCAAACCCGAGCACGCCTTGCAGGGAGGCAAGCACTGCTTGCGGGTCCTGAGTGGGGAAGCTGGCGCTGATGCGGCGTGTGCCCAACTGGCTATTGAGCAACAGGATTTGCCCGGGGTAGTAGCGCCTCAGATCGGCCACCACATCGGCCAGCGGCGTCTTGTAGTAGCTCAGCGAGCCGCTGCGCCACGCCAGTCGGGCCTGACTGTCGACCTGTTGCACCGCGTCGCTCACAGCACCGTCGGCATAGGCCACTTGCTGGTCAGCCGCAAGAATCTGCTGTGGCGCGTGCTCGCCCGCCTTGACCCCGACCCGGCCGGATAACACGGTAACTTGCACCCCGGCAGGCTGCAGCCGTACTTCAAACTCAGTGCCCAGTACTCGCGCTTCGCCACCACTGGCATCCACCACAAAGGGTTCGCCGGTATGGGTAACGTGGAAAAACGCAACCCCGCGCCGCAACTCCACATGCCGCTCACCAGCGCTGAAATTCACCGCAATGGCACTGTCGGCATCCAGGGTGACCCGTGACTGATCGGCCAGGGTCACGGTGCGTACCTGCCCCGGCGCGCTGACGTAATCGGCGCCAAGATTATCGAGCCAGCGTATCGGCTGCCAGCCCGCGAACACCCCGACCGTCAACAACAGGCACGCAGCAACCGCCAGCCCACTGGACCAGTGCTTGATTCTGCTGCGCCGGGAAGCCTTGATCGCCGACAAGTAACCTTGCAACACCTGCGCCTCTTCGGCCGCCAAAGTACTGCCCGCCACTTCGCTCAGCTCCCATATCACTTGCGCCCGGGAGTACGCCTCGGCGTGGGCGGGATCGGCCAGCAGCCAACGGCTGAAGGTGGCCTGATCACCGCTGTCGGGCTGATCGTGCAACACACTGAGCCACGCCAGCGCGGTGCGCTCCTGTTCGGCAGTGACCGCAATATCCGGACGATTGATCACAACGAGGTCCCTGCTGGCGGCTCACGCAAACTGGCCTTGCAGGCCTCCAGGGCACGCATCATGTGTTTTTCGACGGCACTTTGAGACAGTCCCATGACCCTGGCGATATCGGCATAGGTACGACCGTGAATCCGGTTGAGCAAAAATATATGCCGGGTGCGCTCGGGCAGGCTGCGCAAGGCGGCCTCGACCTGGCGCAAGTCATTGCCCGCCTCCAGTGCTGCCTGGGGCTCGCAGCTGCGGGCGTCCGACTCGGGCTGCCAGTGCTGATTGATCCGCCCGCGAGCCCCTTCGCTGCGCAGATGGTCGATGGCGATATTTCCGGCGCTGCGCAGTAAATAAGTGCTGAGTTCTTCGACCTGTACCAGGGGCCGGCGCCAAAACCGCAGGAACAAGTCCTGAACCAGATCGGCCGCCGTAGCCCGGCATCCGACACGGCGGCTCACCAGGGCTTCCATTTGTAACCGCTGAGATAAAAACACCTGCAGAAAATGCGCTCGTCCATGACGCGTGTCACTGCCGGGGCCTTCATTGAGATCGGGAGAGGTCATGGGTGGGGGATCGGTATACAGGTCGAAAGGAAAGCGATACTAATGATAAACATTATCAGATGCAAAAATAGATGACGGCCTGCAGCTACGGGTGTCGATTGAACCCGGAACCTGAGCCAGCCCCTGCAGGAGCGAGCTTTTAGCCATGATTGCAGACCGTTCGCGAGCAAGCTCGCTCCTGCAGCCTGATGCTGTTCTACATAATCTGAGCCGGCGAGCCGTCGTCGCATTTTGATATAAATCGACCATAGCCTGCACACGCGGGCTTGTCCGTCTCATCAAAGACTGACGCCGGTCATGGCTGGCGAGACTTGCGGAAAATAGTGCTTGAAATATTTGTTCATCGGCCCAAACACTGTAACTGAGCGATGACGAGGAACCTTTGAATACACGAGGCCGTCAGACCTCACACGAGCACGCTATATAAGGGAAGAATTATGCAAACTGAAGTCTTTTCCGATAAGAACATCGCCGTTGACGTACGTACCCAGAACTGGGTAACAGCGACAGTTGAAGTTACGCTCGAACGTCATTTGGAAGACCTGACTCGAGTCATCGTGCATGTCAGCGATGAAAACGGTGGCAAGTCAGGTACTAAAGACAAACGTTGCAAAATGGAGGCACGACCTAAAGGACACCAGCCATTTCTCGTTTCCCACGACGCTGATTCCCTGACAGAAGCGGTAGAAGGTGCCGCGACAAAACTGGAGCACAAGCTGGAGCACCTTTTCGGCAAGCTGCGTGGCAAACACACCCCTAAACTGGCCGTTGAAGGCTTTGAAGAAAAAGAGCCAAAACAGACTGCTGATGATTTGCTTGAAGAAGAGTTTTTGGAGAAAGAAAAAGAACTCGATAAAATCAGCTGATTCAGCGCCCAGAGCGTACTAAAAAGGGCGGGCTTACTTCGGTAAGCCCGCCCTTTTTTATGCTTTCAAGAAACTGCCGAGACGCAAATCTGCAGGAGACAAATTTACACAGCGTCTACAACTCGCCCTTCTCCACTTCCGGGTGTTCACCTGAACCTGCACCGGTCTTGCGCCGGGGGTTCTCTATTTTCACCGACGGGAACTGCGACGATGCATAGCGCACCACCAGAATCGCCAGCGCCAGCAACAAGATCGCTCCGGTCAGGTACACCACACCCATGTCCGGCGGGTTGTGATGGGAGACGTTGGAGATCAGCAAGCGGGTCAAGGCCGTAATCGCCACGTAAATCAGGAAACGTACCGGCATGTGGTTGGTCTTGAAATAAATTCCGACCATGGCGCCCAGTTCGAGGTAGATGAACAGCAGCAGAATGTCATCGATGGAGATATTGCCCTTCTCCACCATCTGCAAAAACTCCATCACCGCCGCCCAGGCAGTGACTGCGCCAATGGCAAACAACGCCATATAGTGGAAGGTCTCGACGAACAGATTGCCCATCGATTCGGCCAGTTCATGAACCTGGCGACGTAGCTTTTCAGCTTTGTTAACTCTCACGATGCAGCTCCTTGAATCGACTCGAACGGATCATCCGCATGTACATGGCCCTTTCTGCATGCAGAAATAAGGCCAGGCATCCCCAGTGAGATGGTGGCGGCCGGCTATTAGACACCTCGGATGCCCGCTGCGCACACCAATTGCGGCTAGAGTAAAAAAGCCGCTATTCAAATCCCGGGGATTGGCTTATTCTTTTAGCTGTATATAAATACAGTAATCGCTAGATAATTTACGTGAAGGCATATGAGGTGGTAAATGGCCGTCGAAGTGGTATACCGCAGCAGCCGAGATCTGGAGCGTTTGTTCATGGATAAAGCCGAAGCTGACCGTCATGACAAAATGCTGGAACTTGCAGAGTTGCTGGCTGAAGTATTGCAAAAAGCCGTGCCGTCGCTGAGCGAGCAGCAGGTCGAAGAAGCCGGCATTTACATGGCGAAAAACCGCGATGTGTTTGCCAAGGCCTTCAAGAGCCAGCCGGACGCCCTGTCCGAGTTGCTGGTCGAAAGCGAGTAACAGCACCGAGCCCTCGCTTGACTCTCCCCCTTGGGGCAGACCCTATCCTGAAAGGCCGTCTTTCAGGTTGGTGTAATGATGAGCAAGCGAGTACTGGTAATTCTGGGACATCCCTCTACCGACAGTTTTTGTGCAGCCCTGGCCGAGCGCTATGTCGAAACGGCCATTGGCGCCGGTCAGGATGTCCGCGTGTTGCATCTCGCAGCCCTGTGTTTCGATCCGGTGCTGCACGAGGGTTATAAACAGATCCAGCCGCTGGAGCCGGACTTGCTCAAGGCCCAGGCTGACATCACCTGGGCGGAGCATCTGGTACTGGTGTTTCCGGTCTGGTGGGGCGGGGTTCCGGCTTTGCTCAAAGGCTTTCTCGAGCGCATCCTGCTACCCGGCTTCGCCTTTAGCTACCGCAAGGGCAAAGCTTTTCCAGAGAAACTGTTGTCAGGACGCAGCGCCTGTCTGCTGGTGACCATGGACACCCCGCCCTGGTATTACAAATGGGTGTACTGCATGCCGGCATTGCATCAAATGCGCAGGACCACTCTGGCCTTTTGTGGCATAAAACCCCTCGTGACCCTGACATTCGGCCCGATTCTGGATTCAACCGCCAGGCAGCGGGACATTTGGCTCGGGCAAATCCGCAAACTCGCTGCCAGGTAAGGCTCCAATATGCGGGCGGCCATTAAAAAGGACTTTTCATGTACATCGGCAAAGCCGCCCAACGATCGGGCACCACCATCAAAAGCATTCGTCACTATGAAGACATCGGCCTGTTGCCGCCGCCGCAGCGCCGTGGCAACTATCGCGTCTACAGCGAGCAGAGTGTCGAGCGGCTGATGTTCATAAAGTGCGCCCAGCAACTGGGCTTCAAACTGAAGGAAATGCTGGCGATTCTTGATGAGCACCACGGGCAGGCACTGCCATGGGATGTGGTGCGAAACGCCATCACCGACAAAAAACAGTCAGTGCTGGATCAGATCCAGGCCCTGCACAACCAGCATGCCGGGCTGGTCGCATTCGAGACCCGTTTTTTGGCCGCTGATCAATCCTGTCAGGCAAGCAACCTGCTGGAGCAGCCGGTGGATGCTCGATTGCTGGCAATGGCCTGAAGGTCTGGCTGTTCGGCTTGATCAGCTTCCTGGGCAAGCCTGCGCCTACGATGAGGTCGCAGTGCTTTTGGGGTACAACAACCGCTGCGCCAGCTCATCGGAAACCCGTGCCGGTGAACGCTTCTCGGCCTGGGCGTGGGCGTAGATGCCCGTCAGGCGCTGACTGATACGCAACAACTGCTGGTTAATGGCCTCGGGGGTCGCCCCTTCATGGGTCAGCGCCATGTAAATCAGACCGCCTGAATTGATCACATAGTCAGGCGCATACAATATCCCCCGACGTTCGAGCTGATCGGCAACTTGCAGGTTGGTCAGCTGGTTGTTCGCACAGCCGGCCACTGCCGAGCAACGCAGTTGCGCCACGCTGTGCCAGTTCAGCACGCCGCCCAGGCCGCAGGGTGCAAGAATGTCACAGGGGGTGCTGAGCAAGGCTTCACAGGCAACCGGATGGGCGCCAAGCTGATCCATGGCCAGGCGAACTTTACCGGGATCGGTATCGCACACCAGCAACTCGGCACCTGCCGCATGCAGTTGCTCGGCCAGGGCGTAACCGACCTTGCCCAGCCCCTGCACGGCAACCCGCAACCCTTCCAGGTTGTCACTGCCCAGACGCGACGACGCAGTGCTGCGAATACCGGCAAACACCCCCATCGCCGTATGCGGTGACGGGTCGCCTGCCGCAGTGGTACTGGTTACGTGGCGGGTGCTCTGGGCAATGCAATCCATATCGGCGGTAGAGGTGCCGCTGTCGATCGCGGTGATATAGCGTCCATCGAGTTGCTCGACACAGCGACCGAATGCTTCAAACAGCGCCGCGCGACTTTCGACATGGGCCGCCCGCATGACGACTGCCTTGGCGCCGCCCACCGCCAAACCGGCCAGCGCCGCTTTATAGCTCATGTCCTGGGCCAGGCGGATGGCATCGTTGACTGCACTTTCATCGTTGGGATACGCCAGATAACGGCAGCCACCCAGGGCGGGGCCCAGACGACTGCTATGAATGGCAATCACTGCCTTGAGCCCGGTGACAGGATCGACACTGAGGTGCAACGACTCCACATGAGCACTTTGCATGAGAGCAAACATTAACCAGCCCTCGAACGATAAAAGGTAAACGCCAGTATAGGTGGCGCCAGAAAAATCGTTGAAGTGCGCAGGAATAAGTCTGAGCTGTTTTCAGGGTTTCAGACATAACCTGCCGGGGCTACAGTTTGTGCGTCTGAACCCCGGCCCGGCCATTGTCTTGTGTGCCGCTAGGCGGGTGTATCCGGTTGCCGCGCGGGGTGTGCAGCGACAAACGCGGGGTGCTGCTCTGCCAATGCCGCAACCCGGGCGATCCGCGGGTATGGCACCAGCGATACCTTGAAGCGCTCAGCCGCATACAGCTGCGGGATCAGGTACACATCCGCCAGCCCGGGCTCCGGGCCGAAGCAATAGCCGCTATCGCCAATCAGTTGTTCAATGGCCGCCAGGCCCTGGCTGACCCAGTGACCTATCCATTGCATGACCTGCTCTTCGGTCTGCCCCGTCTGGCGCAGTTGATTGAGCACGCTGGCGTTGTGCAGCGGATGAATATCACAGGCCACCAGGGCTGCCACCGCACGTTCGCGGGCACGGGTGTCCAGATCTTCGGACAGCAACGCCACCTGCGGATACCGCTCCTCGAGGTATTCGATAATCGCCGGGGACTGGGTCAGCACCCTGCCCTCCTCCGTACGCAAGGCCGGTACCCGGCCTTGGGGATTGATCGCCAGATACGCCGGCTGGCGGTGCTCGCCGCCGCCAGCGGCAATCAGGTTGACCGGCACCGCCTGATAATCCAGACCTTTGAGCGCCAGCGCGATCCTCACCCGGTAGGACGAGGTCGAGCGGTAGTAGGTAAAGAGTTGCATGGCTCGCTCCTTTAGCGCGCAGCGACGACCTTGCCCCGGCATTCGCCAAAACCGATGGAGGCATACCCTTCACGGGTGCAACGGGCACGCAGGATGATTTCGTCGCCGTCCTCAAGGAACTTGCGAACCTCGCCCGACGCCAGTTCGATCGGGTGTTTACCGCCCTCGGTGATTTCCAGCAGGCTGCCCAGTTGCGAGCGGTCAGGGCCCGACAGGGTGCCCGAACCGAACAGGTCGCCCGACTGCAGCTGGCAACCGTTGACACTGTGGTGAGCCACCAGCTGCGCGGCAGTCCAGTACATGTTCAGACTGTTGCTCAAGCCCAGTCGATGGGCCGGCAGATTTTGTTCACGCATCCCCTGGGTCAGCAGTAGCACTTCGAGCTCGATGTCCAACGCGCCCTGGCCCTGATCCTTGGGATCGAGCAAGTACGCCAGGGGCTGCGGGTCGCCTTCAGGACGGGCCGGCTGCGCGCGGCGGAACGGCTCCAGCGCTTCGGCCGTCACCACCCACGGGGAAATGCTGGTGATGAAGCTTTTGGACAGGAACGGCCCCAGCGGCTGGTATTCCCAGGCCTGGATATCACGCGCCGACCAGTCGTTGAGCAGGCAGAAACCGGCAATGTGTTCGCCCGCTTCGCTGACCGGGATGGCATCCCCCAGGTCATTGCCCTGGCCAATCCAGATACCCAGTTCCAGTTCGTAATCCAGACGTGCACAGGGCCCAAAAGTCGGCTCGGTCTGACCGGCGGGCAAGGTTTGTCCTTTAGGACGACGCACCTCGGCACCCGATGCGCGAATGGTGGAAGCGCGGCCGTGGTAGCCGATTGGCACGTACTTGTAGTTGGGCAGCAAAGGATTGTCAGGGCGAAACAGTTTGCCGACGTTTTTCGCGTGTTCGATGCCGACATAAAAATCGGTGTAGTCACCGATTTTGGCCGGCAGGTGTAATTGGCAATCCGCCGCCAGCGGTAGCAGTTTCGCACCCTGGGCTTCGATCTTGCCCCGCAGGGTGCTGCCCTCGCCCAGCAGCTCCAGCAAGCGTTCGCGCAGGGCTACCCGGGCACTGCGGCCCAACGCAAAATAGGTATTCAAGGCGCCGCCCAGCGAGGCTTCCACCGCGACCTTGGCCTGACCTTCAAACAAACCGGCAGCCAGCGCCGCCTCAAGATCAAAAATGTGCTCGCCGATGGCGATACCGCTACGGGGCGCCGAGCCATTAAGGCTGAAGATCCCCATGGGCAAGTTTTGCAACGGGAAATCACTGTGGCCGTTGGCGGAGGCGATCCAGCTGCGGGTAAATGTGGACTGGGTCATGTTTATCTCCGATTCGGGTTGAAGGTTGTGGGCAGCGAAGCCCAGCAAGCGTCGTAACTGGATTGCAACTGCGGGCATTCAAGGGCGAACCGGCTGGGGCGCAACACTTGGCTGGTCTCAAACATAAAGGCCATGGTGTTATCGATTTTGCTCGGTTGCAGCTCTGCTGCAATGGCGTTGGTACAGGTTTCGGCGTCCGGGCCATGGGCGCTCATGCAGCTGTGCAGCGAAGCACCGCCGGGCAGGAACCCCTCGGCCTTGGCGTCGTAACTGCCCTGGATCAGGCCCATGAACTCGTTCATCAGGTTGCGGTGGAACCATGGCGGCCGGAAGGTGTTTTCAGCCACCATCCAGCGCGGCGGGAAGATCACGAAGTCGAGGTTGGCCAGACCCGGCACGCTGGTGGGCGAGGTCAATACCGTGAAGATCGAGGGGTCGGGATGATCGAAGCTGACGGTGCCAATGGTGTTGAAGCGCCGCAGGTCATATTTGTACGGCACGTTATTGCCATGCCAGGCGACCACGTTGAGTGGCGAGTGATCCAGCTCGCAACCCCACAGCTCACCGAGGAATTTTTGCACCAGAGGGGTCGGTTGCCCGTTATGTTCGTAGTGGGCCACCGGGGCCAGAAAATCCCTGGGATTGGCCAGGCCATTGCTGCCAATGGGGCCCAGATCCGGCAGGCGCAGCGGCGCACCATGGTTTTCGGCCACGTAGCCACGGGCTTGCGGGTCGAGCAGTTCAACACGGAACTTGAGGCCACGGGGGATCACGGCAATCTCCAGAGGCTCAAGCTCCAGCACCCCCAACTCGGTCGCAATCCGTAGACGGCCCTGCTCGGGCACCAGCAGCAATTCACCGTCGGCATTGAAAAACACGCGCCGCATCGAGGTGTTCGCGCAGTAGCTGTAAATGCTGATACCCGCAGGTTTGTCCGCAGCGCCATTGGCCGCCATAGCCACCAGGCCGTCAATGAAGTCTGTGGCCTCATCCGGGATTGGCAGCGGGTTCCAGCGCAGGCGATTGGGGGTTACCGGCCCCAATCCGCCGCCGCCCAGTTGCCGCCCGAGCTTGACGAATGCCGGGTGGTTGGCTGATGGCTTGATCCGGTACATCCAGGTGCGGCGCGATTCGCTGCGCGCCATGGTGAACGCGGTACCCGACAACAACTCGGTGTACAGGCCGTAGGGGACTTGTTGCGGGGAGTTCTGGCCGACCGGCAACGCGCCGGGCAATGCTTCGCTGCTGAATTCATTGCCAAACCCGGATTGATACACGAGATCGGACAAAGACGAGTCGAGGTTCATGGCGCCTCCAGTGTGGAGAATACAGCTGACTGCGCCCGGCCCGAAAACAGCTTGCGCGTCGCTGCGTTATTTTTATCGTAATTCAATTACGCATAACGTAATTTGATTGGTATTAAGCGTCAAGCTATAAAGACGCCCATTCGTCCCGAGATCCCAGCAGCCCATGGAAAAGCCACGCAGCAGTAACGACAGCACTGGCAAACAGAAAGTGCGCTCCGCCGAAGTCGGCACTGACATCCTCAAGGCCCTGGCCGAGCTGTCACCTTCCACTTCCCTGTCGCGTCTGGCCGAGCACGTGCAAATGCCGGCGAGCAAGGTGCATCGCTACTTGCAGGCATTAATCGCCAGTGGTTTTGCCGAGCAGAATGCAGCCACCAATCATTACGGACTGGGGCGTGAGGCGTTACGTGTGGGGCTGGCCGCACTCAACAGCATGGATGTGCTGAAAGTCGCCGCCCTGCCCATGGCCGAACTGCGCGATGACTTGAATGAAACCTGCTTTCTGGCGGTGTGGGGCAATCAGGGGGCAACCGTGGTGCATATTGAAGCCGCGGTTCGCGCAGTCACGGTGGTGACCAAACTGGGTTCGGTGCTGCCCCTGCTGAGTTCGTCCACGGGGCTGGTGTTCAATGCCTTTCTGCCTGACCGGGAAACCGCCACATTGCGCGAGCTGGAGTTGCAAACCGATAAAATTCATCCGCTGAAAAAACCTGAAACCTACGCCGCAACCGGTGTACAGATCCGTGAACGGGGATTGCATTTTGTCCATGGCTTGCTGATGCCCGGGGTCGATGCATTATCGGCACCGGTGTTTGATGCCACCGGTCATGTGGCTGGCGTACTGACCGTGGTCGGGCCGGCGTCGCTGTTCCATGCCGATGAAAACGGCCCCGCAGCCAAGCGGCTGCTGGAAGCGAGCACGGCCATCAGCTGGCGGATGGGTTATCAACCGGGTTAACAACGCCTGCCGCGGTATAACTGTGGCGCCTGGTTCGGCTTTCGACTATTGCCGAAGCGGTAACAGAGATTGTCGAAAAGCGGCCTTACTCCATAACAAGACAGCCATTATTCTTATCGAACTTTCCGGCACGGCTGCCGGTCACACGGATTGAGTCAACTCGACTCTCCCCCAGATTTACCCTGACGTTGATTTGTTGCTCCTTGATGAACGTCTTCGTTGGCCGCTGTCCTTCAGCGGCCTTTTTTATGCCCGGAATTTGCCGCGGTTCAAAGCAGCAGCATCAGCAATGGCGCCGCAAACAGGTTGAGGATCCCGGTGAGGACCATGACCAGCCCCGCCACTGACCCCTCTTCACTGCCGACCTCGCGGGCGCGGCTGACCCCCGCTCCGTGGGCCCCGATGCCGAACAGGGCACCCCGCGCCAGACTGCTGCGCAGCGGTAGCCACTTGAGCAGAATCCCCCCCAGCAGTGCGCCAAATACACCGGTAAACATTACGAACACCGCAGTCAGTTCGGGGACTCCGCCCAGGTGTTGGGCCAGGGGCATGGCGAACGGCGTGGTGATGGAACGGGGCACCAAAGACATGGTCAGCGATGTGTCGAGCGCCAGTGCCCTGGCCAGCCAGAATGAGCTGCCAATGGAGGCCACACTCCCCGCCAGCATCCCCAGCAACAAGGCGACCCAATGCCGCGCCAGCAACTTGCGCTGCTGCCAGATCGGCACGGCGAAGGCCACTGTCACCGGGCCCAATACCAGCATCAACCAATGGGTATCGCTTGAGTACTCGGCATAGGCGGTGTGTAGCGGTACGGCCACTGCGAGCAACAGGGCAGGCACCAGAATCAGCGGCGACAGCAGATAGCGCCCGGTGCGCCGGTACAGCCAGCGGCTCAGACCGTAGGCCCCGAGGGTGAGGATCAGCCAGAACACAGGCATCCATTCAAACTTCATGGCGCAATCTCCAGCGGCATACGGCTTCGACGGTAAAGGCGGTCACCACCATGACCAACAAGGTGCTGACCCCGATCACCAGCAATATCCGCCATCCGTCATCGCGTACCAGTGCGCCGTAGTCGAGCAGGCTCATCAGCGCCGGAATGAAGAACAGCAACATTTCGGCCATCAATACCCCGGCACCCAATTGCAGGGTCGCCGGGTTGATCAGCCCCAGGGCAAATGCCAGCAGCAGCAAGGCCATGCCAATCACCCCGCCGGGTATTGGCAGGTGCCACCACGCCGCGATCTGACAGCCGAGAAAATAAATGGCCAGCAATACCGCCACCTCACTGACCAGACGGGCAAAGCGTTTTACATCGAAGCGTTTCATATGGGTTCCAGTGCAGACTGGACTTCAGTTTAAAGACAGGCCTTCCATCCCTAAAACGAATTGTTAGACTGGAAGCTATTCCAAAACGGAATCACGCACATGGAATTCAAACAACTGCGCACATTCGTTGAAGTGGCGCGTCAGGGCGGGTTTACCCAGGCCGCCCATCTGCTGCATATCAGCCAGTCAGCGGTGAGTAAACAGGTGGCGCAACTTGAGCAGAACCTTGGCACGCCACTGTTCGATCGCCTGGGTTCGCAGGTGCGCCTGACGGCGGCGGGAAATGTGGTGCTGCAGCGCGCAGAAGGCATGCTGCGCCTGCACAATGAGCTGCTCAGCGAGCTGGACGACTTGAGCCAGTTAACCCGGGGCGAGTTACGGGTAGGGCTGCCGCTACTGGGCAGTAATACCTTGTTCGCCAGCCTGTTTGCCGAGTACCGGCGGCGTTACCCCAATATTCAGGTGCAACTGCTCGAAGGCGGCAGCATGCATATTGAGCAGGCGGTGATGAGCGGAGAACTGGAGCTGGGCGGCAGTCTGACCCCGAAAAACCCGCTGTTCGGCTATCAACCGTTTTGCGATGAACCGCTGGATGCGCTGCTGCCGGAGGATCATCCGCTTGCACAGGACGGCAGCGTGCGTCTGGAGCAATTGGCCGATACACCGTTTTTGCTCTACCAGCGCAGCTTCATGCTCAACGAGCGTTTGCTGCAGGCGTGCCATCAATCGGGCTTCACACCCAAAGAAGGTGGCCGCAGCGGGCAATCGGATTTTTTAGTGGCGCTGGTGGCCGCCGGACAAGGCGTGGTGCTGCTGCCCAGCGTGGTGGCCCGGGCTCTGGTACGGCCGGGGGTCGTGCGTTTGAAGCTGATCGCGCCGGATTACCTGCGCTGGGATATCGCCTTTATCTGGCGCGACGGGGCTTATTTGTCGCGGGCAGCCCAAGCCTGGCTGGAGCTGCTGCGCGAGCGGCCGGTTATTGCGTCAGTGCCTTGATCAAGTCCTGCAGCCAGGGCTCGGCGTCCTCTTCCGGGGTAACGGTGACGCTGGAGTCCAGGCGCAGCATGGGCTGCACCTCGCGCAGCCCCAGCTCTGCGAACAGCTCACGGATTTGCTCGCCGCCGCCGCAGAAAGTGTCGCCATAACTTTCATCACCGAGGGCGATCACGGCACCGGGCAAGCCACGCCAGGCGGCCGGCAGCAGATCACGGATCTCGCAGTACAACGGCATCAGGTTGTCGGGCAGCTCGCCCATGCCCGTGGTCGAGGTGACGGCCAAAAAGGCTTCAGGAGCGAAGGCCTGAATATCTGCCAGGCGGGCGCGAGGATTGAGCAAAACCTCAAAGCCGGCATCGGTCAGCAGTTGTCTGGCGTTGCGGGCGACTTCTTCTGCGGTGCCGTACACCGAGCCGGAAAGGATGGCGACTTTCATCAATCTGATCCTGTAACTGACTAAAAGTCCGGGATATTAGCAGGTGAGGCGCAGCTTTCGGTGATGGCACGTAGACTGCACCTGCGACCGGCTTAAAATGCCAGCACTTTGCCGCCCCTCCGGAGAACCCCACGATGATTACTTCCCGCTTGTTGCAACGCATGGTGGACGCGTCCCAGGACGGCATTGTGATTGCCGAACAGGAAGGCGAAGACAACATTCTGATTTACGTGAACAAGGCGTTTGAAACGCTCACCGGTTACAGCAGCGACGATATTTTGTATCAGGACTGTCGCTTTTTGCAGGCCGGTGACCGCGATCAAACCGGCCTGCAATTGATCCGCGATGCCATCGCCAGCGGCCAGCCGACTCGCCAGATACTGCGCAACTATCGCAAGGATGGTGCGCATTTCTGGAACGAGCTGTCGATCACCCCCGTGTTTAACGAGAACGATCAGCTCACCTATTTTATTGGCGTGCAAAAAGATGTCACGGCCCAGGTCAAAGCCCAACAGCGGGTTGCGCAACTGGAAGCCGAACTGGCCGGGGTAAAAGCCGAACTCCAGGCGCTCAAGGCGACGAACGGAGTTAACAAAACACAGAATTGAGGGTCTTAGTCTCACCTGCGCTGATTTGTAACGCTAATTTACGAGCCAGATAATGTCCCACGAGACCCTTCTGACTCAGGACGAGTTGGATTTTATCCAGACGATGCATCAGAACCCGCAGCTCAATCAGCGGGACGCTTCGTCGAGCCTCACGGTTAAAGGGGTCTCGCAAATACGTGATCTGCTCACCCGCCTGGCCGCCCATGAACAAGTCACGATCCAGGCGCAATTTGCCGACCAGCAAATGAGCTTTCCGTTAAGCCTGGTGGAAGACGAGTTCCATGCACAGCATTTGCAGCTGGGAGCGCCGAGCATTTTTGAAGACGGGCCCCTTGGCCGCCCGTGGCGCCTGACCCTGGAAGAACCGGTGGCACTGGAGAATATTCGGGCCAGACCCGGAAACCTGTGGGTCACCCAGGTATCGTTCAAGGGACTGCTGGTAGAGGTGCGCAACAACAGTCAGCCACCGCGTCAGTTTGCCCAATGGTTCAGCCCCGTGGGCTATGAACGGATCGCCGTACGCGGCACGCTGGAGCGCAAGACCGAATCAGGCCTGTATGCCTACCGGCTTGGCCAGCACGATAAAGGCCAGACCGAGCGTCTGCGCCAGTTCATCCTGCAACAGCATCGTCTGGCGCATCCGGCATTTCACAGCTCATAGCCCTCAGCGCCCCTTGAGTTCAGCATCCAGCTGCTGACTCACCCCAGCAGCCTGGCGCCCCAAACAGACAACCGATGTTCCCTGCAGCGCCTCTTGCGCCGTGTGCACAGCCTCACCTGCCAAAAACAGCGGACAGTTCAGGCTGGGCGCCAACCGCGTCAGCCGCCGATGGTGCGCGGCGCCCAGGGTACGCTGAGCAAACAGCACAACGGCCTGGGGCCTGATCTTCTCGCAAATCAGCGCAAGCTCGTCCAGTGGCTGCCCTGTCGCCAACACCCTGACCACCCGATCGTGGCGGCTCAGGAGCAAGCCGGCGACCAGCAGCTCCAGCTCATGACACAGCTCCGGCACTGCAACCATCACCACACACTGTGCGGCTTGTGCCGCCTGCATCTGCAGCCGGTGCTGTACCCGTGCGCGCAGGAACCCGTCCAGCATCAGCCATTCACTGGTACGGCCGAACTCATCCCGCCCCCTGAGCAGTTGCTGCCACAGCGGCAGAAAAATATCCTGGAAAACGGTTTCTGCCGGGTAACCGGAATAAATCTGCCCGTACAGGCGTTCCAGCTCGGGCTCGTTGAATGCACTCAGCGCAGCCCCTGCACGGCATTGCCATTCACGGTGCTCATTGGCGACAGGCTGCGGGCGCTCATGTGCAGAGTCGTTGGCCAGTAACTGCGCGACTTTGCTGACGGCCACCCCGCGCTCCAGCCAGCCCATGACCCGGCGCACTGTCTCAATATCGGTCACGGAGTACAGACGATGCCCGCTTATGGTGCGCGTTGGCTGGATCAGACCGTAGCGCCGCTCCCAGGCGCGCAGGGTCACCGGGTTGATGCCTGTGAGCCGCGCGACTTCCCTGATCGGATACAAGCCTTGCTGTTCAGGGCAATCGGCAGATAACGCTACGGGCTCAAGTTCAGTAATCACGGGCATTGGAGGGCAAGGACCAAGAGGATATGCAGGGGATTCTACGCCTCATCGCGTCATCTGGTGCTCAAACAGGGGCCGGGATTTTCACGATGCTTTGCGGGATCAGACTTGTCAGCGATACAAACCGGCGCAAAAGAGCTCAGGAGGAACAATCCTTGCTTGTTTTCCAGAACACGGCCCACCACCCCGGTGCTGTGTTTTGTGGCTGCCCTACCCGGGCAGCATCAGCCTTCTGGAGATACACAATGTCTACCACTCCTGTCACCTTGCTGGTTGCACGCCGTGTCGCTGAAGGCCGCTATCAGGAATTGATCGCCTGGCTGCATGAGGGTGAACAATTGGCCACAGACTTTCCCGGCTACCTGGGCTCCGGCGTTCTGGCCCCGCCTGCGGGCGATGACGAGTTTCAGATCATTTTCCGCTTTGCCGACGAAGCCACCCTCCACGCCTGGGAACACTCGGTCTCGCGCAAGGCCTGGTTGCTGCGTGGCAGTGACCTGTTTGCCCATCCTTCAGAGCGCCGCGTGAAGGGTATCGATGGCTGGTTCGGTGCCACCGGTCAGCGCCCGCCCCGCTGGAAGCAAGCGGTGGCCATCTGGCTGGCTTTCTTTCCGGTGTCACTGCTGTTCAACTTTGTACTGGGCCCGCTGCTGGGCGAGCTGAGTTTGCTGCCACGCATATTTGTCAGCACCCTGGCCCTGACCCCGCTGATGGTGTTCTGGTTTATTCCACTCTCAACCCACTTGCTGGCCAACTGGCTTCACAGCCTTCCAAACAAGCCGCCGGCCGGCGCAATCGCATCCCATCGCAGCTAAACCCGGATTCGGGCTTGGCCGTTACGTCGCGGACGCTGGTATAGTTTTGCTACTACGCCGCGACAGTTTCCGGCCTTACCTCACCGAGTCCGTCATGCCCTCTCCTTCTGCACCGATTCTGATCACTGGCGCTGGCCAGCGCATTGGTTTGCATTGCGCCAGGCAACTGCTGGCGGACGGTCATGGGGTGATCATCACCTACCGCAGTGAAAAACCCGGCGTACAAGCCTTGCGCGAACTGGGCGCCACGACGCTGTTTGCCGACTTTTCAAACGAAGAAGGTATTCTCGATTTTATCCAGCGCCTGAAAAGCCACACTGACTCGCTGCGGGCCATCGTCCATAATGCCTCGGCCTGGCTTGTGGATACCGTCGACGACCAGACCGCGGCCTTCACGCAAATGTTCAGCGTGCACATGCTCGCCCCCTACCTGATCAACCTGCACTGCACTGAACTGCTGGAGCGCTCGACTCCGGCGGACATTGTGCATATCAGCGACGATGTCACCCGCAAGGGCAGCAGCAAGCATATTGCCTATTGCGCGACCAAGGCCGGGCTCGACAGCCTGACCCTGTCATTCGCCGCTAAACTGGCGCCACGCATCAAAGTCAACGGCATTGCCCCGGCCTTGCTGATGTTCAACCCGGACGATGACGCGGCGTACCGCGCCAGCACCCTGGCCAAGTCGGCGCTGGGGATTGAACCCGGCGCCGAGGTGATTTATCAGAGCCTGCGCTACCTGCTGGATAACCCGTATGTGACCGGCACCACCTTGACCGTCAATGGCGGCCGGCATCTCAAATAGCCGTCCCCGAGGAAGTACTTCATGAGCGCAACACTGCCTGAGCAATATCGCGAGATCCTCATCGGTCTCGGTGAAAACCCTGACCGCGAAGGCTTGCTCGACACCCCCGAACGCGCAGCAAAAGCCATGCAGTACCTGTGTCATGGTTACGAACAAAGCGTTGAAACCATCGTCAATGGCGCCCTGTTTGCCTCGGACAGCGATGAAATGGTGATCGTCTCCGACATCGAGCTGTATTCGCTGTGCGAGCATCATTTGCTGCCGTTCATTGGCAAGGCGCATGTGGCCTATATCCCGACCGGCAAAGTGCTGGGCCTGTCGAAAATTGCCCGCATCGTCGACATGTTCGCCCGCCGCCTGCAAATCCAGGAAAACCTGACCCGGGAAATCGCCGATGCCATTCAGGACATTACCCAGGCCGCCGGTGTTGCAGTGGTGATTGAAGCCCGGCACATGTGCATGATGATGCGCGGCGTAGAAAAACAGAACTCAACCATGAACACCTCGGTCATGCTCGGCGCATTTCGCGAATCCAGCACCCGCATGGAGTTCCTGCAATTGATAGGACGGAGCAAGTCTTAATGCCACAACTTCAGCCAGGAATGGCCCGCATCCGCGTCAAAGACCTGTGTCTGCGCACGTACATCGGGATCAACGAGGAAGAAATCCTCAACAAGCAGGATGTATTGATCAACCTCACCATCCTCTATGCCGCCCAGCAAGCCGTGCGTGACAACGATATCGATCACGCCCTCAATTACCGGACCATCACCAAAGCGGTGATCCAGCATGTCGAAGACAACCGCTTCGCCCTGCTTGAGCGTCTGACCCAGGAACTGCTGGATCTGGTCATGGCCAATGGCGCCGTTCTGTACGCCGAAGTCGAAGTCGACAAGCCGCACGCGTTGCGCTTCGCCGAATCGGTTTCAATTACGCTGGCGGCAAGCCGCCAGGCACCCACCCTTTAAATGTCGGTGAATCCCATGACGCCCCAAGAACGCCTTGAACTCGAAGCCGCCGCCTTTCGTCGCCTGGTTGCGCACCTGGACAGCCGCAAGGACGTGCAGAACATTGACCTGATGAACCTCTCGGGTTTTTGCCGTAATTGCCTGTCCAAGTGGTACAAGGCAGCGGCGGACGAGCGTCAGATCGACCTCAGCCTCGATGACGCCCGTGAAGTGGTGTACGGCATGCCTTATGCCGAGTGGAAATCCCAATACCAGAAAGAAGCCAGCGCCGAACAGGCTGCGGCCTTCGCTACAGGAAAAAAGCATGACTGATTTGAATACCCTGCGCGCCAGCCTCAACAGCGGCGAGCACCTGTTCGCCGATACCCTGGCGTTTATCGCAGCGCACTACGATTACCAGCCACAAGCCTTCACCAATGGTGGTGTAGAGAACGCGGCCGGGCAGAATGAGGGCTCGTGCAAAACACTGGGTCTGGCCCTGCTGGAAGGCCTGAGCGATAAAGAAGCACTGCTGGCTTTCGGCGAGCACTATCGCTCGGTGGTGGCGACTCCGGACGGCACGGACCACAGCAACATCCGCGGGTTGATCGCCCATGGTCTGGCCGGGGTTGAATTCACCGCCCCGCCGTTGACCCTGTAGGAGCGAGCTTGCTCGCGAGCTCTTCTTTGCTGCTCTGAAAATCTCGCGAGCAAGCTCGCTCCTACAATTTGCCGCACACAAAAAAACCGGCCGAAGCCGGTTTTTTTATGTCGCAAACTGTCAGAACTGCGCGTTCTGCAGGCCATCCAGGTAGCGCTCGGCGTCCAGTGCAGCCATGCAGCCTGCACCTGCCGAAGTGATGGCCTGACGGTAGACGTGGTCAGCCACGTCGCCGGCCGCAAACACACCTTCGATGCTGGTGGCAGTAGCGTTGCCTTCACGGCCGCCCTGCACAACCATGTAGCCATCCTTGAGTTCCAGCTGGCCTTCAAACAACGAGGTGTTCGGCGTGTGGCCGATGGCAATGAAGACGCCGTCGACTTTCAGCTCGTCAAAGCTGCCATCGTTGTTTTTCAGGCGCGCACCGGTCACACCCATGTTGTCACCCAGCACTTCGTCCAGGGTGGCGTTGAGCTTGAGCTCGATCTTGCCTTCAGCCACACGTGCGTGCAGCTTGTCGATCAGGATCTTCTCGGCGCGGAATGTTTCGCGACGGTGAACCAGAGTCACCTTGCTGGCGATGTTGGCCAGGTACAGCGCCTCTTCAACAGCGGTGTTGCCACCGCCAACCACAGCCACAGGCTTGTTGCGGTAGAAGAAACCGTCACAGGTGGCACAGGCGGAAACGCCTTTGCCCATGAACGCTTCTTCAGACGGCAGACCCAGGTAACGGGCGCTGGCGCCTGTTGCAATGATCAACGCATCGCAGGTGTAAACACCGCTGTCGCCGGTAAGGCTGAACGGTTTGTTTTTCAGATCAACGGCGTTGATATGATCAAACACGATCTCGGTTTCAAAACGCTCGGCGTGTTCGCGCATGCGTTCCATCAAGACCGGACCGGTCAGGCCATGAACATCCCCCGGCCAGTTATCGACTTCGGTGGTGGTGGTCAGTTGACCGCCAGCCTGCATGCCCGTGATCAGCAGTGGTTTGAGGTTGGCGCGGGCCGCGTAGACCGCGGCGCTGTAACCGGCAGGGCCGGAACCCAGAATAATCACACGCGAATGACGTACTTCAGACATGACTCACTCCTATGACCGCCCGTGTCGAAACCGGGTCGGAACGCCGATTGACCGGCTGGAATAAAAAGAAATCGCAAACCTGCTCAGGCAACGCCTGAAACACGCAGATCCTGAAAAATATAGGTGCAGCGTATAGAGGCCGCAGAGAGTAAGGAAATACGCAATAACAATCCAGCTCATAGCTGGTCTCTATGTAGTCAAATAGATGCCTGGACGTCTTTGTTACAGCAATTGTCGATTCTTACGCAAGACTTTCGCCCTACAGATAAAGCCGTTAAGGTCGCCCGGTTTTCCACTGCTCGGAGCACACTATGCCCGCACCCGTTCTCTCTGGCCCACAGTACTTGCGTGAAGGCCTCAAGTTGGTCCTCAGCCCTGGCCTGCGCCTGTTCGTGCTGTTGCCACTGCTGATCAATCTGGTGCTGTTCGTCGGGCTGATTTATTTCGCCGGGCACCAGTTCAGCCTGTGGGTCGATGCCCTGATGCCGTCGCTGCCCCACTGGCTCAGCTTCCTCAACTATTTATTGTGGCCGCTGTTCGTGGTGCTGGTGGCGTTGATGGTGTTTTTCACCTTCACCATGCTCGCCAATATCATTGCTGCCCCTTTCAACGGTTTTCTCTCGGAAAAAGTC
This sequence comes from Pseudomonas sp. PAMC 29040, assembly GCF_003994535.1. NCBI lineage: Bacteria > Pseudomonadati > Pseudomonadota > Gammaproteobacteria > Pseudomonadales > Pseudomonadaceae > Pseudomonas > Pseudomonas sp. PAMC 29040. The sequence continues at coordinate 352,155 of NZ_RZAA01000004.1, forward strand.
GAAGCTGTGGTGCGCGGGGTGGATAACTCGCCGCCTTTTAGCTGGGGCGAACTGATCGCCATGGTGCCACGCACCCTGGCCCGTGAAATGCGCAAGCTGGGCTATTTTCTGCCGCGGGCGATTGCGCTGCTGATCCTGTCGTTTATTCCGGTGCTCAATTTGGTAGCCGCGCCCCTGTGGCTGATTTTCGGGGTCTGGATGATGGCCATCCAGTACATCGACTACCCGGCGGACAACCACAAGCTTGGGTGGAATGAGATGCTCGCCTGGCTGCGTGAAAAGCGCTGGCAGAGCCTGAGCTTTGGCGGGATCGTGTATCTGGTGCTGCTGATTCCGGTGGTCAACATTCTGATGATGCCGGCCGCTGTCGCAGGCGCGACACTGTTCTGGGTGCGTGAGCGGGGCGACGAAGCACTGGCCAGAACCAGAGCCTGATCACTGCAGGGGCCTCGCAATGCTCTGACGCGAGGCACCTGCAGCTATTATTTTTGCCCGCGTCATAAATCCAACATGGCGCTGACATATTGTCGACATGGCTGTACCTGACACTGAGGTCATGACAACAGCCCTGCACATAGCCCTGATCACTGAAACCTTCTCGCCCGAAATCAATGGAGTGGCCAATACCCTCAGCCATTTGAGTGACGGCTTGCGTGCGCGCAATCATCTCGTGGAAGTGGTGCGCCCGCGCCAGACTGAGGATGCCAACCAGCGCAGTACCCCGACGCTGATGCTATGTCGGGGCTGGCCTTTGCCGGGGTATCCGGGTCTGCAATGGGGCATGACGTCGACCCACAGGCTGACCAGACGCTGGCAGCAGCAGCGCCCGGATGTGGTGTACATCGCGACTGAAGGGCCATTGGGATTGTGTGCATTGCGTGTTGCCCGACGCCTGGGCATCGCGGTGGTCAGCGGTTTTCACACCAACTTTCAACAGTACTTCAACCAATATGGTTTGACCTTCTTCAGCCGCGCCCTGACCCGCTATCTGCGCTGGTTCCATAACCGCTCCAGCCTGACCCTGGTGCCCAGTGCCAGCCAGCGCCTGGAACTGACGCGCAGACATTTCGAGCGGCTGGAGTTACTCGCCCGCGGCGTCGACAGTCAGCTGTTCAGTCCGTCCAGACGACAAATGTCTTTGCGCCAAAGTTGGGGCCTGAGGGAAAACGATATTGCGCTGCTACATGTCGGGCGCCTGGCACCGGAAAAAAACCTCGGAGCCCTCAAACGTTGCCTTGACGCATTGCAAGCACGCTATCCGGCACGGCGCTTCAAGTTGATTGTGGTCGGTGACGGACAAAAGCGGGCTGCTCTCGAGGCATCGTTGCCCGAGGCGGTTTTTTGCGGGGTGCAGTGCGCAGAAGCCCTGGCCAACCATTACGCCAGCGCAGATGTGTTTTTATTTCCAAGCCTTTCCGAGACCTTTGGCAACGTGGTGCTTGAAGCCCAGGCCTCGGGGCTGGGGGTCGTGGCCTATGACGAGGCCGCTGCCGGCCAGCATATTCGCCATGGCTATAACGGCGTGCTGGCCATGCCGGGTGATGAGTATGCCTGGCTTGAAGCCGCCTGCTGGCTGCTCGAAGACCCGGAAACCCTGCGCACCATTCGTCTCAATGCCCGCCGGCATGCCAGCCGTCAAAGCTGGCAGGGCATCATCGAGCAGTTCGAAGGCCATTTGCTGCGGGCTGCCCGGGGCTGCACCGGCGCCGTCGAAGTGCCGGTTTAAGACAGGGCTTTTTCAATCGCCTGAATAACCGTCGCATCGTCCGGTGCGGTACGCGGTGAAAAGCGTTCGAGCACGCGGCCGTCCGGCCCCACCAGAAATTTCTCGAAGTTCCAGCTGATGTCACCCGGGAACTCTGCCCCTTCGCCGGCCAGCAAGCGATACAGCTGATGACGCTCCGGACCGTTTACGTCCAGCTTGGCGCTCAGTTCGAAAGTCACGCCATAGTTCAGGCTGCAAAATTCGCGGATTTGCTCTTCAGTGCCCGGTTCTTGCCCGGCGAACTGGTTGCAGGGCACCCCCAGCACCCTGAAGCCCCTGGCCTTGTACTGCTGATAAAGGTTTTCCAGCGCGGCATATTGCGGGGTCAATCCACATTTCGAGGCAACGTTCACCACCAGCACAACCTGGTCTTTGAAGGTTTCCAGGAGCAGCGGCTTGCCGTCCAGTGCGTGGAGATTAAGTTCGTGAAAAGCGCTCATGACAAACTCCTGAATTCCCGGGCCATGTATAAACAATCGCCTGAAGTGCCGATTGCCATATTCTTCAAAAAGCAAAAAGGCGCCCGTAGGCGCCTTTTTCTGGCTAGCTCGCAATTGAGCGTAGCAGCAGTGATCAGTGCTGATGACCGCCTTCACCGTGCACGTGACCGTGAGCAACTTCTTCTTCGCTCGCGTCACGTACAGCAACAACCTTGACCTTGAAGGTCAGGCGCTGGCCTGCCAACGGGTGGTTGCCGTCTACAGTTACGTCGTCACCGTCCAGATCACGGATAGTCACGATCTGCATCTGGCCGTCCGGCGCGGAAGCGTGGAACTGCATGCCCACTTCCAGTGTGTCTACGCCTTCGAACATGCTGGCGCTCAAGGTGCTGACCAGTTCGGCAGAGTACTCGCCGTAAGCGTCTTCAGGTTCAACGGTCACTGTCAGTTCTTCACCAACGGCCTTGCCGTCAAGCGCCTTTTCCAGACCCGGAATGATGTTACCTGCGCCTTGCAGGTAAACCAGCGGTGCACCGCCGGCAGAGCTATCGATGACATCACCATCGTCGTTGGTCAGGGTATATTCGATGGAGACAGCCTTGTTGGCGGCGATCGTCATGGGGCGAGACCTTTTGCAAAAAAATAAGTGAGTTCGCAAGTCTAACCAAGCAATCGCCCGAAAGCGAATACAACAAAGACCAACGGATAACTTTGAAAACTTCAACGATCATTGGCTGGCGTCAAGATGAAGAGCAGCACTGGGTCGCAGTGTTGTCATGTGGCCATACCCAGCACCTTCGTCACCAGCCACCCTGGCAATCCAGGCCCTGGGTCCTTGACCCGCAGCAACGCCAGAAAAAAATAGGTCAGCCCTTTACCTGTGGCTGGTGTGCTCAAGACGCAGATAGCGCTAATCTTGGCAATTGATTCAGGCACCCGTCCCGCACATCGGACGCTGCCCTGCACTGCCACGTCAGGAAGCTCGCATGCAAACTTTCTTTATTGCCCCCACTGATTTCGGTGTGGGCCTGACATCTATTAGCCTCGGACTGGTTCGCACGCTGGAGCGCGCGGGGTTGAAAGTCGGCTTTTTCAAGCCGATTGCCCAGCCGCATCCGGGTGATATCGGCCCTGAGCGCTCGACCGAACTGATCGCCCGCACCCACGGTCTCAAGCCGCCAACCCCTTTGGGGCTGGCCCATGTGGAACGCATGCTGGGTGACGGCCAACTGGATGAACTGCTCGAAGAAATCATCAGCCTTTATCAAGAAGCAGCCATTGGTAAAGATGTACTGATCGTTGAGGGCATGGTGCCCACCCGCACCGCCAGTTACGCCGCACGGGTCAACCTGCACCTGGCCAAGAGCCTGGATGCCGAGGTGATCCTGGTGTCGGCCCCGGAAAACGAAGTGCTGACCGAGCTCTCCGGCCGGGTTGAATTGCAGGCACAGTTGTTTGGTGGCCCCAAAGATCCGAAAGTGCTCGGCGTGATCCTCAACAAGGTGCGCACCGACGAAAGCATGGAAGTTTTTTCGGCGCGCCTCAAAGAGCACTCGCCGTTGCTGCGCAGTGGCGATTTCAGACTGCTGGGCTGCATTCCTTACCAACCCGAACTCAACGCGCCACGCACCCGCGACGTGGCCGACCTGCTGGGTGCCCAGGTGCTGAATGCCGGGGACTACGAAACCCGGCGCATGTCGAAAATCATTCTGTGCGCCCGCACCGTACTCAACACCTTGCAACTGCTCAAACCCGGGGTGCTGGTGGTTACCCCCGGCGATCGCGATGACATTATTCTGGCTGTCAGCCTGGCGGCCATGAATGGCGTGCCGCTGGCCGGTCTGCTGCTGACCAGCGACACCAAGCCCGACCCGCGCCTTATGGAACTGTGCCGTGGCGCGCTGCAGGCCGGGCTGCCGGTGCTGTCAGTGAGTACAGGATCCTATGACACGGCGAACCAGCTCAACCAGCTGAACAAGGAAATCCCGATTGATGACCGCGAGCGCGCGCAAATCATCACCGATTTTGTTGCCGGCCATCTGGACGCCAACTGGCTGCATCAACGCTGCGGCACCCCGCGGGAAATGCGCCTGACCCCGGCGGTGTTCCGCTATCAACTGATCCAGCGGGCCCAGCAAGCCAACAAGCGCATCGTCCTGCCCGAGGGCAGCGAGCCATTGACCGTGCAGGCGGCTGCCATTTGCCATGCCCGCGGAATTGCCCGCTGCGTATTGCTGGCCAAACCTGAAGAGGTTCTGGCAGTGGCCAAGGCCCACGGTTTCGAGCTGCCTGAAGGGCTGGAGATTCTGGACCCGGACCTGATTCGCGGGCGTTACGTCGAACCGATGGTGGCGCTGCGTAAAACCAAAAGCATCAATGCGCCGATGGCCGAGCAACAGCTGGAGGACACCGTGGTGATCGGCACCATGATGCTGGCCCTGGACGAAGTGGACGGGCTGGTTTCCGGGGTTATTCACTCGACCGCCAACACCATCCGCCCGGCCCTGCAACTGATCAAGACGGCACCTGGCTGCACCCTGGTGTCATCGGTGTTCTTCATGCTGTTTCCCGAACAAGTGCTGGTATATGGCGACTGCGTGATGAACCCGCATCCGTCCGCCAGTGAACTGGCCGAAATTGCCTTGCAAAGCGCCGACTCGGCCGCCGCCTTCGGCATCACCCCGCGGGTGGCAATGATCAGCTACTCCAGCGGCGAATCGGCCAGTGGCGAAGAGGTCGAAAAAGTACGCGAAGCCACCCTGCTGGCCCATGAGGCCCAGCATTCGTTGCTGATCGACGGGCCTCTGCAATATGACGCCGCTGCCAATGAAGCGGTCGCCAGACAACTGGCCCCCGACAGCAAAGTGGCGGGCCGGGCGACGGTCTTTGTGTTCCCGGACCTGAACACCGGCAACACCACGCACAAGGCGGTACAGCGCAGCGCCGATTGCGTCAGCCTTGGGCCTATGCTGCAAGGTCTGCGCAAACCGGTAAATGATCTGCCTCGCGGCGCGCAAGTCGACGACATTGTCTACACCATCGCCCTCACGGCGATTCAAGCCGCCAACCGACCTATGGATGTGTAAATGCTGGATTTCCTGCCTGCGCCGTTACGCGGCGTCATCGCTTCATTGCTACTGGCGATCAACACTATCCTGTGTTGCACGCCGCTGTTCGTAGTTGCCATTTTCAAGCTGTGCCTGCCATTCCCGGCGGCGCAGCGTGTGACCGACGAGTTGATGCGCCGGATCCACGAAGCCTGGATCAGCAACAATTCGCGCTGGATGGATTTACTGCGCAAGACCCGCTGGCACATCGAAGGCCTTGAGGGGCTGGACTACCAGCACTCCTACCTGATCACCAGCAACCACCAGAGCTGGGTTGACATCATGGTGCTGCAGTACGTGCTCAACAAACGTATTCGTCCGCTCAAGTTCTTCCTCAAGCAGGAGCTGATCTGGGTCCCGGTGATCGGTCTGGCGTGGTGGGCTCTGGGCTTCCCGTTCATGAAGCGCTACACCAAGGCTTACCTGGACAAACACCCGGAGAAAAAAGGCGCGGACCTGGCCACCACCCGTAAAACCTGCGCCAAGTTTAAAAACCAGTCGGTAGCGATTTTCAATTTCGTTGAAGGCACACGCTTTACCGAGGCCAAACACGCGCAGCAGAACTCCCCGTTTCGCTACCTGCTCAAGCCCAAGGCCGGCGGCATTGCCTTTGTCCTGGATGCGATGGGCGAACAGCTGCAATCGATCATCAACGTGACGATCCACTACCCAGGCGGCAGACCGGGTTATTGGGATCTGCTGTGCGGCAACGTGCGGGAGGTGGTGGTGGATTTCGAAGAGCTGAGAATCCCGGCCGGGTTTATCGGTAAAAACTACGACCAGGACCCTGAGTACAAGCGGGCGTTTCAGAGCTGGATCAATACCTTGTGGGAAAACAAGGACCGGCTGCTGGACGAGTTGCATCGCAAATACCCCGGCGCCTGAGCTATCCCCATGCTCGCGTGCCCGAAATAGATCGCGAGCAAGCTCGCTCCTGCAGAGGGGAAATACACGCGCATAAAAAAGCCCGCCACCGAGTACTCGGTGGCGGGCTTTTTCGTACGGCTTAGATAGCGCCGTGTTTGCGCAACAGCTCCAGTACCAGCTTCACACTTTCATCCAGCGACAGCGATTGCGTATTGACCACCAGATCGGCATTCAACGGCACGTCATACGGGAAAGATTCTCCCGGGATGTTATCGCCACCGGCTGCATACAGCCCTTGCGGGTCACGCTCGGCACATACGGCCGGAGATGCCTGCACATAGACGGTCAGCAGGCGATCATCACCGATCAGTGCCTTGGACTCTTCACGGCCCAGGGCATCCGGAGCCACGAACGCGGCCAGGGTCAACAAACCGGCTTCGTTGAACTGACGCGCCACATGGGCAGCACGACGCCAGTTCTCGGTACGCCCGGCACGATCCTGGGGCAAGCCCTTGTTCAGGTCGTGGCGCAGGTTCTGGCCATCCAGTACGAACACTGCACGCCCCATATCGAACAGCTTGCGCTCAACGGCGTAGGCCAGGGTGCTTTTGCCCGCCCCGGAGAGACCGCTGAACAGCACGGTGGCCGGTTGCTGGCCAAAACGCTGGGCCCGCTCCTCGGTGGTCACATGGGCCAGTTCACCATGATGGGTCGCGCTGCCATGGCTCTGCGGCTGGGCGACAATCATGCCCGCGCCGACGGTGCCGTTGGTCAGGCGATCGATAATAATGAATGAGCCCGTGGTGCGGTTGCTGGCATAGCCATCCAGCGCAATCGGTGCATCGAGGCTGATCCTGACCTTACCGATCTCGTTCAGCTGCAAGGCACTGGCCGGGCCTTCTTCCAGGGTGTTTACATCGACCTTGTTGACGATGCTGGCGATCGAACCCGGCACATAGCTGGTGGCACGCTTGATGTCGTATTTCTTGCCCGGCAACATCGGCTCTTCAGCCATCCACACCAGCATGGCCTCAAAGTTGTCGGTCACCAGCGGCTGGTTGTCGGCATGCACCAACAGGTCGCCACGGGAGATGTCGATCTCGTCTTCCATGGTCAGCGTCACCGCCTGACCCGGACCGGCGTGTTCCAGTTCACCTTCAAAGGTGACGATGGATTTGACCCGGCTGCTCTTGCCCGACGGCAGCACCACAATTTCGTCGCCCTTGCGCACGATGCCGCTGGCCAGCGTACCGGCAAAGCCACGGAAGTTCAGGTTGGGACGGTTCACGTACTGCACCGGGAAGCGCAGGTCGGTGAGGTTGCGATCGGCCGCCACTTCAACGGTCTCAAGAATTTCCATCAGCGACTGGCCGGTGTACCACGGCGAGCGCTCGCTTTTGTTCACCACGTTGTCGCCCTTGAGGGCAGACATCGGCACAAAGTGCATGCTGGTGGGCTTCATCTGCAAGCCTTCGGCGAACTTCAGGTAATCGGCCTTGATCGACTCGAAAACACCCTGATCGAAGTCCTTGAGGTCCATCTTGTTGATGGCCACCACGATGTGTTTGATGCCCAGCAACGAAGCGATGAAGCTGTGGCGACGGGTCTGGGTCTGCACGCCGTAACGGGCATCCACCAGAATGATCGCCAGGTCACAGGTCGAAGCACCGGTGGCCATGTTGCGGGTGTACTGCTCATGGCCCGGGGTGTCGGCAATGATGAATTTACGCTTGGCGGTCGAGAAATAACGGTACGCCACGTCAATGGTGATGCCCTGCTCGCGCTCGGCTTGCAGACCGTCCACCAGCAGCGCCAGGTCGATGTCGTCACCGGTGGTGCCGCTCTTTTTCGAGTCACGGGTGATGGCTTCCAGGTGATCTTCGTAGATCATCTTGGAGTCGTGCAGCAGGCGCCCGATGAGGGTGCTCTTGCCGTCGTCGACGTTGCCGCAGGTCAGAAAGCGCAACATCTCTTTGCGCTCGTGCTGGCCCAGGTAGGCGAGGATGTCCTCGCTGATCAAATCAGATACATGCGACATGACAACCCCTTAGAAATAACCCTGACGTTTTTTATCTTCCATCGAGCCGGCACCATCGTGATCGATGACTCGGCCCTGGCGCTCGGAAGTTCGGGTCAGGAGCATTTCCTGGATGATGTCGGTCAGGGTTTCAGCCTCGGACTCCACCGCGCCGGTCAGCGGGTAGCAGCCAAGCGTACGGAAACGGACCTTTTTCTTGACGATGCGAGCCTTGTCTTCGTCAGACAGGTGCTCAAGGATGCGCTCGTCGTCGATCATGATCAGGGTGCCGTTCTTCTCGATCACATCGCGTTCGGCCGCGAAGTACAGGGGCACAATAGGAATGCCTTCGAGATAGATGTACTGCCAGATATCGAGTTCGGTCCAGTTCGACAACGGGAACACGCGAATCGATTCGCCCTTGTTGACGTTGCCGTTGTAAACGTTCCACAACTCGGGGCGCTGGTTTTTCGGATCCCAGCGGTGCTTGCTGTCGCGGAAAGAGTACACGCGCTCTTTGGCACGGGACTTTTCTTCGTCGCGGCGCGCGCCACCAAAGGCGGCATCAAAACCGTATTTGTCCAGCGCCTGCTTGAGACCCTCGGTCTTCATGATATCGGTGTGCTTGGCGCTGCCGTGGGTGAAGGGGTTGATCCCTTGCGCCACGCCGTCCGGGTTGACGTGAGTGATCAGGTCCAGGCCCAGCTCGGCAACCATCTTGTCGCGAAAGCGGTACATCTCCTGGAATTTCCACTGGGTGTCGACATGCATCACCGGAAACGGCAGCTTGCCAGGGAAAAACGCCTTGCGTGCAAGGTGCAACATCACGGCAGAATCTTTACCGATCGAGTACAGCATCACCGGGTTATCGAACTCGGCTGCCACCTCGCGGATGATGTGGATGCTTTCCGCCTCCAGCTGTTTCAGGTGCGTCAGTTTGTCGACCATGGCTACTCACGAAAGCTATCTTATGAACGGCCTGCGGGCCGTGTTCGAGGGGAGAATCCTAGCACAGCGCTCTCTTCTATTGAGGGCGCCAACTAGATCGAAACGGTCTAAGAATAGATCGACGAGTTTGCCTCTTTACCTCTGTTGGAGCGAGCTTGCCTCGCGATGTTTTGATCTTGAAGGCTCGCGGGCAATCGAGTGCCGACCGGCTGCTCCCCCAGAGGGCATAAGGGTTAAATCGGGTTCGGACAGTCGATGAACAAATGTTCAAGCGCAAAGCGGCGGGCCAGGTAGTCCCCCAGGGCTTGCACACCATAACGCTCGGTGGCGTGATGGCCGGCAGCAATGAAACTGATGTCGTTTTCCCGGGCACTGTGGAAAGTTTGCTCCGACGCTTCGCCGCTCAGGTACAGATCAACCCCGGCCAGTACCGCCTGATCGATGTAACCCTGACCGCCACCGGTACACCAGCCTACGCGGCGAATCATTGCACTGCCTTCAATCAGCAACGGCTCACGGCCCAGGGCTTCTTGCACGCGGCGGGCAAAATCACGGGCCGTCACCGGCTCGGCCAAAGAACCCACCAGCCCCACCACTTTGGCGTTGTTCGGGTCCAGCGGCCCTTCAACAGTGATGTCCAGCTGCCGCGCCAGTTGCACGTTATTGCCAACTTCGGGGTGCAGGTCGAGGGGCAGGTGATACGCCAGCAGGCTGATATCGTGTTTGAGCAAGGTTTTGAGGCGGCGCTGCTTCATCCCGGTGATGCAGGGGTCTTCGCCCTTCCAGAAGTAACCGTGGTGCACCAGCACCAGATCGGCCTGGGCCTCGACTGCCGCATCCAGCAACGCCTGGCTGGCGGTCACGCCGCTGACGATTCGCAGCACCTGTGGCCGGCCCTCGACCTGCAGCCCGTTGGGGCAGTAATCGCTGATTGCAGCGCAGTTCAGGTAACGATTTGCTTCTTCTACCAGTGTGCTCAGGGCAACAGCCATAAAAGACTCCTAAATATAGCGTTCAGAGGCGTTCGGCCCTCGTATAATGGCCGCCATTATGGGCCGTCAAGATGGCTCTGCAACCTTCAGGACTGAGTTCAATGTTTAAGGCTTTGCGTTATTCCGGCTGGCCACTACTGGCGGGCGTGCTTGTCGCCATGCTGATTATTCAGCGCTACCCGCAGTGGGTCGGGTTGCCGAGCCAGGACGTCAATCTGCAGCAGGCCCCGCAAACCACTTACGTGCAGCAGGGCCCGGTCACCTATGCCGACGCCGTGACCCGCGCGGCGCCCGCTGTGGCCAACCTGTACACCACCAAGGTGGTGAACAAAAACGCCAAGCCCCTGTTCGAAGATCCGCAGTTCCGGCACTTCTTCGGCAATAACGCGCCCAAGCAAAAACGCATGGAGTCCAGCCTGGGTTCGGCGGTCATCATGAGCCCCGAGGGCTATTTGCTGACCAACAACCACGTGGTAACGGGCGCCGACCAGATTGTGGTGGCACTCAAGGACGGCCGCGAAACATTGGCCCGGGTGATTGGCAGCGATCCGGAAACAGACCTGGCGGTTCTCAAGATCGATTTGAAAAACTTGCCGGCGATCACCATCGGCCGCTCGGACACCCTGCGCATTGGTGACATCGCCCTGGCGATCGGTAACCCGTTCGGGGTCGGCCAGACCACTACCATGGGCATCATCAGTGCCACCGGCCGCAATCAGTTGGGGCTGAATAACTATGAAGACTTCATTCAGACGGACGCCGCGATCAACCCCGGCAACTCCGGTGGTGCACTGGTGGATGCCAATGGCAACCTGACCGGCATCAACACTGCAATCTTCTCCAAGTCCGGCGGTTCACAAGGCATAGGCTTTGCGATCCCGATCAACCTGGCGATGGAAGTCATGAAGTCGATCATCGAACACGGGCAAGTGATTCGGGGCTGGCTGGGGATTGAGGTGCAGCCGTTGACTGCTGAGCTGGCCGAGTCCTTTGGCCTGGCCGGACGCACGGGGATTGTGGTGGCGGGGATTTTCCGTGACGGCCCGGCGCAGAAAGCCGGCCTGCAACTGGGCGATGTGATCTTGAGCATTGACGGTGCACCGGCCAGCGACGGCCGCCGCTCAATGAATCAAGTGGCGCGCATCAAGCCTTCGGACAAGGTGTCGATAGTCGTCATGCGCAATGGCAAAGAGATCAAGCTCACCGCCGAGGTTGGCCTGCGTCCACCGCAAGAGCAGCCGCCGCAGCAAGAGGAATAACCTGCAGGAGCGACCCTGCTCGCGATCTTTTAAAAACTCGCGAGCAGGAGAGCAGGTTTACAGGTCGGACAAGCCTTCAATCAACGCCGCATTCTGCTCCGGCGTGCCGATAGTGATGCGCAAGAACTGGGCGATGCGCAGTTGCTTGAAGTGACGCACTATCACCCCCTGCCCCCGCAATTTTGCCGCCAGCGCGGCCGCATCATGTTCCGGGTGACGGGCGAAGATGAAGTTCGCCGCCGATGGCAGCACTTCGAACCCCAGCGCCTGTAGCTGCCCGACCACTTGCTCGCGACTGTCGATCACGACTTTGCAGGTGTGCTCGAAATACTCACGGTCTTCGAACGCCGCCGCCGCACCGGCAATCGCCATGCGATCCAGCGGGTAGGAGTTGAAGCTGTTTTTGATCCGCTCCAGCGCCTCGATCAGGTCGGGATGCCCCACCGCCAGCCCTACACGCAAACCGGCCAGCGAGCGGGACTTGGACAGGGTTTGCGTCACCAGCAGGTTCGGGTAGCGGTCGACCAGGCTGATGGCCGTCTCGCCGCCAAAGTCGATATAGGCCTCATCCACGACCACCACGGAATCCGGGCTGGCCTTGAGTATTTGCTCAATAGCATCCAGTGCCAGCAGGCAGCCGGTCGGAGCATTGGGGTTGGGGAAGATGATGCCGCCATTGGGCCTGGCGTAATCCGCAGGCTGGATCTGGAACTGTTGATCCAGCGGTACCGCGTCGAACTCTATGCCATACAGGCCGCAGTAAACCGGATAGAAGCTGTAGCTGATGTCCGGGAACAGCAGCGGCTTGTCGTGCTGAAACAAACCGTTGAAAACATGGGCCAGCACTTCGTCAGAGCCGTTACCCACAAACACCTGGCCGGTCTGCACGCCGTAATACTCGGCAACCGCCTGTTTGAGCAGGTCACTGTTCGGGTCCGGGTACAGGCGCAGATTGTCGTTTATCTGCGCCTGCATCGCTGTCAGCGCTTTTGGCGAAGGGCCATAGGGGTTTTCATTGGTGTTGAGCTTGACCAGTCTGGCCAGCTTGGGTTGTTCGCCCGGCACGTAAGGCACCAGTTCTTTAACGAACGGACTCCAGAATTTACTCATGCTTATTGCCCCTGTTCGCTGTCAGCAATGATCCGGTATTCGGCACTACGGGCGTGGCCGGTCAGTGATTCTCCACGGGCGAGAATCGAGGCCGTCTTGCCCAGATCGGAAGCGCCCTGCTCGGAGCAGAAGATGATCGAGGAGCGCTTCTGGAAGTCATACACACCCAGGGGCGAAGAGAAACGCGCGGTACCGGACGTAGGCAATACGTGGTTGGGACCGGCGCAATAGTCGCCCAGCGCCTCGGAGGTGTGACGGCCCATAAAGATCGCACCGGCGTGGCGGATCTGCGGCAGCCAGGCTTGCGGGTCGGCAACCGACAACTCAAGGTGCTCCGGGGCGATGCGGTTGGCTACGTCTATGGCTTGCTGCATGTCATTGACCAGAATCAGCGCACCACGACCATTGATCGAAGTGTTGATGATCTCGGCCCGCTCCATGGTTGGCAGCAGTTTGGCGATGCTGGCCGCCACCTTGTCGAGGAACTCGGCGTCGGGGCTGACCAGAATCGCTTGCGCGTCTTCGTCATGCTCGGCCTGGGAGAACAGGTCCATGGCGATCCAGTCCGGATCCGTCTGGCCATCGCACACCACCAGGATCTCCGAAGGGCCGGCGATCATGTCGATGCCGACCTGACCGAACACGTGGCGCTTGGCAGTGGCAACGTAGATGTTGCCGGGGCCGACCACCTTGTCGACTTTTGGCACGCTTTCGGTGCCGTAGGCCAATGCCGCAACCGCCTGGGCGCCGCCGATGGTGAACACCCGGTCGACACCGGCGATACAGGCAGCTGCCAGTACCAGTTCATTGAGTTCGCCACGGGGCGTCGGCACGACCATCACCACTTCGGTGACGCCTGCCACCTTGGCCGGAATCGCGTTCATCAATACCGACGACGGGTACGACGCCTTGCCGCCCGGTACGTACAGGCCGGCACGATCCAGTGGCGTGACTTTCTGGCCCAGCACCGTGCCGTCGGCTTCGGTGTAGCTCCAGGATTCCTGCTTCTGTTTTTCGTGGTAGCTGCGAACCCGTTGCGCGGCTTTTTCCAGCGCTTCACGCTGAGGGGCCGTGATGCGGGTCAATGCCAGCTCAAGGCGTTCGCGCGGCAGAATCAAGTCCGCCATCGACTTGACGCTCAGCCCGTCAAAACGCTGGGTAAACTCAACCAGTGCGGCGTCGCCGCGTTCGCGTACGGCTTTGATGATGTCGAGCACACGCTGGTTGACCGAGTCGTCAGACACACTTTCCCAGCTCAGCAGATGATCCAGATGCTGCGCGAAGTCCGGGTCAGCAGCGTTGAGTCGGCGAATTGCAGTGGGAGCGGTCATAGCGAGGGCCTCGGAAATTGGCGAATGCTTAGAGTTTATGGTTTTGCACAGCACAGGCACCGCAAGACTACCAAGCCATCCGCGCGGGTACCTGAGATTTCTGGCTTTTACACGGATGGATGGGCGCGACTTCAGGGTACAGACCCCGGGCCGCGCAGGTGAGTCAGCCGCGGTGTCGCGACTCCACTGCTTTGCGCAGGGTGTCGATCAGGGCTTGAATACGGGCGTGCTGCATCTTCATCGAAGCCTTGTTGACCACCAGACGGGAGCTGATGGCGGCAATGAATTCCTGGGGTTCCAGGCCATTGGCACGCAAGGTGTTACCGGTATCGACCACGTCGATGATCTTGTCGGCCAGGCCAATCAGCGGGGCCAGCTCCATCGAGCCATAGAGCTTGATGATGTCGACCTGACGGCCTTGTTCGGCGTAGTAACGCTTGGCGACATTGACGAACTTGGTTGCTACGCGCAGCCGGCCTTTGGGCTCGGCAGCCCCGATGGCACCGGCAGTCATCAGTTTGCACTGGGCAATCTGCAGGTCCAGCGGCTCGTAGAGGCCCTGGCCACCGTACTCCATCAACACGTCTTTACCGGCCACACCGAGGTCGGCCGCGCCATGCTCTACATAGGTCGGCACGTCAGTGGCGCGGACGATCAGCAGGCGGACGTCGGGCTGGGAGGTCGGGATGATCAGCTTGCGGCTTTTGTCCGGATTCTCGGTCGGCACAATACCTGCTTCAGCCAGAAGCGGCAGGGTGTCGTCAAGGATACGGCCCTTGGACAGTGCAATGGTCAACATGGGAAACGTAAGTCCTTATCAGGGTACTTATGTCCGGACACAAGCGGTGCCGGACATGCATCGAGCCTGATAATCAGGCTCGACTTGAACGATTCGAGGCCGGGTAAGGTAACGCTTGCAAGCCGTTACGTCACCTGGCGGCTGGACACCATCCCTGTGCCCATGATGCCAAATACCAGAAACTAGCCCGGAACGCGGCGGATTTTGGCACCCAGCATTTGCAGTTTTTCTTCGATGCACTCGTAGCCGCGATCTATGTGGTAGATGCGATCGATCAGAGTGTCACCTTCGGCGACCAGCGCCGAGATCACCAGGCTGGCCGAAGCCCGCAGGTCGGTCGCCATGACTGGCGCGCCTTTGAGGGTTTCGGTACCGGTGACGATGGCCGTGTTGCCTTCGACCTGGATCTTGGCGCCCATGCGATGCAGTTCGTATACGTGCATGAAGCGGTTTTCGAAGATGGTCTCGATCACCGCACCCGTGCCTTCGGCAATGGCGTTAAGCGAAATGAACTGCGCCTGCATGTCGGTCGGGAACGCCGGGTACGGTGCAGTACGCACGTTCACCGCTTTCGGGCGCTTGCCGTGCATGTTCAGCTCGATCCAGTCTTCACCGGTGGTGATCTCGGCGCCAGCTTCCTTGAGTTTTTCAAGTACTGCTTCGAGGATGGTCGGATCAGTGTCCTTGACCTTGACCCGGCCACCGGTCACTGCAGCAGCCACCAGGTAAGTACCGGTTTCGATACGGTCCGGCATTACTTTGTAAGTGGTCGGGTGCAGCTTCTCAACGCCATCAATGGTGATGGTGTCGGTACCTGCACCGCTGACCTTGGCGCCCATGGCGTTCAGGAAGTTGGCCAGGTCGACGACTTCAGGCTCGCGGGCAGAGTTCTGCAGAACGCTGCGGCCCTTGGCCAGTGCGGCGGCCATCATGATGTTCTCGGTACCGGTTACGCTGACGGTATCGAAGAAGAAGTTGGCACCGCGCAAGCCGCCTTCTGGCGCCTTGGCTTTGATGTAACCGCCTTCGACATCGATTTCTGCGCCCATGGCTTCAAGGCCACGGATGTGCAGGTCGACCGGACGCGAACCGATTGCGCAACCGCCTGGCAACGCAACTTCAGCGTAGCCAAAACGGGCAACCATCGGGCCCAGTACCAGGATCGACGCACGCATGGTTTTAACCAGTTCGTACGGAGCCACCAGGGTTTTGATGGTATTCGGGTTGATTTCGACGCTGAGTTTTTCATCGATCACAGGCTCGATGCCCATGCGACCGAACAACTCGATCATGGTGGTGATGTCGTGCAAGTGCGGCAAGTTGGCAACGGTAACCGGGCCATCGCACAGCAGGGTTGCAGCAAGAATTGGCAGAGCGGAGTTTTTCGCCCCGGAAATGCGGATTTCGCCATCAAGACGAGCACCACCGGTAATAATCAATTTATCCATAACAATCTCGACGCCAATGGGCTCAGGGGGCTCAGGTGCGCTCGGCCCAGGCCGCGCTGCTGAAGAATTTCATAGTGACCGCGTGGATACTGCCATCAGCAATCCAAGGGTTCAAATGGGCATAGATGCTTTGTTGACGCTTAACCGGGCTCAAGGCCACCAGTTCGTCACTAATCACGTTCAGCTGAAAGTTGCAGCCTTCGCCCTCAACTTCTACCTGGGTTCCAGGCAGCTTTCCTTCAAGAAAGCTCTTCACTTCTACGGCCTGCATGCTCAACCTCAATCGGCGCCTGATGCGCGCGGGTCGGCCATCATACAAAAAAGCCCCGCGCCTGCGAACCCCACTTAACAGGACTCTGACGGGGGGCTTTTCTATAAATGGCTATTAATGATGTGCCAGCAACTCGGTCAAGCCCGAGACCTGGGCGATTTCGCGCATGTCTTCGGGCATTGCCTTGATGCTCAATGGCTTGTTCAGGGCTTGTGCATCACGGATGTAACAGAGCAGCAGCGACAAACCGACGCTGCTGGATTTGGTGACCGCCGAGCAATCCACCACCAGGGTCTTGGCCAGAGCCTTTTTGATCAGGGCCTGACCTTCCTTGCGCAAGCGAGGGCCGGTCTGATAGTCGAGTACGCCGCTGAGGCGCAACTCGCTTTCGCCGGCCAGGGTCACTGCCGCCTCACTCATTGGCCGGCAGCCTTGGGAGCCGCTTGATCGGTAACTTGCTTGGCCTTGGCAACTTCGCCCGCCCAGTTATCGATGGTCTTGTCCAGATTGTTGCCATTGCGCTGCATGGCGTCGGCGAACTGGTCACGGAACAGCTTGCCAATATTGATACCGTTGATGATCACGTTACGGACTTTCCACTCGCCGTTGACCTTGTTAAGGGTGTAGGACAGCGGGTAAATCGCGCCCTTGTCGCCCTTCACCGTCATGTCGACGCTGGTGCGATCGCCACTTTCATCCTTGGCCGGCGATACGGTAATGCCTTCGTTCTTGAACTCGAGCAAGGCATTGCCATAGAACTGCATCAGGCTGCGCTTGAAGTTTTCCTGGAAGCGCTGCATTTGCGCCGGGGTGGCGTTACGCGAGTACTTCACGGTCATGATGCTTTTGGAAATACCGTCGACGTCCACCACAGGACCGACAATGCCGTTAAGGGCATCGTAGAACTTGCTCGGGTTGGTCTTGTACAGCTCTTTATTGGCGGACAGGTCTGCCAGCAAGCGGTTGGTGGTATCTGAAACGATGTCGTGGGCAGACTGCCCCGGAGCAGCATTTGCCACCAAAGGAAGGGCTGCTGCCAGAATTACCAGCAGGCCACGGCGCAAGAGAGAAATCATCTAAAAGCTCCTTATTTGGCTTCTTTGCTAACGGTGTTGAGCAGGAATTTCCCGATCAGATCTTCAAGGACCAACGATGATTGCGTGTCATGGATGGTGCCACCATCTTTGAGCACAGCGTCTTCGCCGCCGACGCTGATACCGATGTATTTCTCCCCCAGCAAGCCAGCCGTGAGAATAGACGCTGTCGAATCGGTCGGCAGGTTATCCACGCTCTTTTCGAGCTGCAGGGTGACCCGGGCAGTGAAGTTGTCCCGGTCCAGATCAATTGCCGTGACCTTGCCGATGGTCACGCCCGCCATGGTGACTTTGGCGCGCACGGTAAGACCGGCAATATTGTCGAAGTAGGCGTAGAGCTTGTAGGTGTCGGTGCTGGCGGTCGGGGACAGTCCACTGACTCTCAAGGCAAGCAACAACAAAGCCAGGATGCCAGCCAGCAAAAACAGGCCGACACCGATTTCCATGGTGCGGTTTTGCATCAGAAATCTCCAAACATCAAGGCAGTCAAAATAAAGTCCAGCCCGAGGACTGCCAACGAGGCATACACCACGGTCTTGGTAGTGGCACGGCTGATCCCCTCTGAAGTGGGCTCACAGTCATAACCTTGGAACACGGCAATCCAGGTCACCACAAAGGCAAAAACGATGCTTTTGATGATCCCGTTAAGTACGTCACCACTGAAGGTTACGCTGTTTTGCATGTTGGCCCAGTATGAGCCGTCGTAGACGCCCAGCCAGTCAACCGCGACCCACGAACCACCCCAGATCCCGACCACGCTGAAGATCATCGCCAGTATCGGCAGGGAAATGAACCCGGCCCACAAGCGCGGGGCAATGATGTATTTAAGCGGGTCGACCCCGATCATTTCCAGGCTGGACAGTTGTTCGCTGGATTTCATGTTGCCAATCTCGGCGGTCAGGGCAGAGCCCGCACGCCCGGCAAACAACAGCGCAGTGACCACCGGCCCGAGTTCACGCAGAAGCGTCAGGGCAACCATCTGCCCGACCGCCTGCTCGGAGCCGTAGCTGGACAGGATACTGAAGCCTTGCAGCGCCAGGACCATGCCGATGAACACACCGGACACCACGATAATCACCAGCGACATGACGCCCACGGAGTGCAGCTGCTTGAGCAACAGTCCGAACCCGCCACCAATGCCGCCACGCCCCAGCAAAGAATGAAAGAGGAATATCCCCGAACGGCCCAGTACCGAGACGATATCGATACCGGCCCGGCCGAATAGTCCGACACGATCCATAATTGAATGCTTGCGCATCAGCGCTTCCCCAGAAGATCGGTTCGGTAGTCCGACGCCGGAAAGTGAAACGGAACAGGACCATCCGGGTCGCCGTTCATGAACTGACGAATACGCGGGTTATCGGCGTTCATCAACTCTTCGGGCGTACCCTGCCCCAGCACCTGACCATCGCCGACTACATACAGATAGTCAGCGATACTCGCTGTTTCAGCCAGGTCGTGAGAAACCACGATGCTGGTGATGCCCAAGGCATCATTGAGCAGACGAATCAGGCGAACCAGAACCCCCATTGCGATGGGGTCCTGCCCGACAAAAGGTTCGTCATACATCAGGATCTGCGGGTCCAGGGCAATCGCACGCGCCAGGGCAACCCGGCGCTTCATGCCGCCAGACAACTCGTCGGGCATCAGATCAATGGCTCCGCGCAGTCCCACCGCCTGCAATTTAAGCAGCACGATGTCGCGAATCATTTCTTCCGGCAACTGGGTGTGAACCCGTAGCGGGAAGGCCACATTCTCGAATACGTCCAGGTCGGTGAACAACGCCCCGCTTTGAAACAACACCCCCATGTGCTTACGGGCATCGAACAGATCACTGCGCGACAACGTCGGCAGGTTCTGACCGTTGACCCACACCTCACCGCTGCTGGGACGCAGTTGCATTCCCATCAAACGTAAAAGGGTGGTCTTGCCGCAGCCGGAAGGCCCCATGATTCCCGTGACTTTGCCACGCGGAATCAGAATATCGACATTATTGAAGATGCTGCGCGTACCGCGCTTGAAGGACACTCCCTTCAGCTCGACCGCGTAGGCGTTATCGGCGCTCATCTAAACTCCTTGCGATGCAGCCTCTGCCTCTCACCCGGACACTTTGCCCCTTTATCGGGAGGCGCGTTCCCTGAGCGGGCCGAACTGGCGGCGAACTATAGCACTGCTGATAGTGACCGCCCAAGGCCGAAGGAGTGCCGTATCAGGTTCCAGACAGCGAAATAAATTCGATTCAGCTGTAATCCCGGCAGTAGTTTGTAGCGCAGACAACAAAGCACGACGATCTAGCGTGAGGGAATTGCGCATTACCGCTATAATCTTTGCCTTTTCTCAGGCTATCTGACTTCAAACATGAGCCAATCCAGCGACCTGATCCAATCTGCTCAGCGTACCATCCGCCTCGAACTGCAAGCCGTAGAAGGTTTGCTGGCTCATATCGACGCAGACTTCGTACGCGCTTGCGAGATGATTTTGGCCAGCAAGGGCCGGGTAGTCGTGGTCGGCATGGGCAAGTCCGGGCATATCGGCAACAAAATTGCTTCGACTCTGGCCAGCACCGGTACCACCGCTTTTTTCGTCCATCCGGCCGAAGCCAGCCATGGCGACATGGGCATGATTACCCGAGATGACATTATTCTCGCGCTGTCCAACTCGGGGTCGACTGCAGAGATCGTCACCCTGCTGCCACTGATCAAGCGTTTGGGTATCCAGTTGATCTGCATCACCGGCAACCCCGAGTCGCCACTGGCCAAAGCCGCCGATGTCAGCCTGGACGCCCGCGTGGCTCAGGAGGCCTGCCCGTTGAACCTGGCACCGACCTCCTCGACTACTGCCGCGCTGGTGCTGGGTGATGCTCTGGCCATAGCCTTGCTCGAAGCCCGTGGCTTTACCGCTGAGGACTTTGCCTTTTCGCATCCCGGTGGAGCCCTGGGCCGCCGCCTGCTGCTGAAAGTCGAAAACGTCATGCACTCGGGCGCAGACTTGCCGCAGGTTGTCCGCGGCACGCTGCTCAAGGATGCACTGATGGAAATGACGCACAAAGGTCTCGGCATGACCGTGGTTATAGAAGAAGATGGTCGCCTGGCCGGAATCTTCACTGACGGTGACTTGCGCAGAACCCTGGATCGCGAAATCGATATCCGCAACGCAAGCATTGATGCAGTCATGACCCCCCACGGCAAAACCGCACGGGCTGACATGCTCGCCGCCGAAGCCTTGAAAATCATGGAAGACCACAAAATCAACGCACTGGTTGTAGTCGACAAGGAAGACCGGCCGGTTGGTGCCTTGAACATGCACGACTTGCTACGCGCAGGAGTGATGTAATGACCCTTGATCTACTCAAGCGCGGCAAAGACATAAAACTTGCCATTTTCGACGTTGACGGGGTTTTGACCGACGGCCGCCTGTACTTCCTTGAAGACGGCAGCGAGTTCAAGACCTTCAACACGCTGGACGGTCTGGGGATCAAGATGCTGATGGCCGCCGGGGTTCAGACCGCGATTATCAGCGGCCGTAAAACCCCGGTGGTTGAACGTCGCGCACAAAACCTGGGTATCGCGCACCTGTATCAGGGGCGCGAAGACAAGTTGGTGGTATTGGACGAGCTTCTTGGCCAACTCAACCTAAGCTATGAACAGGTCGCCTATTTGGGCGATGATCTGCCTGATTTACCGGTTATCCGCCGAGTTGGTCTGGGCATGGCAGTTGCCAATGCTGCCAGCTTTGTTCGCGAGCACGCCCATGGCGTCACTCAGGCACGAGGCGGAGAAGGTGCCGCACGCGAATTCTGCGAGTTGATTTTGCGCGCTCAAGGCCGTCTAGACGCGGCCCACGCAGCCTACCTATAGAGTTTTCCATGCTGAGCAAAAAGATCCGTAACATCCTGTTATTCACGGTCATTGCTGCGTTGTTCGCATCAGTTGGCTACTGGAATATCAGCCCCGAACGTTTTCTCGACACCCCTAAAGCGGCCGTCGATGAAAGCGCTATCGACTATTACGCGCTTAATGCGCGCAGCCTGCAGTTCTTGCCGGACGGCAAACTGCAGTATGAAATGACATCCGACAAAATCGAGCATTTGCTGTCATCGGAAGTCACCCTGATGACCAAGCCCGACCTGCAAATGTACCGCGGCACGGCCTTCCCGTGGCACGTACAGAGCGAGCGCGGAGAAGTTAATCCGGACGGCACCGAGGTCGAGCTGATCGACTCGGTACGTGTGGCCCGCACAGATGAAAAAAATCGCACTACGGTTATTACCAGTTCCCGCATGACTGTATTCCCCCAGAAGCAATATGCGCAGACCGAGCGAGACGTTAGAATCGACGGCGCTGGCGGCGTAACAACTGGCAAGGGCATGAAAGCATATTTGAAAGACGGCAGGATGGACCTGCTGTCCAACGTAAGAGGACAGTATGAGTCTCGTTAAATCCCTCCCTTTATTGCTCAGCCTGAGCGCAGCACTGGGAAGCGTGAGCGCCTGGGCTCTGCCGAACGATAACGAACAGCCAATCCGCATCCAGGCCAATGAAGCCCAGCTGGATGACAAACAAGGCGTCGCGACCTACAAGGGCGATGTAATCATCACCCAGGGCTCGATGAAAATCACCGGCAACACCGTCACTATTACCCGCAATGCTGCGGGTGAAATTGATATCGTGACCTCAGTCGGCAACCTGGCCTATTTCGAGCAGCTGCAAAAAGCAACCGACTCCAAGCCGGTTCAGGCCTATGCCGTAACCATTCAGTACCATGCGCCGCAAAACCGCATTGTGCTGATCGACAAGGCCAAGGTCATCAACGACGGCAACACCACCGAAGGCGAGAAGATCGTCTATGACACGGTAAAACAGGTCGCAAACGCCGGACGCGCCAATGGCTCCACAGTCACCGCACCACGCCCGCGCATCGACATGGTGATCCAGCCGAAGAAGAAAACCGACCAGCAGAAGGCCCAGTAATGGCAACCCTCAAAGCCCAGCATTTGGCTAAAAGCTACAAGAGTCGCCAGGTGGTACGTGATGTCAGCCTGTCAATCGACAGCGGGCAAATCGTGGGTTTGCTCGGCCCTAACGGTGCAGGCAAGACCACATGCTTCTACATGATTGTCGGCCTGGTCCAGGCTGACCAGGGACGCGTACTGATCGACGACCTGGATGTCAGCCACCAGCCGATGCACGGCCGCGCACGCGCCGGCATCGGTTACCTGCCCCAGGAAGCCTCGATCTTTCGCAAGCTTTCGGTCGCCGATAACATCATGGCGATCCTCGAAACGCGCAAAGAACTCGACAAGGCCGGTCGTCGCAAGGAACTCGAAAGCCTGCTGCAGGAGTTCCACATCAGCCACATCCGCGACAGCCTCGGCATGAGCCTGTCCGGTGGTGAGCGACGCAGGGTCGAAATCGCCCGGGCACTGGCAACCGCCCCTAAATTCATCCTGCTCGACGAACCCTTTGCCGGCGTTGACCCGATATCTGTGGGCGACATCAAGCAAATCATTCATCACCTCAAGGCCAAGGGCATTGGCGTACTGATCACCGATCACAACGTCCGTGAAACCCTCGACATCTGCGAAACCGCGTACATCGTCAACGATGGGCAGTTGATAGCCGAAGGTGATGCTGAAACCATTCTGGCCAATGAATTGGTCAGAGAAGTGTATCTGGGCCACGAGTTCCGCCTGTAAGGCCAGATGCATCGCGAATTCCCGGGCGCCAAGGACAGCAAAAAGTCGTCACGACTTTTATTACCTTGGCGCTCTAGGCAAACGCACCGGTTTCAGGCATATAATTTGCTTATGTTTGGCGCTCACGCGCCTTGGTAGTGGATGGCGCCATGCGCGCCGGCGAATAAGGTCTTAAGCCCCAGCCATGAAACCATCGCTAGTCCTGAGAATGGGCCAGCAGCTGACGATGACACCGCAGCTGCAACAGGCCATCCGCCTGCTCCAATTGTCGACCCTGGACCTGCAACAGGAGATCCAGGAGGCTCTGGAATCCAATCCGATGCTCGAGCGCCAGGAAGACGGCGACGACTTCGACAATTCAGATCCTTTAGCCGACAACATTGAGCAAAAACCCAACAGCGACATCCAGGAACCTTCCTATCAAGAGTCCGCGCCTACTGTGGACAACCTGGAAGAAGGCGACTGGAGCGAACGCATTCCCAATGAGCTACCCGTCGACACAGCCTGGGAAGACGTTTATCAAACCAGCGCCAGCAGCCTGCCCAGCAACGATGATGACGAATGGGACTTCACCACCCGCACCTCGGCCGGTGAGAGCCTGCAAAGTCACCTGTTGTGGCAACTGAACCTGGCACCGATGTCCGACACCGACCGACTGATCGGCGTCACCCTCATCGACTGCATCAACAACCAGGGCTATCTCGACGAAACTCTCGAAGAGATCCTTGAGGCGTTTGATCCCGAGCTGGACATTGAACTCGATGAAATCGAAGCCGTTCTGCACCGTATCCAGCAATTCGAACCGGCCGGCATTGGTGCGCGCAACCTGAGCGAGTGCCTGCTGCTGCAATTGCGCCAGCTGCCGGCCAACACGCCCTGGTTGAACGAAGCCAAGCGCCTGGTAACCGATTACATCGACCTGCTGGGCGCCCGCGACTACAGCCAGCTCATGCGTCGCATGAAGCTCAAAGAAGACGAACTGCGCCAGGTCATCGAACGGGTACAGAGCCTTAATCCACGTCCGGGGTCGCAGATCGAATCCGGCGAAGCCGAATACGTCGTGCCTGACGTGATCGTTCGTAAAGACAACGAACGCTGGCTGGTCGAGCTTAACCAGGAGTCGGTACCGCGCCTGCGGGTCAACCCGCAATACGCAGGATTCGTTCGTCGTGCCGACACCAGCGCCGACAACACCTTCATGCGCAATCAGCTGCAAGAAGCGCGCTGGTTCATCAAAAGCCTGCAGAGCCGCAACGAAACCCTGATGAAAGTGGCGACCCAGATCGTGGAGCATCAGCGCGGTTTTCTGGAGTATGGCGACGAGGCAATGAAACCTTTGGTACTGCATGACATTGCAGAAGCCGTCGGCATGCACGAATCAACCATTTCCCGGGTCACCACCCAGAAATTCATGCATACCCCGCGGGGCATTTATGAATTGAAGTACTTTTTTTCCAGTCACGTCAGCACCTCCGAAGGGGGTGAATGCTCGTCCACTGCGATACGCGCCATCATCAAAAAACTGGTGGCGGCTGAAAATCAGAAAAAGCCGTTGAGTGACAGCAAGATCGCTGGTTTACTGGAGGCACAAGGTATTCAGGTGGCCCGTCGCACCGTCGCCAAGTACCGCGAATCCTTAGGGATAGCGCCTTCGAGCGAACGCAAGCGTTTGATGTAAGCCACGGGCCACAGCGTTTCAGTGGCAGGCTGGTCGGCCTGCCACTTTATGCAATGGCAACAGAAGGAGAAACTGCATGCAAGTCAACATCAGTGGACAACATCTGGAAGTCACCCAAGCGCTCCGCGACTCGATCAACGAAAAATTCGCACGGCTGGAACGTCACTTCGACAAGATCACCAATGTGCAGGTGATTCTCTCTGTTGAAAAACTAAAACAGAAAATCGAGGCCACCCTCAACATTCACGGTGGCGAAGTTGTCGCCAATGCCGTCGATCCAGACATGTATGCGGCCATTGACAGCCTCTACGACAAGCTTGATCGCCAACTGAAAAAGCATAAGGAAAAGACCCAAAGCCTGCTCCAGGGCGCCACGGGTCGTTAATACTCCATAACCATGATTCGACTTGAAAATATCCTGACCCCCGGCCGTTCCTTGGTGAACGCGCCGGGCGGCAGTAAAAAGCGCGCACTCGAACAAATTGCCACCCTGATCAGCCGCGAAGTGCCGGGTCTGGAAATGCAAGATGTCTTCGAGAGCCTTATTGCCCGTGAAAAACTGGGATCCACCGGTTTTGGTAACGGCATCGCCATCCCCCATTGCCGCCTCAAGGGCTGCGAGTCGCCTGTCAGTGCCTTGCTACATCTTGACGCTCCCATAGATTTCGACGCCATCGATGGCGCGCCGGTCGACCTGTTGTTCGTTTTGCTGGTGCCAGAAGCTGCTACCGACGCACACCTGGAACTGCTGCGGCAGATCGCCAGCATGCTCGACCGCAAAGATGTGCGTGAGCGATTACGCAGCGCACCCAGTAACGAAGCGCTGTATCAGGTTGTTCTGGACGTACAGAACGGTTAATTATCATGCGCCTAGTCATTGTCAGCGGACGCTCCGGCTCCGGTAAAAGCACCGCCCTCGCCGTCCTCGAAGATAACGGTTTCTATTGCATCGACAACCTGCCCGCCGGCTTGCTGCCAGAGCTGGCGGAACGTGCACTGATTCATACTGAACTGGCACAGCCGCTGGTGGCGGTATCGATCGATGCGCGAAACCTGCCAAGCCATTTGTCACGCTTTCCGCAATTGCTTGAAGAAGTGCGCAACCGGCATATCCAGTGCGATGTTCTGTACCTCGACGCCGATGAAGAAACCTTGCTCAAGCGCTTCTCGGAAACCCGTCGGCGGCATCCACTGAGCAGCGCGAGCCGTTCACTGGCCGAGGCCATTCGTGATGAGAGCCAGTTGCTCGGGCCCATTGCCGACCTTGCCGACCTGACGATCAACACCACCAATCTGAACCTGTATCAGCTACGCGACACCATCAAGCTGCGCCTGCTGAACAAGCCTGAACCCGGCACCGCCTTTCTGGTTGAGTCGTTTGGCTTCAAGCGCGGCATGCCGGTCGATGCCGACCTGGTATTTGACGTGCGTTGCTTGCCCAACCCCTACTGGAAGCCCGAACTGCGCGAGCTGTCAGGGCTGGATCAGCCCGTTGCGGATTACCTGGCAGCGCAGCCTGATGTCGAAGAGATGTTCCAGGACATCTCCAGCTACCTGCTCAAATGGCTACCCCGCTTCGCCGCCAGCAACCGCGCCTATGTCACCATAGGGATCGGCTGCACTGGCGGTCATCACCGCTCGGTGTATCTGACCGAGCGACTCGGCAAATGCCTGCAACAAACCCTGAAGAATGTCCAGGTTCGCCACCGCGACCTTACTTGAAAGGATCAACCCCGCGATGCCTGCACTGGAAATTGAAATCATCAACAAGCTGGGCTTGCACGCTCGGGCATCCGCCAAGTTCGTAGGCATAGCCGGACAGTTTCCATGCCAGGTAAGAGCAGGACGTACCGCAGAATCCATGGTCGATGGTAAAAGCATCATGGCCATGATGATGCTGGCCGCTGGCAAGGGCACAAAGATCCACCTCAAGACCGAGGGCGAACAAGAGCAGGAAGCACTGGATGCACTGGTCAAACTCATCAACAACTACTTTGACGAGGGCGAATAGCCAATTGCAGGAGCGCCGCTAGACGCTCCCCCGGCAGTTTGCAGCGTTTACCCCAACGCCGTATCCATCACCATCATCAAGCAGAACCCGACGCATAACCCCAGGCTTGCAAGCTTCTCGTGACCATTGCGCCGCGACTCGGGGATCACTTCTTGCGTCACCACCAGCAACATGGCTCCGGCTGCCAGCGCCAGGCCCAGTGGCAACAACACCTCGGCCAAATTCACCAGCCAGGCACAGAGCAGCGCAAATACCGGTTCGACCAGACCGGAAGCGGCGCCAATCAGGAATGCCTTGACCCGCGACATCCCGGCACCCGCCAACACTAATGCGATCACCAGACCTTCCGGCACATCCTGCAGGGCGATGCCCATCGCCAGGCTATCGGCATCCGGCATGCCTCCCCCTGCCGACACCCCGACCGCCATTCCTTCAGGAATGTTGTGCGCCACAATCGCAATGACAAACAACCAGATACGTGGCGCAATCAGCGGCTCGCCAGGCCGGTTGAGGAACATCTCCGGCCCCGCTCCGCTGACCTTGCGATCGAGCAAAAACAGACAGAACGCTCCCAGCAGGATGCCCGCACTGACCAGCCCGCTCGACGCCCATGATGACAACCCCAGGCTTTGGGCCGACGCAATGCCGGGCACAACCAGCGAGAAAGCCGTGGCTGCCAGCATCACCCCGGCCCCGAAGCCCAACAAGGTATCGCTCACCGCCACCGGCATTTTGCGGATGACCAGTACCGGTACTGCGCCTAAAGCGGTGCCCAGTGCGCAGAGCGATCCGCCCTGCAACGCCCGCAACATTCTTGGCTCAAGGTCCAGCCAGAGCAGTCCCTTGGCCACCAACAAGGCCGTGCCCGCCAACAGCAAGAGCATGCCGAGGGCATAACGGAACATCCGCACCCCGCCGACTGCCAATATTTGCGTGCCCATAATCGGCCCGAATCCTTTTAAGTAGGCTCAGGCAATCGCTGCTTGATACCGGCGCGCCACTTCTGGCCAATTGATCACGTTGTAAAACGCATTGATGTATTCCGGACGGCGATTCTGATAGCGCAGGTAGTAAGCGTGCTCCCATACGTCGAGCCCCAGAATCGGGGTGTTGCCATTCATCAGCGGGCTGTCCTGGTTGCCGCTGCTTTCCACCACCAGGGTCTTTTGCGGGGTCACGCTCAACCATGCCCAACCGCTGCCAAAACGGGTCAGGGCGGCCTTGGTGAAGTTCTCCTTGAACAGTTCCAGGCCACCCAGTTGCTGATCAATCGCCTTGGCCAGCGCACCGTCCGGATTACCGCCGCCCTGCGGGCTCATGACTTGCCAGAACAGCGAGTGATTGGCATGTCCGCCACCCTGGTTGATGACTGCGGCCCGCAGCTTTTCCGGCAGTTGCTGAACTCCGGCGAGCAATTTTTCAACCGGCCACTGCGCCCATTCAGTCCCTTCCACTGCGGCATTCAGGTTGTTGATATAGGTCTGGTGATGCTTGGTGTAGTGAATCTCCATGGTTTGCGCATCGATATGCGGCTCAAGTGCGTCGTAGGCATAAGGCAAGGCAGGCAAGGTAAAAGTCATATCAATGTGCTCCTGGATGATGGCCGCTGACTGTTGAAAACCCGTGACCGGACTGCGCCACGGGTCTTTTGAGCAACAGATTGGAACGCGGGTATTCGCCGTGATCGCTGATGAAGTTCAAAAGCTCGACATAGGTTTTGCTGCTCTGACGCAGCGCTGCTTCTCGCAATGCCGGCCCCAGACGCGGGTTCTGCATGGTTTGCAACAAGCGCTGGTGAATGG
The DNA here is from genome assembly GCF_003994535.1 of Pseudomonas sp. PAMC 29040. NCBI lineage: Bacteria > Pseudomonadati > Pseudomonadota > Gammaproteobacteria > Pseudomonadales > Pseudomonadaceae > Pseudomonas > Pseudomonas sp. PAMC 29040. The sequence goes on from NZ_RZAA01000004.1 coordinate 380,789, forward strand.
CGCAGAGGTACTCGACGCTCTCCTCTGGCTGATTGAGGCGCAGATGCAGATCTGCCAGGTTGTGGTGCGAAATAACGCAGGCCGCCACCGCCTCATCGGCATCACTCCAGCGCTCGAGCAGTACCTGGGCCAGCGCAAGCGCTTGCAGATAATGCTCGCGGGCATCGACCAGCTCGCCCTCAGCGAAACAGCGATTGGCTCTTTCGATCGTGCGTTTCCAGTGCTCCATGTGAACCTCCAGGCGAGGGGTTAAACGCCGCCGGCTGTCAGCTTCTCGGGATCGAGCAAGACTTCAAGCTGGCTGCGTGGCAGATCTGTGTATTCAAGGGCAACGTCTAGCACCGGGCGCCCCTGTTGATAGGCGGTCTTGGCTATTTCAGCGGCCTTTTGATAGCCAATGATCGGATTCAGCGCCGTCACCAGAATCGGGTTGCGCGACAGCGCTTCCTTTAGCTTGGCGTCGTTAACCTTGAAGCTGGCGATCGCCTTGTCCGCCAGCAAACGGCTGGAATTGGCCAGCAGTTCGATGCTGCCCAGCAGGTTGCGGGCAATCACCGGCAACATCACATTCAGTTCGAAATTGCCGGACTGACCGGCGATGGTGATCACCGTGTCATTGCCGATCACCTGGGCCGCAACCATGGCCGTGGCTTCAGGAATCACCGGGTTGACCTTGCCCGGCATGATCGAAGAGCCCGGCTGCAAGGCTTCAAGCTCGATCTCGCCCAGGCCGGCCAGCGGGCCGGAGTTCATCCAGCGCAGGTCGTTGGCGATTTTCATCAGCGATACGGCCGTAGCCTTGAGCTGGCCCGAGACGGATACGGCGGTATCCTGCGAACCGATCAGGGCGAACAGGTCTTTACCCGGCGTGAATTGCACATGGGTCAGTGCGCTGAGCTGCTGACTGAACAGCCCGGCGAATTGCGCATGCGCGTTGACCCCGGTGCCCACAGCAGTGCCACCCTGTGCCAGCGATTGCAGGGCCGGCTGCAGGTCGTGCAAGTGCCCGATATTGGCCCGCAGCTGCTGCGCCCAGCCATTGAGAACCTGGCTCATGCGCACCGGCATGGCGTCCATCAGGTGCGTGCGGCCGGTTTTGACGTAAACGTGAACCTGTTCAGCCTTATGCTCAATCACCTGCACCAGATGGGACAGCGCCGGCAGCAGCTCCTCATGCAGGCCCAGCGCGGCGCTGACGTGAATGGTGGTGGGGATGATGTCGTTGCTGCTTTGCCCGCAGTTGACGTGATCATTGGCATTGACCGCCTCTCCCAGTACCCGGGAGGCCAGCGTGGCAATCACTTCGTTGGCATTCATGTTGGAGCTGGTGCCCGAGCCGGTCTGGAAAATATCCACCGGGAAGTGCTCCATGAAATCGCCGGCCAAAAGAATCTGCGTGGCCTCGACTATGGCGCTGCCCTGCGCTTCGCTGATCTGCTTGAGTTCTACGTTGGCCTTGGCCGCGGCAGCCTTGGCCAGGATCAGTGCGCGAATGAATTGCGCGGGCATGCGCTGATGACTGATCGGGAAGTTATTCACCGCACGCTGGGTTTGGGCGCCATACAGCGCAGCCTCAGGCACGTGCAATTCACCCATGCTGTCACGTTCGATACGGGTATTACTCATCGGGAAATCCTTGCAGCAGTTCTGTTAGAGAAATGGAGGGCTCGAGCTCGCAGGTTGCCAATCGCCAGGCAAAGCTTTGCCAGTGCTTGAGGCGGCAGGCACACAGGGCTTGAGTTTCGATATCGCGCAGCGGACGCCAGGCGTGGTCCAGACACAGGGTGCGCCACTGCCAGGGCAGCGCAGTGTCGCTTGCGGTGTCCAGCAGCAGCCGGAAGCTGGTCACGGCAATCGTCCAGGGCGACGTTGACGTGCAGCAGGCCAGATAGCGGCCCTCGGCCAGGTAGTGCTCAATCAGGCGCGGTTCATCAGGCGCCAGCCCGCAACGGATCTGGCGGCTCATCCAGCGCCAGCTTTCCAGATAAGGCCCTTCATGCAAGGCAGAACTCATGACCCAGGCTCACTCGATAATGAGATTCATTATTAAGCGATATTGATTATCAACACAAGCCTGCTAAAGGCTGTGCCGCGCAATCTTGTGCAGACACAAAAAAGGCGTATCCCCCCGACAGGTGATACGCCCTGGTGTACGCCGGGAGGAATTAGCTGCCAGCCACCGTCATCCGTTCAATCAACACGGAGCCGGTGCGGATGTTGCTGCGCAACTCCAGGTCATTACCTACGGCAACGATCTGCTTGAACATGTCACGCATGTTGCCGGCGATGGTCACTTCCTGAACCGGGAACTGGATCTCGCCATTCTCGACCCAGAAACCTGCGGCGCCACGGGAGTAATCCCCCGTCACCATGTTAAGCCCGCTGCCCATCAGCTCGGTGACGAACAAACCGCGCCCCATGCGCCGGATCAACGCGGCCTGGTCTTCATCGCCATGGGTCACGAACAGGTTGTGCACGCCGCCCGCGTTGGCGGTACTTGGCAGGCCCAGCTTGCGTCCGGAATAGGTGCTGAGGATGTAGGACACCAGCTCGCCGTCTTTGATGAACGGTTTGGCGTAGGTGGCCAGGCCATCGTTATCGAACGACGAACTGCCCATGGCACGCATCAAATGCGGGCGCTCATCCAGGGTCAGCCATTCAGGGAAGATCTGCTGGCCCATCGCGTCCAGCAGGAAGGATGACTTGCGGTACAGGTTGCCCCCCGAGATCGCCCCCAGGAAGCTGCCAAACAAGCCGCCGGCCAGCTCGGCCGAGAACAGCACCGGCACTTCGCAGGTGGGCACCGGACGCGAACCCAGTCGCCGGGCCGCCCGCTCTGCTGCGCGCTTGCCGATGGTTGCTGCATCCATCAACAACTCGCCCTGGCAATTAACGTCATACCAGTAGTCACGCTGCATCTGGCCGTCGCCTTCGGCAATCATCACGCAGCTTAGGCTGTGGCGGGTCGAAGCCGAGCCACCGATAAAACCGTTGCTGTTGCCATACACCCGGCAGCCCTGGTGGGTGCTCAGGGTGGTGCCGTCGGCGTTTTTGATGCGGCTGTCGGCCTCGAATGCCGCGGCTTCACAAGCCAGCGCTTTTTCGATGGCTTGTTCCGGGGTGATATCCCAGGTGTGGAAGACATCAAAGTCTTTCAGGTCGCGCGCCATCAGGCTGGCGTCGGCCAAGCCCGAGCTTTCATCTTCAGAAGTGTGTTTGGCGATTGCCAGAGCCGCCGCAACGGTTTCGCGGATGGCATCGGAACCGGTGGCCGAAGTGCTGGCCGACCCCTTGCGCTGACCCACATAGAGCGTGATGCCAAATCCCTGGTCGCGGTTGAACTCAACGGTTTCAACTTCGCGCTGACGTACAGAAGTCGACAGCCCCTGCTCCAGTGACACTGCCACTTCACAGGCGCTGGCCCCCTGACGCCTGGCTTCAGCAATGATTTGCTCTACTTGCTCCTGCAGTGCCGGCAAGGCCTGCGGGCCGACGCTTTGTACTGCACTCATGGTTTTCTCCACTCAAATTCTGTTTTCGGCAGGGCCGCCGAGCGACCGGGCCGGACAAGCGGCCCCCGACTGGTTATCATGGCGGCGTTTCTTTGCGGACTGCCACCATGGTTGATTCTTACGACGACGCCTTCGACGGCGAAAAAAGCAAAACACAGGTCAAGAAAGAGCTGCATGCTCTGGTTGATCTGGGCGAGCGTCTCACGACACTCAAGCCTGATTTGCTGAAAAAACTGCCTTTGACCGACGCCTTGCGCAAGGCTCTGGCAGATGCTCCAAAACACACGGCCAATATTGCGCGCAAGCGCCATATGATGTTCATCGGCAAGCTGATGCGTGATCAACCGATCGACGAAATCCTTGCATTGATTGATCAAGTAGATGCCTCTTCGCGCCAATACAACGAACGTTTCCACGGACTCGAACGCTGGCGTGACCGCTTGATTGCGGGCTCCGACGACGTACTTGAAAAGTTCGTTGCCGATTTCCCCGAGACCGACCGCCAGCAATTGCGTTCGCTCGTGCGTCAGGCTCAACACGAACTTGCCCATAACAAGGCGCCGGCCGCAAGCCGCAAATTGTTCAAGTACATTCGTGACCTGGACGAGGTTCAACGCGGTCTGCGTTGATCCCCGACCAATGGGTGGGCTGCATTGCAGTCCACCCAGTCTTTATCACCCGCCTGTACCGCCTACGGTGATCGCGTCAATCTTCAAGGTTGGCTGACCCACACCCACCGGCACCGACTGCCCATCCTTGCCACACGTGCCCACGCCGCTGTCCAGCGTCAGATCGTTACCGACCATCGACACCTTGCTCATCGCTTCCGGCCCGTTGCCAATCAGGGTCGCGCCTTTGATCGGGTAAGTGATTTTGCCGTCTTCGATCATGTACGCCTCACTGGTGGAGAACACGAACTTGCCGCTGGTGATATCCACCTGTCCGCCGCCCAGATTGGCGCAGTAGATGCCTTTCTTCACCGAAGCAATGATTTCGGCCGGATCACTTTCGCCACCCAGCATGTAGGTGTTGGTCATGCGCGGCATCGGCAGATGCGCGTAGGACTCGCGACGGCCATTGCCGGTGCGGGCCACACCCATCAGTCGGGCATTGAGCTTGTCCTGCATGTAACCCTTGAGTACGCCATTTTCGATCAGCGTGGTGCACTCGGTCGGGGTGCCTTCGTCATCCACGCTCAGCGAGCCACGACGACCGGCCAGGGTGCCGTCATCAACGATGGTGCACAGCTTGGAGGCAACCATCTCGCCCATGCGCCCGCTGTAGGCCGAACTGCCCTTGCGGTTGAAATCGCCTTCCAGGCCATGACCGACTGCTTCGTGCAGCAACACGCCGGACCAGCCGGAACCCAGTACCACCGGCATGGTGCCCGCTGGAGCCGGTACGGCCTCAAGATTGACCAGTGCCTGGCGCAGCGCCTCACGGGCATAGCCCATGGCACGGTCTTCAGTGAGGAAGTAGCGGTAATCGGTACGTCCGCCACCGCCATGACCGCCGCGCTCGCGCCGGCCATTTTGCTCAACGATGACACTCACATTGAAGCGCACCAAAGGCCGCACATCCGCAGCCAGACCGCCGTCGGTGGATGCCACCAGGATCCGCTCCCAGACCCCGGCCATGCTCACGGTGACCTGCTGAATACGCGGATCAAGGGCCCGGGTAGCAGCATCGATACGCTTGAGCAACTCGACCTTTTCTGCGCGGCTGATCACTTCCAGCGGGTTGTCGGGCGCATACAACTGCGCCACGTCCTGGGTGGTGAAAGCCTGAACGGTACCGTTTTGCCCGGCACGCGAGATCGAGCGCGCAGCACGTGCAGCCAGGCCCAGTGCTTCCAGGGTGATGGCGTTACTGTAGGAAAATCCGGTTTTCTCGCCAGACTGGGCGCGCACGCCGACACCTTGATCAAGGCTGAAGCTGCCTTCCTTGACGATGCCGTCTTCCAGCGCCCAGGACTCGGATATCTGGCCCTGGAAATACAGATCTGCTGCGTCGATGCCCGGCCCGGCCAGATCACCCAAAACACTTTGCAGGCTTTCAATGGTGACACCGCCCGGTGCCAGCAGATGTTCGCTGACTGAGGTCAACAAGTCGCTCATATTCACTCCGTCTTGGCCCCTGCTTCAGCATCTTTGAGTGCTGAACCCACGGGCCTGAAAATTACTGCGGGAGCTGGCTTACCGGCGATGCAGACGAGTTGATCTGTCTCTGTCCGTGCTGCTATCACTGGCAAGCCAGCTCCCACAAAAAATGCATCTGACCGAAACGCCTCTAAACCTGCTCCTGAGCGCCCCGGGAAAAAAATCGTCGATGATTCACCACCGGCATGCGCGCCCTGATGGCCGCCTGCTCGGCATTGTCGCGCTCGGCCAGCAGCACCCCTTCGCCCTGGGCCTGCTCTGCCAGCACGCGCCCCCAAGGGTCGATAATTGCAGCATGCCCCCAGGTTTCACGCGGCCCGGGATGCACGCCACCCTGGGCTGCAGCCAACAGGTAGCATTGGGTTTCTATCGCCCGGGCACGGATCAGTATGTCCCAGTGTGCTTGCCCGGTAACGGCGGTAAAGGCCGAAGGCGCGGTAATCAATTCAGCCCCGGCAGCCCGCAGTTCGCTATACAGCTCCGGAAAACGCAGGTCGTAACATACGCTCAGGCCCAGTTTGCCAACCGGGGTATCTGCCACCACTACCTGTGCCCCGGGCGCATAGTCATCGGATTCACGGTAACGGCCACGGCTGTCAGACACGTCCACATCAAACAGGTGCAGTTTGTCGTATCGCGCGGCCTGCTCGCCATCGGCGTTGATCAACAATGAACAGGCATTGACCTTGGCATCTGGTTGCCCTTCGGGCGGCAGCGGCAAAGTACCCGCCACTATCCATAAGTTGAGGTCTCGGGCGGCCTGTTTCAACCATGGCAGGATCGGCCCCTGCCCCACGGCCTCGGCGCGGCCGATATCGGCGATATCCCGGCGACCCATTGCCGCGAAATTTTCGGGCAATACCGCCAGCCGCGCGCCACGCCCGGCGGCCTGCTCCAACAGGCGGCGGGCCTGGGCCAGATTGGCCAGCACATCGCTCTGGCTGACCATCTGAATTACTGCAAACGACATGGCGCACTCCTTGAAATGTCTGACGCCATGCTACTCCTAGTTTTTCTCAAAAGGCTTGTCGAAGGTGATCTTCGGATCGGCCCACGGGCCCTGGATGCTGTATTGCACGCTGGCGAAGCGCGACACCTGATCACCGATCAACTTGTTGAGCAAGAACATTGCTCCGCCTGCCGCCGGCCCGCCCACCAACAGCGCCGCAAGGGGCAGATTGTTGGTCACAGGCAGCGTGACCAGCAACTTGGCGTTGACCTGGTCGGTGATCATATTCAACGTGCCGCTGAGTTCAAGGTTAGTCGACGGCCCGGTCATCAGGACCGGTCTGGAGGTGCTGTAAACGCCATTTGTGGCATTCAGCACGCCTTTGACCCGGTCATAGCTCAGACCCTTGCCAAACAGATCCGAGAAGTCCAGACGCAAGCGGCGGCCGATGGCATTGAAGTTCAGCAGGCCAAAGATACGCAGCACCTGAGCGCTGCCATCGACCTCGACAAACTGACCTTTGTTCAGCGAGGCATCCAGAGTGCCCGAGAAGCGCTTGAGGCCGATCCAGGCCGGAGAACCGGGCCAGCGCCCATCGACGTCCACATGGAAATTGTTACTGGTCACACTCGGCGCAAAGCCCCAGTTCTTCAGGACATCGGCCAGGTTGCGTCCGCCGATACGGCCTTTGTACCAACTGTTGCTGGCACCGGCTCCCCCTTCCCAACCGCCCGAGCCTTCGAGCAGCAAGCCCTTGAGCCCCAGGTTCAGATTGTTGAGGCTGATGCCGCGGTTGTTCGGCCGCACATTCAGCGACCAGGCACCCAACAAGTCAGACCCCTGATAAAGCTGGCGAATGATGATGTCCAGCGCCGGTATTTTGCGTGGATCAACCGAAGCCAGCGGGTCCGGAGCATTGTCGTCAGTCACCGCCTTGGGATCAGGCGCCGGCAGGCGAATGGTCTGCATAGTGATCACGATCGGGGCATTTTTGGCATCGGGCAAGGTCACTGCGCCGGTGGCCTGTTTGCTATTGATCTGTAAGCCCCAGGACGCCGCGCTGCGCTTCATTTGCAGACTGACCTGATCCAGTTGCGTACCAAACGCGTTCAGCTTGCCGACTTTGAAATCCGCACTGCTGAGCATCTGCTTGGCGCTGCCTCCGGGGTCCTTGCCCGCATAACGCTCGACCAGTGCCTGCCAGGGAGCAACATCCAGTTCCGACAGCACGCCGCGAATACGCAACCCTTTACCGGGTGGCAACACGGGATCGCCAGCCCCCAGAAACAACTCGCCACGACCGTCTTCGAATTTGCCGTCAGGCGCAGCGAAGGTCAGGTTTGCCAGATCACCGTAGTCAAACCAGTAACGGCGCTCGGCGCCCTGCAAGGTCATGCGAAATACGCTGTTGCGGGTCTGGTTGGCGGCCAGACCGAAGGGTGCAGGCAGGTCAACCACCGCCCCCTTGAGGCTGGAGCTGACCCGCAACTGGCTGTCCGCACCATCCAGGGTGAGTTGCAGTTGATAAGGCAAATCCCCGGAGACCGGAATCGGCTGATAGAACTTGAGCCAGTCGGTGAGTTTCTTGACCCCGACCTGACCACTGGCAACAACCCGGGTACTCAGCCTGCCAGGTTTGCCATCGGCGAATATCTGCGCGGTGACCGGACGATCAAAAGCCCTGGCACTGATACCTTTACCGCTCAAACCTTTGGCGCTGTCAAAACGGAAGTCGCCCTTGAGCTGGGTCAATTCAAGTTCGGGATTGCTCAGTTTCAAACGCGCCTTGTCGGTTTTGAAGTCCACCAGAATTTTCGGTTCGACACCTTTCTCCAGCGGGATATCAAGGTTGACCCGGCCTTTGAGCGAGCCTTCGCCTTGCCAGCCGGCAAAGGTTTCAGCCGTGCCTATCGGCGCCTCCTGGAGGATTTTCAAACCGTCGCCCAGGCCACCGTCGAAGTCACCGTCCAGGTACAGATGGCTGACCTTGCCAGTCGGCACGTGGGGAATACTGACCGCGACATTACGCACCTGGGTGTCGAGCAACTGGCCCTTGCTGGCCATGATGCGTACGCCGCTGTCTTCGATGAATACATCACCCGACACATTGCGCACATGGGGCCAGCCGGGCTGGAAATCCAGCTCGGCGCCATGAACCTTGAAGAACAGGCTGATGTTGCGCGCGGCGGCCACCGCATCGTGACTGAGCGAGCCCTGATACTGGAAGAAACCTTCGTCAACCGAGCCCTTGATGATGGCCGTACTCAGCCATTCGGTGAGCGCCGGGCTCAATACCTCAGGCAGGTATTTTGGAGTGAAGCGCCCATCACCATCGGTCAGGCCGACCCGCAGGTCCATATAGTCTTCTTCAGAGTGATCCATATGAATACGGATCAGGAAGTCAGCGGCAATCTTGCCTTCTTCCCCCAGCACTTTGATGGCAGGTGCTATCAGGGTGAAGCTGTTTTCATCCAGCTTCCACGTGAGCAAGGCGTTGGCCTGCAGGTATTGCCAGGGCTTGGCAAAAATCGGCTCCAGGTGCAGCGAGAAATCTTTGCTGTCCAGTCGCAGCTCGCCCTTGCCCAGGTCGCCGCTGATCAATCCGCTGACATTACGTGCCGCCGGCGCACCGTGGGTGGCGTTGAAGCCCACTTGCTGCAAGTTGGCTGCGAAACTGAGCTTTTGCTCGTCGGTCGCAGCAGGCCGGTAGTCGACCAGCACATTACGTAATGTGCCCGTCACTTTCAGCTGGTCGATGACTTCAGCGGCGGCCTCTGGCACCGGCGCGAGGGAATCCATCAACGGGGTGATCGGGGTCAGGTCCAGATGATCGGCCTGTAGATGCCAGCGCTCCAGTTCTTTATCAGTGGCTGCGAACTGTTGCAGTTGCATGCGGGTTTCCCAGCGGCTCTTGCCCACATTCATCGCCAGCGAGTCCAGCACTACCTTGTAGCCCTGATCTGCGCGCTGAATCCAGGCACGCATTGCCAGGTCCTCAATCGCCTCAGGCTTGCGCTCTGCATAAGCACCGCGCATGGATGGCGCGTTCAAGCGCGCAACGGCACTTTGCACCGAGCCCTTGCTCCAGTTAAACCAGAATTCGCCACCGGCTTTTAGCTCAGACACTTTCCAGGGATTGATCAGGCTGGCTGGCAGCCATTTGGCCCAATCACTTTGTGGCAGGCTCAGATAAGCCTGGGCTGCACCGTCACGCCAGTGACCGGCCTGGATTTGAGTCTTGAGACTCATCGCCACAGGCTGGCCGTCAGGCAGGGTGAAGCGGGTATCGAGACGCTGATCAGAGGCGCCCGCATCAAGGGTAAGCCCCACATAAGTCAGGGTCAGCGGGGCGTGCTTCCAGGGTTCCAGAGTTACCTGGCTATCGAGCAGGGACACCCGGGCAACCTGCTGCAGTTGATTGAGCAATTGCTCCGGGTCCAGCGGCTGATCGTCCTGAAGCGCAAAACCTTCAAGCGCCCAATGACCGGCCTGGTCCTGACGCAAGCTCAGTTGCAGGCCATCGAGTTGCACATGGGCGAGGCGAATGTCGCGGTTCAGCAGGCTGGCCCAGACATCGGGAACCACCTGTACCTGATCCAGACGCAGGGCACTGTTGCCCTCGCCGACCATGACATCGTGGGCCAGCAGCACCGGCCCCATGCCATCCCAGCGCCCTTCAAGGCTGCCAATGGTCAAGGGCACGCCCAAGGCTTCACGGGCTTTGTTCTGGACTTCCAGGCGATATTCGGCGATCAGCGGCGTGAGCTCGCGGCCCAGGCTGACGTACAACGCCGTGAGTACCAAAATCAGGGCACAGGCCCCTAATCCCCAGCGGGTCAACGCGGCAAAAAAGCGTGTCAGACGCTCCATGTCAGGCGGCCCCTTCAATGATGATCAAAGGGGCAGGAGTTAGCCCCTTTTTAATGCGGCATGCAGGATACTTCAGAGCAGCACCACGTCGTATTGTTCCTGGGAATACATGGTTTCGACCTGAAAACGGATCGTACGCCCGATAAATCCTTCCAGCTCCGCGACGTTGCCCGATTCTTCATCCAGCAAGCGGTCGACAACTTTCTGGTTAGCCAATACACGATAGCCAACAGCCTGATAAGCACGAGCTTCGCGCAGAATTTCACGGAAAATTTCGTAGCAGATAGTTTCTGCGGTTTTCAGCTTGCCGCGCCCCTGACAGCACACGCAGGGCTCGCACAGTACCTGCTCAAGGCTTTCGCGGGTGCGCTTGCGGGTCATCTGCACCAGACCCAGCTCGGTAATGCCAATGATGTTGGTCTTGGCGTGATCACGCTCGAGTTGCTTTTCGAGGGTGCGCAATACCTGACGCTGGTGCTCTTCATCTTCCATGTCGATGAAGTCGATAATGATGATGCCGCCCAGGTTGCGCAGGCGCAGTTGCCGGGCAATGGCGGTGGCAGCTTCCAGATTGGTCTTGAAGATGGTTTCTTCGAGATTGCGGTGCCCCACAAACGCACCCGTGTTGACGTCGATGGTGGTCATCGCTTCTGCCGGGTCAACCACCAGATAACCGCCGGACTTGAGCGGTACCTTGCGATCCAGTGCTTTCTGGATCTCGTCTTCGACGCCATACAAATCAAAAATCGGGCGCTCGCCCGGGTAGTGCTCCAGGCGGTCGGCAATTTCCGGCATCAGTTCGGCAACAAACTGCGTGGTCCGTTGAAAGGTCTCGCGGGAATCAATGCGGATTTTTTCAATCTTGGGGCTGACCAGGTCACGCAGTGTGCGCAACGCCAGGCCCAGGTCTTCATAGATCACGGTCGGGGCACCGACGGTTTTGATCTGTGCTCCGATCTGGTCCCACAGCCGCCGCAAATAACGAATATCCATCAGAATTTCATCTGCCCCGGCACCCTCGGCCGCCGTGCGCAGGATAAAACCACCGGCTTCCTTGATCCCCTCTTTGGCCACGCAATCGCTGACCACCTGTTTAAGGCGCTCACGCTCGGCTTCGTCTTCGATTTTCAACGAAATACCGACATGGGCCGTGCGCGGCATGTACACCAGATAGCGTGAAGGGATGGATAACTGGGTGGTCAGACGCGCGCCCTTGGAGGCAATCGGGTCTTTGGTGACTTGCACCACCAGGCTCTGGCCTTCATGCACCAGGGCGCTGATGCTTTCAACGGCCTGGCCTTCGCGCAGGGAAATTTCAGAAGCGTGAATAAAAGCAGCACGATCCAGACCGATATCGACAAAGGCAGCCTGCATGCCGGGCAAAACCCTGACCACCTTGCCTTTATAAATATTGCCAACAATGCCCCGGCGCTGGGTACGCTCGACATGCACCTCTTGCAGAACACCGTTCTCTACCACCGCCACGCGCGATTCCATCGGCGTGATGTTGATCAGGATCTCTTCACTCATGGCTGGGTCTCGTTCAGGCGTCATCACATTAGTGCCACGTCTCGTAGGTGCACAATTCAGTGCACGTTAAGGTTTTGCCAACAGGGTATGCCGAAATGCCCCAGCAGTTCTGCGGTTTCGCACACAGGCAACCCCACTACGCCCGAATAACTGCCATTGAGGCCTGAAACAAAGACTGCGGCCAACCCCTGGATGGCGTAACCGCCTGCTTTATCCTGAGGTTCACCGCTGGCCCAATACAGTCTGGCTTCTTGTTTGCTGATGTTTCGAAAGCTGACCCGGCTGCGTATCACGCGGGTTTCGCAGCGCTCGGCATCCATAATCGCAATGGCCGTCAGCACTTCATGCTCGCGGCCGGATAGCGCCATGAGCATAGCCATGGCATCGACCTCATCGACCGGCTTGCCGAGTATCTGGCCATCAAGTACCACAGCAGTGTCGGCGCCCAACACACAAAAAGTGCTACTGAGTATGGATTTGAGCAGCCGATCGCATCCCGCCCTGGCCTTTTCGTGCGCCAGGCGCTCGACATAGGCCGCAGGGGACTCATTCGCAAGAGGGGTTTCATCAATGGCAGCACTGATGGTGTTGAACGGCACGCCGATTTGAGTCAGTAACTCACGTCGACGTGGCGAACCGGAAGCCAGATAAAGCGAAAGCATCGTGACATCTCCCTGTCAAAGTGCACAAACCAGGAAATGGCTCGCGCTCCTGTTAATTGATTTTGAAGCGTCGGCGCAACCCGCGAAGCCCGTAACTGACCCATGGCCAGAGCAGTGCGCTGACCAGCGCAGGCAGAATCAGGGCCAGGGTCGGCTGACGGTTGCCGGTCAAAGCACTTAGCCATAACTGGGCCAGTTGGGCCAGACCGAAAATAACCAGGATCACCAGACTCTGCTGCCACATGGGGAACATCCGCAGACGCTGCTGCAGCGACAGTACGAGGAAGGTGATGAGGGTCAAAATCAGCGCGTTCTGCCCCAGCAACGTGCCGTACAGCACATCTTCGGCCAACCCCAGGCACCAGGCCGTGACCATGCCCACTTTATGCGGCATGTAGAGGGTCCAGAAAGCCAGCAGCAACGCCAGCCAGAGCGGGCGCAGGATTTCCATGAACTGCGGCATCGGTGAAATGCTGAGTAACAGGCCGATGGCGAACGTTAACCAGATGATCCAGCCATTATTCGAACGAGTACTCGCCATTATTGCCTCTCCCGAGTCGTGGCCGGCGCAGCTGCTGGCGGGGTGGCCGCGGCGGGGGTTGGCGCTGGAACAGGTTTTTTCACGGCTTTGACCGCAGGCGCAACCGGGGTAGCAACCGGAGCAGGCGCTGGCGCAGGCGCAGGTACAACCACAGGCGCTGCCGGTTTGGGCACGGTTGCCGGAATGATCGGCGGCGCCTCACCGTTTTGCTCGGCCTCCTGGGCCTTGGCGGCATCGTTGGCCCGCTCTTCGGGGGTGCGACTGTCGCTGAATACCAGCAGTAAATAGCGGCTGCGGTTCAGGGCGGCGGTCGGAACGGCACGCACAATGGCGAACGGCTGACCCGAGTCGTGAATCACTTCTTTGACGGTTGCCACGGGATAGCCGGCCGGGAAACGCTGCCCCAAGCCCGAGCTGACCAGCAAATCGCCCACTTTGATATCCGCAGTATCGGCCACATGGCGCAATTCCAGACGCTCGGGATTGCCCGTACCGCTGGCGATGGCACGCAAACCGTTACGGTTCACCTGCACCGGAATACTGTGGGTGGTATCGGTCAGCAGCAAAACCCGCGAGGTGTAGGGCATCAACTCGACCACTTGCCCCATCAGGCCGCGAGCATCGAGTACCGGCTGGCCCAGCACGACGCCGTCGCGCTCACCCTTGTTGATGATGATGCGATGGGTAAAGGGGTTCGGGTCCATGCCGATCAACTCGGCCACCTCAACCTTCTCGTTAACCAGCGCAGAAGAGTTCAACAACTCGCGCAGGCGGACGTTCTGCTCGGTCAGGGCGGCCAGCTTTTGCATGCGCCCCTGAAGCAGAAGGTTTTCGGTCTTGAGTTTCTCGTTATCCGCGACCAGTTCGGTACGACTGCCGAACTGACTGGCCACACCCTGCCACAAGCGCTGCGGCAAATCGGTGATCCAGTAGGACTGCATCAGCACCAGCGACATCTGACTGCGCACGGGTTTGAGCAATGTGAAGCGGGCATCCACTACCATTAGCGCGACCGATAGCACGACCAGCACCAACAAGCGCACGCCCAATGAGGGGCCTTTGGCGAAGAGCGGTTTAATAAGCCGCTCCTCCCAGGCAAGTGTTCAATTTATTCATACGGCTTCAAAACGGCCTGGATGAAGATTGACAGAAGATAAACGCCAAAAGGCAGCACTGCAAAGTGCTACCTTCTGGTGATAACCATGGGACTGCACCACGCGATCTTATTCGCTGGAAAGCAAGTCCATCGTGTGTTTATCCATCATTTCCAACGCACGGCCACCACCACGTGCAACGCAGGTCAGCGGATCTTCGGCAACGATTACCGGCAGACCGGTTTCCTGGGCCAGCAACTTGTCGAGGTCACGCAGCAAGGCGCCACCACCGGTCAGTACCAGACCGCGCTCGGCGATGTCCGAAGCCAGCTCTGGCGGGGACTGTTCCAGTGCACTTTTCACGGCCTGAACGATGGTTGCCAGCGACTCTTGCAGAGCCTCAAGCACTTCGTTGGAGTTCAGGGTGAAGGCACGCGGTACACCTTCCGCCAGGTTACGGCCACGCACGTCTACTTCACGCACTTCACCGCCCGGGAAAGCCGTACCGATTTCGGTCTTGATGCGCTCGGCCGTCGATTCACCGATCAGGCTGCCGTAGTTACGGCGCACATAAGTGATGATCGCTTCGTCGAAGCGGTCACCGCCAACCCGTACGGATTCGGCGTAAACCACACCGTTCAGGGAGATCAGCGCGATTTCAGTGGTACCACCACCGATATCGACAACCATCGAGCCGCGTGCTTCCTCAACCGGCAAGCCGGCACCGATAGCAGCTGCCATCGGCTCTTCGATCAGGAACACTTCACGGGCACCGGCACCGAGTGCCGATTCGCGGATGGCGCGACGCTCTACCTGAGTCGATTTGCAAGGTACGCAAATCAGAACCCGGGGGCTTGGCTGCAGAAAGCTGTTTTCGTGCACCTTGTTGATAAAGTACTGCAGCATTTTTTCGCAAACGCTGAAGTCGGCAATAACGCCATCTTTCATCGGACGAATGGCTGCAATATTACCCGGTGTACGGCCCAGCATGCGCTTGGCCTCGGTGCCGACAGCAACGACACTTTTCTGGTTACCGTGCGTCCGAATAGCCACAACCGATGGCTCATTCAGGACAATACCGCGCTCACGCACGTAAATCAGGGTGTTGGCAGTGCCCAGGTCGATGGAAAGATCGCTGGAAAACATGCCACGCAGTTTCTTGAACATGGGAAAGGGACCCTAGGCAACGCGTGGGTAAAAAAGTGCGGCAAACTCTAACAACGACAGGGATTTTGGGCAAGGCGCCAATATGTTAAATTGGCAGCTTTTCAGAGCACCAACCCCCACAATCGCGGCCATATGACCGTAGAAATGCGGTAGTGTTCCGACAATCTAACACACGGATAGCATCCGTCCTGTTTTCCACTGGAGAATCCCATGGCGCTTGAACGCTCCGACGTGGAAAAAATCGCTCATTTGGCCCGTCTGGGTCTCAATGATGCTGATATCCCACGCACCACCGAAGCCCTGAATAGCATTCTGGGGCTGATTGATCAGATGCAGGCTGTCGACACCACCGGTATCGAGCCTCTGGCACACCCCCTGGAAGCCAGCCAGCGCCTGCGCGCAGACGTCGTGACTGAAAGCAATCATCGCGAGGCTTACCAGTCCATCGCACCAGCGGTCGAAAATGGCCTTTATCTGGTTCCGAAAGTCATCGAGTAAAGGGAAAGAGCCTGCATGCATCAATTGACTCTGGCCGAGATCGCCCGCGGACTCGCCGATAAAAAGTTTTCTTCCGAAGAGCTGACCAAAACCTTGCTGGCGCGTATCGCCCAGCTCGATCCTCAGCTCAACAGCTTCATCACCCTCACCGAAGACCTCGCCCTCGAGCAGGCCAAGGCCGCTGACGCACGTCGCGCCAACGGTGAAACCGGCGCACTGCTGGGCGCACCGATCGGTCACAAGGACCTGTTCTGCACCCTGGGCGTACGCACCAGCTGCGGCTCGAAGATGCTCGACAACTTCAAGGCCCCGTATGACGCCACCGTGGTCGCCAAACTGGCCGCTGCAGGCGCGGTGAGCCTGGGCAAGACCAACATGGACGAATTCGCCATGGGGTCGGCCAACGAGTCGAGCTACTACGGCGCGGTGAAAAACCCGTGGAATCTGGAGCACGTGCCAGGGGGTTCGTCGGGAGGTTCGGCTGCGGCCGTTGCCGCTCGTCTGCTGCCTGCTGCAACGGGCACAGATACCGGCGGTTCGATCCGCCAGCCGGCCGCCCTGACCAACCTCACCGGCCTGAAACCTACCTACGGACGGGTTTCGCGCTGGGGCATGATCGCCTACGCCTCCAGTCTCGACCAGGGCGGCCCGCTGGCCCGCACTGCAGAAGACTGCGCCATCCTGTTGCAGGGCATGGCCGGTTTTGATCCGCAGGACTCCACCAGCATCGACGAACCCGTGCCGGACTACAGCGCCAGCCTCAACGGTTCGCTGCAGGGCCTGCGCATCGGCGTGCCGAAAGAGTATTTCAGCGAAGGCCTGGACCCGCGTATCGCGCAGCTGATCCACACCAGCATCAAAGAGCTCGAAAAGCTGGGTGCCGTGATCAAGCACATCAGCCTGCCCAACATGCAGCACGCCATTCCTGCGTACTACGTGATCGCCCCTGCCGAGGCCTCTTCCAACCTGTCGCGTTTTGACGGCGTGCGCTTCGGCCACCGCTGCGAAGACCCGAAAGACCTCACCGACCTGTACAAGCGTTCACGCGCCGAAGGCTTTGGCCCGGAAGTACAGCGCCGGATCCTGGTAGGTGCCTACGCCCTGTCGGCTGGCTACTACGACGCTTACTACCTGCAAGCGCAGAAAATCCGTCGCCTGATCAAAAACGACTTCATGACTGCATTCAATGAAGTCGACATCATCCTCGGCCCGACCACACCTAACCCGGCCTGGAAAATCGGCGCTAAAAACAGCGACCCGGTTTCTGCCTACCTGGAAGACGTGTACACCATCACCGCCAACCTCGCGGGCCTGCCGGGCCTGTCGATGCCGGCCGGTTTTGTCGATGGCCTGCCAGTCGGCGTGCAGCTGCTTGCGCCCTACTTCCAGGAAGGTCGCTTGCTCAACGTCGCGCACCAGTACCAGTTGAATACCGACTGGCATCTGCGCTCACCTGCCGGCTTCTGAGGAGAAACACATGCAATGGGAAGTTGTGATCGGGCTGGAAATTCATTCTCAGCTCGCCACCCAATCGAAGATTTTCTCCGGTAGCGCCACCACCTTTGGTGCCGAACCGAACACCCAGGCCAGCCTGGTTGATCTGGGCATGCCTGGCGTATTGCCGGTGCTGAACCAGGAAGCCGTGCGCATGGCCGTCATGTTTGGCCTGGCGGTTGATGCCGAAATCGTTCAGCACAACGTGTTTGCCCGCAAAAACTACTTCTACCCCGACCTGCCCAAGGGCTACCAGATCAGCCAGATGGAGTTGCCGATCGTCGGCATGGGCCATCTGGACATCACTCTGGAAGACGGCACCGTCAAACGTGTCGGCATCACCCGCGCGCACCTGGAAGAAGACGCGGGCAAAAGCCTGCACGAAGACTTCAGCGGCTCCACCGGCATCGACCTGAACCGTGCCGGTACGCCCCTGCTCGAAATCGTTTCCGAGCCGGACATGCGTAGCGCCAAGGAAGCCGTAGCCTACGTCAAGGCGATGCACGCCCTGGTGCGCTACCTGGGCATCTGCGACGGCAACATGGCCGAAGGTTCGCTGCGTTGCGACTGCAACGTGTCGATTCGCCCGGTTGGCCAGGCTGAGTTCGGTACCCGCTGCGAGATCAAAAACGTCAACTCGTTCCGCTTTATCGAAAAAGCCATCAACAGCGAAGTACGACGTCAGATCGAGCTGATCGAAGACGGCGGCAAGGTGATTCAGCAAACGCGCCTGTATGACCCGAACAAGGACGAAACCCGCGCCATGCGCAGCAAGGAGGAAGCCAACGACTACCGTTACTTCCCCGATCCGGACCTGCTGCCGGTGGTCATCGAAGATTCGTTCATCGAAGACGTGCGCGCCACCCTGCCGGAACTGCCACCGCAAAAGCGCGAGCGCTTCCAGTCGCAGTTCGGCCTTTCCGCTTATGACGCCAGCGTTCTGGCTTCGAGCCGTGAACAGGCCGACTACTTCGAGAAAGTGGTAAACATCGCCGGCGACGCCAAACTGGCGGCCAACTGGGTCATGGTTGAACTGGGCAGCCTGCTCAACAAGCAAAGCCTGGATATCGACCAGTCGCCGGTCAGCGCCGAGCAACTGGGTGGCATGTTGCTGCGCATCACCGACAACACCATCTCCGGAAAAATCGCCAAGGTGGTGTTCGAAGCCATGGCCAATGGTGAAGGCAGCGCCGACGAAGTGATCGACAAGCGCGGTCTCAAGCAAGTGACCGACAGCGGCGCGATCGAGAAGGTGCTGGACGACGTGCTGGCGGCCAACGCAGAACAGGTCGAACAATACCGCGCGGCCGATGAAGCCAAACGCGGCAAGATGTTCGGCTTTTTCGTGGGCCAGGCGATGAAAGCTTCCAAAGGCAAAGCCAACCCGCAACAGGTCAACGAACTGCTCAAAAGCAAGCTCGAAGGCTAAGCAACAATCCCGCGGGAGATCTGTTGACCCCGGATCTCCCGCGGGAGCTGGCTTGCCAGCGATTCAGGCAAAGCGACTGGTCCATTGAACGGAGACGATGTCATTGCTGGCAAGCCAGCCCCCCACAGGATTTGGGTAACCCCACACACCCCGCAATAAAAGGATTCCCCCATGAAGCGGCTACTCGGCGCCTGCGCCCTGCTCAGCTTGCTCGCCGGCTGTGCCAGCCATGACATAGACCCCCGCGGCTATGACAAAACCGGCATTGCCTCCTATTACGGCGCCCGCCATCACGGCAAACTGACCGCCAGCGGCGAGCCCTTCAACCAGCATGGTCTCACCGCCGCCCACCCCGGCCTGCGATTCGGCACCCGGGTACTGGTCACCAACCTTGGCAACAACAAGTCTGTCATCGTGCGCATCAATGATCGCGGACCCCATACCCGGGGCCGGCTGATCGATCTTTCACGCCAGGCGGCAAAACAGTTGGGTATGCTGAGCAGCGGTACAGCCAAAGTCAGGGTTCAGGGCTTGAGCGATTAATTGAGGAGTGCCGGACATTTTAGGGTTGAACGCATTATCACCGTGGAGCTTGCTGCAACTGCTCTGCGGCCTTGTTTTACTGATTGCTGGCGCCGAACTGCTGGTGCGCTGCGCCATGCGTATAGCCGCCAATCTGAAAGTGCGCCCATTGCTGATCGGCTTGACGGTGGTCGCCCTGGGCAGCAGCGCGCCGCAAATGACGGTCAGCCTGCAAGCCGCGCTCAATGACACCCCGGACATTGCCGTCGGCAGCGTCATCGGCAGCAATATCTTCAATGTTCTGGTCACTCTCGGCCTCTCGGCACTGATTATTCCACTGCGCGTGTCACGCCAGCTGGTGCGCCTGGACATTCCACTGATGATCCTGGCCAGCGGTCTGGTGTTCGCCCTGGCCCTGAACAGGCAACTCGACCGCCTGGATGGCGTCATATTGCTCTGCGGTCTGCTGGTCTATTTCGGTCTGCTGCTGCGCCAGTCACGCCACAGCGGCCATCATCACGCCAGCCACGACCTGCCCCGCACTTCAAGCCTGCGCAACGGCCTGCAAATGCTTGCCGCCCTGGTCTTGCTGGGTCTGGCCGGGCACCTGCTGCTGGGCGCAGCGGTCGACATTGCCACCGAGTGGGGACTGTCCGAGCGCATCATCGGCCTGACCATCATTGCTGTCAGCACCTCGCTGCCACAACTGGCCACCTCGCTGATCGCAGCCCTGCGCGGCCAGCGCGAGATTGCCGTCGGCAACGTGATCGGCAGTAATGTCTTCAACCTGCTGGGTGTGCTCGGCCTCACGGCGCTTGTGGCACCGGAGCCCCTGTCGGTCTCGCCCAATGCCCTGACGTTCGACCTGCCGGTCATGCTGGGCGTCGCGGCGCTGTGCCTGCCCGTGTTCTATACCGGATACCGCGTCACCCGCGGCGAAGGCATATTGCTTCTGGCGCTGTACCTGGCTTACGGACTGCACGTGGTGTCCTTCACTACCGGCATGCCCCTGGCCGGCAGGCTCGAGCACCTGATGCTGTTTTATGTCTTGCCGGCGCTGCTGGTGTTTCTGCTGCTCAGCACCTTGCGCGCCTGGCGTCGACAACACTGAGCCACGCTGTGACCACCCGGGGCTGGCTAGATCCAGCCGCCCCACTGCAACACAAAGATCCCGATATTGGTGGTGATCGCAGCCATCAGGGTGGTGATCACGATAATCGCGGCTGCCAGTTCATGATTGCCGTTGGCCGCCCGGGCCATGACATAGCTGGCGGCAGCTGTGGGGCTGGCAAAGTACAGAAACAAAGTCCCCAACTCGGCCCCCCGGAAACCACAAAGCCAGGCGCCCAGCGTGGTCAGTAATGGCAGGCTGACCATTTTCACCAGGCTTGCACTCAGCGCCAGGTCACCACTTTTACGCAAACTCGCCAACGACAGCGTGCCGCCGATACATATAAGCGCCAGCGGCAAGGTCATCGACGCCAGATACTCACCCGAGGTCAGCAGCCAATGGGGCAGGCCGATCTTGAACGCAGCAAAAGGGGCTGCCACCAGCACGCTGATGATCAGCGGGTTCTTGAACACGCTTTTACAGATGCTCCAGGGATCGGACTTGATCACCGGGCTGTACACCGCCAGCACGATGGTCGACAAGGTGTTGTAGAGCAGAATCACCAGGGCCGCGAGCACTGCCCCCAGGGAGATACCGTAATCGCCATACATGCTGGCCGCCAGGGCCAGGCCGATGACCGCGTTGTTGCCGCGAAACGCGCCCTGAGTGTAGATACCCCGCTCAGCACGAGGGCAACGCCAGATCGACCAGCCCCAGGCCAGGGCAAAACTGACCAGCGTCGCTACGGTGAAATAGCCGAGTACCTTGGGCTGCAAGGCGGCCCTGAGATCGGCATGCAAAATACCCAGAAACAACAAGGCCGGCATGGTGACGTTGAACACCAGTGCCGACGCAGTGTGGATAAAGTTGTCATTGATCCAGCCCACGCGCTTGAGCACAACGCCCAGAAACAGCATGGCAAACACGGGAGCCGTGATAGAGAGTGTCTGAAGGAAAATAGCCAGCATATCGAGTCAGCCTGATGGCGATCGGGAGGAAGATCGTATGCGGAATCAGACGTTTAGTTAGCCAGCGTCAACCCGCAGTTTAATCAAATTGCGCACGCATCCAGCAATGATACTCGGCCACTGCAGGCTCACCCTCGCGAGGAGCCCAGGGTGCCAGTTCGCCGTCTCCAACCGGCCGATAAGGCCCGGCTTTGCACTCGAACATCAGGCTGTCGTCCTCAAGCACCACCAGCCCATGAAAAATACCTGCTGGCAGATCGACCCCCAGACTCCCGCCTCCGGCTTGCAATACGCGCTTGTCGAGCACCCGACCTTCTTCATCGAAAATCAGGACGCCAAGCGTGCCCTTGAGTACCAGCAGGGTCTCAGCCTTGTCGCTGCCCAGGTGCCGGTGCGGCGGTACATAGGTGGAGGGTTGCAGCCCCACCACCATGCGATGGCAGGCCTCTTCCATCTGATGCAAGTTGTGATGCTGGCGACCACGGGGGTTGCCGGCAGCTTTCTCTGCCAGGTCGTTGAAGAGCGATTGATCGAGAAAGCTGGGGCGGGTCATGGTTTCAACGTCCTTTATTACATGTCTTTGACGGCATAAATCCCGGCGGCATTGCGCCAGTATCCCTTGTAGTCCATGCCATAACCGAAGAGGTAGCGGTCAATGCACGGCAGACCCGCGTAATTGGCTTTCAGGTCCGGACGCGCCTTGCGCTGATGGTCCTTGTCGATCAGCACCGCCGTGTGCACCTGACGGGCACCTGCGTGTTTGCAGAACTCGACGATGGCACTCAGGGTGTGACCTTCATCGAGGATGTCATCAATGATCAGAACATGACGGTCAATGAACGACACTTCTGGCTTGGCTTTCCAGAACAGATCGCCGCCAGTGGTCTCATTGCGATAGCGCGTCGCGTGCAGGTAAGACGCTTCAAGCGGGAACTTCAGGTGGGTGAGCAACTTGCCCGCAAAAATCAGGCCGCCATTCATCACACAAAATACTACTGGATTGGTCTCGGCCATTTCGGCCGTGATTTGCGCGCCAACGCGGGCAATGGCTGCCTCGACTTCAGCTTCGGTGTACAGGCAGTCAGCCTCTCGCATGATTTGACGGATATGCTCGAGATCAGCAGACATGACGCTCTCCAGGGGGGTTGTGCAAGAAAAGCGGGCAAAGGTACGCACCCGCATGGCTCAGATCAAGTATTTATGGACTAACGTGCAGTAATGTTTAGTAGGACATCACCCCGTATTAGATTAATCTAGGCCGCTTTTTTTGCCTGCCCACGGAGCCTTTCCCCCATGCCCATTCGCGAGATACGCCACCCGCTGATTCGTCACAAGCTCGGCCTTATGCGCCGCGCAGACATTAGCACGAAGAACTTCCGCGAGCTTGCTCAGGAAGTAGGC
Source organism: Pseudomonas sp. PAMC 29040 (assembly GCF_003994535.1). NCBI lineage: Bacteria > Pseudomonadati > Pseudomonadota > Gammaproteobacteria > Pseudomonadales > Pseudomonadaceae > Pseudomonas > Pseudomonas sp. PAMC 29040. The sequence goes on from NZ_RZAA01000004.1 coordinate 403,696, forward strand.
GCGTTGCTGACCTATGAAGCCACCAAAGACCTGACCCTCGAAACCTACGAGATTGAAGGCTGGTGCGGCACTGTTAAAGTTGAAAAAATCGCCGGCAAGAAAATTACCGTCGTCCCGATCCTGCGTGCCGGCATTGGCATGCTCGAAGGTGTACTGAGCCTGATTCCAGGCGCCAAAGTCAGCGCAGTCGGTGTAGCCCGTAACGAAGAAACCCTTCAGGCCCACACCTACCTGGAAAAACTGGTACCGGAAATCAACGAACGTCTGGCGATGATCATCGACCCGATGCTGGCCACCGGTGCATCCATGGTTGCCACCATTGATCTGCTGAAGAAAGCCGGCTGCAAAGAAATCCGCGCCATGGTGCTGGTTGCCGCGCCAGAAGGCATTGCCACTGTAGAAGCCGCTCACCCGGACGTCGTCATCTACACCGCCTCCATCGATGAGCGTCTGAACGAACACGGTTACATCATTCCTGGCCTGGGCGATGCTGGCGACAAGATCTTCGGCACCAAGCAAAAGGACGCATAACATGCAGGACGAGTTCAACGACCCGCTCTGGCGCCAGATCATATCTGGCGCGCAGATGCTCTTCGTGGCCTTTGGCGCGTTGGTCCTGATGCCTTTGATTACCGGCCTCGACCCTAACGTCGCGCTGTTCACCGCGGGTCTCGGGACTCTGTTGTTCCAGATCGTGACCCGGCGCCAGGTGCCGGTTTTTCTGGCTTCAAGCTTTGCGTTCATTACCCCGATCATTCTCGCCAAAGGCCAGTTCGGCCTTGCCGCGACCATGGGCGGCGTGATGGCAGCAGGCTTCGTGTACACCTTCCTCGGTTTCGCGGTAAAGCTCAAAGGCACCGGTTTTATTGACCGCCTGCTGCCTCCCGTAGTGATTGGTCCGGTGATCATCTCGATTGGTCTGGCAATGGCCCCGATTGCAGCGCACATGGCCATGGGCCGCGCTGAAGATGGCACCGAGCTGATCCACTACCAGACCGCCATGCTGATCTCGATGCCAGCCCTGCTGACCACCCTGATCGTAGCCGTGTTCGGTAAAGGCATTTTCCGCCTGGTGCCGATCATTGCCGGCGTGCTGGTGGGATTCTCGATGGCGTTTTACTTTGGCGTAGTGGACACGGCCAAGATTGCCGCCGCCCCATGGTTTGCCCTGCCGCACTTCACTGCTCCCGAGTTCAACTGGCAGGCGATTCTGTTTATCGTCCCCGTGGCCCTGGCCCCGGCCATTGAACACATCGGCGGAGTGATTGCCGTGGGCAGCGTGACCGGCCGCGACTATCTGAAAAAGCCCGGCCTGCATCGCACCCTGTTCGGTGACGGCATCGCCACCACCGCTGCCGGCCTGCTTGGCGGTCCGCCCAACACCACCTACGCCGAAGTGACCGGCGCAGTGATGCTGACCAAGAACTACAACCCGAAAATAATGACCTGGGCGGCGATTTTCGCCATTAGCCTGGCATTTGTCGGCAAGTTCGGCGCACTGCTGCAAAGCATTCCAGTGCCGGTGATGGGCGGGATTCTATGCCTGTTGTTCGGTTCAATTGCTGCGGTCGGGATGAACACCCTGATTCGCCATCAGGTCGATCTGAGCGAAGCCCGCAACCTGGTGATTGTTTCGGTGACCCTGGTGTTCGGTATCGGCGGAGTGCTGATTGGCACCGGCATGGGCCCGGAAGACTTCGGCCTCAAGGGCATCGCCCTGTGTGCCATCGTCGCCATTGCGCTGAATCTGTTGTTGCCGGGCAATGACAGCTGGAAACACAAGAAAGGTGACGGGCCGGTTATCTAAATCGGCAAGTCCCCCAGGATCTTGTGGAAGCCTGGCCTGCCAGGCTTCCACAAGGTATCTGCAAGCGGAGTTTTACAGCGCCAGCGGCGCCCGCTCACACAAGGTATTCAACGCTGCCGCCCACTCAGGGTTGTCATTCAGGCACGGTACCAGCACCAGCTCCTCGCCCCCCGCCGCAATAAACTGCTCGCGACCGCGATCGCCGATTTCTTCCAGCGTTTCAATGCAATCCGCCACAAACGCCGGGCACATGACCAGAATCTTCTTCACTCCGTCTTTGGCCAGAGCGTCCAGCCGTGCCTCGGTATAGGGTTCGATCCACTTGGCCCGGCCCAGTCGGGACTGGAACGCCACCGACCATTTGCCCGCCGGCAACCCCGCGCGATCGGCAAACTCCTGGGCCGTACGCAAGCACTGCGCCCGGTAGCAGGTTGCCAATACTGCCGGCGAAGCATTCTGGCAGCAGTCAGCATTTTTGAAGCAGTGATTACCGGTCGGATCGAGTTTATGCAGATGGCGCTCGGGCAAACCGTGAAAACTGAGCAGTAAATGATCGTAATCCTGCTCCAGATGCGGCCGGGTACTCGCCACCAATGCGTCGAGGTATTCGGGCTGATCGTAAAACGGCTGCACGATGGAGAGTTGAATGCCCAGCTTTGCGGCTTTGATCACCCGCTTGGCTTCTGCAATCACGGTGGTGACCGTACTGTCGGCAAACTGTGGATACAACGGTGCCAGGGTGACCTTGTGAATGCCCTTGGCCGCCAGACGTGTGAGCACGGTTTCAATGGACGGTTCGCCATAGCGCATTGCCAGTTCTACCGGCCCCTTGGTCCACTCCTTACTCATCGCCTGCTGCAGGCGACGGCTGAGCACCACCAGCGGCGAGCCTTCATCCCACCAGATGGAGGCATAGGCATGGGCCGATTGTTCGGGGCGCTTGACCAGAATCAGTGACACGATCAGGCGGCGCAATGGCCACGGCATGTCGATCACATACGGGTCCATCAGAAACTGGTTCAGGTAGCTGCGTACATCGGCTACCGAAGTAGACGCGGGCGAACCCAGGTTAACCAGTAATAGTGCGTGCTCGGTCATGCAACATCCTATTTCAGAGGCGGGCGGACAGATCATCCAGGGCCGCACGCAAATCGGTGAACTGAAAAGTGAAACCGGCTGCCAGCAATTTGGCCGGCGTGGCCCGTTGGCCGCCCAGCAATAACTGTGACAATTCGCCCAGACCAACGCGCAAGGCAAAGGCGGGAACGGGAATGAACGCCGGACGGTGCAACACGCTGCCCAGGGTTTTGGCGAACTCAAGGTTGCGTACCGGATGCGGCGCGCAGGCATTATAAGGACCCGACGCGGCATTCTCATGCACAAGAAAATCAATCAGGGCAATTTGGTCATTGATATGAATCCATGGCATCCATTGCCGACCATTACCTATCGGCCCGCCCAACGCCAGTTTGAAAGGCAATAACAGGCGCGACAAAAAGCCGCCCTCGGCCGCCAGCACCAGGCCGGTACGCACCAGCACCACACGAATGCCCAAGGCCTGTGCGCGTTGCGCGGTCTCCTCCCAGGCAATACACAAATGGCTGGCGAAGTCTTCGCTCACCGGAGGCGACTCTTCGGTCAACTCGCGCTCACCCCCATCGCCATACCAGCCCACTGCCGAACCGGACACCAGCACCGAAGGTTTTTGTTCGCGGCTGGCCAGCCAGGTCACCAGGGTTTCCGTCAGCGTAATCCGACTGCCCCACAACAACGCCTTGCGCTTGCGTGTCCATGGCCGATCGGCAATCGGCGCGCCGGCAAGGTTGATCAGCGCATCAATCGGCTCCTGCCCAAGTTCTTCAAGTGTGGCGACGCCTCTTACGCCGGCACCGCACAATTCGCTCACGCGATCAGGGCGACGACTCCACACGCTCAGGCGATGACCTTGCGCCAGCCAGTGACGGCAAAGCTGGCGCCCGATCAAGCCTGTACCGCCGGTCAGCAAAATGTGCATGAGTTGATCCTCGCTGGGAGTTTTATCGGGTGCACTGGTCTATTTTTAAAGAAATTCCCATTTCTTCGGGCCGCTGGCTTCATAAAGAATAGGCTAGGCTGGCCCGGCAAGCGCACTAAAACTTATACTAATAAATTAATTTGTACAGATATTGGCGGCATCGTAGTTTGTGCAGCTGACTGGGCAAATAGGGATTGAGGCCAATATGACTGTACCTATCGCAATTATCGGGGCCGGCATCGCCGGATTGTCTGCCGCAAGGGCACTGCACAAGGCCGGGCACACTGTGCATCTGTTCGATAAAAGCCGCGGCAGCGGCGGACGCATGTCGAGCAAGCGCAGTGATGCGGGATCACTGGATCTTGGAGCCCAGTATTTCACTGCCCGCGATCGCCGCTTTGTCGATGAGGTCCAGCAGTGGCAAGCCCTGGGCTGGGCTGCTGAGTGGGAACCTCATCTGTACAACCACAAGAACGGCCAGCTCACACCGTCACCGGACGAACAGACCCGCTGGGTAGGCAGCCCGCGCATGAGCGCGATTACCCGCGGCATGCTCGGCCATTTCAAGGTTGAGTTTGCATGCCGTATTACTGACTTGATACGCGGTGAAAAACACTGGCACCTGCTGGATGCCGACGAGGTCAGTCACGGCCCCTACAGCCATGTGATAGTGGCAACGCCGGCACCTCAGGCAACCGCCCTGCTTGCTTGTGCGCCCAAACTGGCAAGCACCGCGGCCGGAGTGAAAATGGACCCGACCTGGGCCGTCGCCCTGGCTTTCGATACGCCCCTGGAAACCAAAATGGATGGCTGCTTCGTGCAAGACAGCCCGCTGGACTGGCTAGCCCGCAACAGCAGTAAACCGGGGCGTGAGCACAAGCCCGACACCTGGGTGCTGCATGCCACCAGCGCCTGGAGCAGGCAAAACCTGGATCTGTCCAAAGAAGCAGTCATCGAGCACTTGCACGGTGCCTTTGCCGAACTGATGCACTTCCCCATGCCTGCGCCGATCTTCAGTCTGGCCCACCGCTGGCTCTATGCCCGGCCTTCCACCGCCCATGAATGGGGAGCACTGACCGATGCCGATCTGGGGCTTTATGCCTGTGGCGACTGGTGCCTGTCAGGCCGGGTCGAAGGCGCGTGGCTCAGTGGCCAGGAGGCAGCCCGGCGCTTGATCGAGCACCTCGAATAAAGCCCAGGGCTGGCGTATAGCCTCTGTAAGAGCGAGCTTGCTGGCGATCTTTTAAAAACGGCTCGCTCCTGTAGAAGCCCCAAATACTTGTACAAGATAATTGACTTGTACAAGGCAAAGCCTAAGATGAAGCCAGGTTGTACATCGCTACAAAGATGTACAAGTAATTCCTGGAGGTTCATCCCATGGTCAGCGCCGTCTCAGCCCGCGACAAACCGAAAATCGCCATCAGTGCCTGCCTGCTGGGCGCCGAAGTTCGCTTCAACGGCGGGCATAAGGCTTCGCAACTGTGCAGCCAGGCCCTGAGTGAGTATTTCGAGTTCGTCCCGCTGTGCCCCGAAGTCGCCATCGGGCTGGGCATTCCGCGCCAGCCCATTCGCCTGATCGGCGACCCTGCCCAACCCCAAGCCGTAGGCAGTGTCGACAGCGCTATGGACGTAACCCGGCCACTGCACGATTACGCTGTGGCCATGGCCGCAGCGCACACAGACATTTGCGGCTACATCTTTATGCAAAAGTCGCCGTCTTGCGGACTCGAGCGGGTCAAGGTCTATCAGGACGGTGGACGCCCCGCAGAGTTGAGAGGACGGGGTATTTACGCACAAGCGTTTTGCGCCGCGCACCCGGACTTGCCGGTTGAAGAAGAAGGCCGCCTCAACGACCCGGTATTGCGTGAAAACTTTCTGACCCGGGTTTACGCCTATAGCGCCTGGCAACAGTTGCTCGAAGACGGTATCACCCGCCGCTCCCTGACCGAGTTTCATGCCCGCTATAAATACCAGCTTATGGCCCACCACCCCGAACAGTACAAAACCCTGGGCAACATGCTGGGGAGCCTGGGCAAGGGCGACCCTCGCGAAATTGCCCCGCAGTATTTCAGCGAGTTGATGAAAGCCCTGAAAAAATGCGCCACGCGCCGCACTCACACCAATGTGCTGCAACACATCAGCGGCTATCTCAAACAGTCCCTCAGCCGCGAAGACAAGCAAGAAATGCAGTACCTGATTGGCCAGTACCTGCACGGCATTGTGCCGCTGGTGGTGCCGCTGACACTGCTCAAGCATCATTTTCGCCAGCATCCGGATCCCTATATCTCGCGGCAGGTGTACCTGCAACCGCACCCGGAAAACCTCAGCCTGCGCAATGCGATCTGACCATGAATCAGGACCTTTCGCAGACCAGCTCTGCCGCACCCGACTACAACCAGGCCCTGGCCGAAGGCTGGCTACCGATACGCGAAGTGGCGCGCATCACGGGGGTCAATGCCGTGACCCTGCGCGCCTGGGAGCGGCGTTATGGCCTGATCGTCCCGCACCGCACCGCCAAAGGTCATCGCCTGTTCTCAGCCGCCCATATCCAGCGAATCCAGCACATTCTGACCTGGCTCAATCGCGGGGTGTCGGTCAGCCAGGTCAAGCCACTGCTCGACCTGGCGCCGAGCCACCGCGAACCCGTCGACAACGACTGGCTGGCATGGAGCCAGGCCCTGACGCTGGCGATCACTGAGCTGGCCGGGCGCAGACTGGACGACAACTTCAATCAGGTCATGTCGCTGTATCCGGCCCACACCCTGTGCGAACAGCTGCTGATCCCGCTGTTGAGCGAGCTGGAACAACGCTGGCAGGGCCAGTTCGGGGCACAACTGGAGCGAGTGTTTTTCAGCTCCTGGCTACGCAGCAAGCTGGGCGCCCGTATCTACCACAACAATCGCTCACTCAAAGGCAAGCCCATCCTGCTGATCAACCATTCACCCCAGCCTTTCGAAGCCCAGCTGTGGCTCACCGCCTGGCTGGTCAGCAGCAGCCACTGCCCGGTTGAAGTCTTCGACGCGCCCCTGCCCGGCGGTGAACTGGCATTGGCGGTGGAACGCCTCAAATCACCCGCCGTGGTCCTCTATTCGAGCCAGACCCTGAACCCCCAGCAACTGCCAAAGCTACTGAAGGGCGTTGACTGCCCGATCCTGATTGCCGGACCGACGGTATGCATCCATAGCGCCGAACTGGCCGTAAGTACTACTGAAATCGCAGGATTGTCTCTTGCTCGCGATCCCCTTGAAGCCCATCAACGGCTCAGCCAGCTCGGACTGTTCTAGAGGAATAAACATGCAACTGATCTGGCTGCGCAGCGACTTGCGCCAAAACGACAACACCGCCCTGAGCGCCGCAGCTGAACGCGGCCCCACTGTGGCCGTGTATCTCATCAGCCCCGAGCAATGGCTGGCCCATGACGACGCGCCGTGCAAAGTCGATTTTTGGCTGCGTAATCTGAGCGTCCTGAGCGACAGCCTCGAGCAACTGAATATCCCGTTACTGATTCGCAGCGCGCCCGCCTGGGACCAGGCCCCCGCGGTGCTGGTTGAACTGTGCCAACAGTTGGGCATTGAGGACGTGCATGTAAATGATGAATACGGCATCCATGAAACCCGGCGCGATCAAGCCGTCGCCCGTGCCCTCGACGCCAAGGGCATCGGCTTTCATCGTCACCTCGACCAACTGCTGTTTCAACCCGGCAGTGTGCTGACCAAAACCGGGACCTACTTTCAGGTGTTCAGCCAGTTCCGCAAGGTTTGCTATGAGCGCCTGCACACGGGGCTGCCGCCCATAGTGGCCACACCTCGGCCCCAGGCGCAGCTGACCATTGCCCGGGATGCGATTGCTCAATCTGTTAGCGGCTTTGCGCCGCCCGACGAAACCCTGCGCGCACTCTGGCCGGCCGGGGAAGACGAAGCCCGGCAGCGCCTGGCACGCTTCGCCGACGAGCAAATCCACTACTACAAAGAAGAGCGTGACTTGCCCGCCAAACCTGGCACCAGCCAGCTTTCGCCCTACCTGGCAGCAGGCGTTATCTCACCCCGCCAATGCCTGCATGCAGCACTGCTCAGCAACAACGGCGAATTTGAAAGCGGCAGTGTCGGCTGCGCGACCTGGATCAGCGAACTGATCTGGCGCGAGTTCTATAAACATATTCTGGTGGGTTACCCACGGGTTTCCCGGCATCGCGCATTCAGAGCCGACACCGAGTTCTTGCCCTGGCGTGATGCCCCACAAGAACTGGCGGCATGGAAAGAGGGGCGCACCGGTATCCCGATCATCGACGCGGCCATTCGCCAACTGCTGGCAACCGGCTGGATGCACAACCGCCTGCGGATGGTGGTGGCAATGTTCCTGACCAAGAACCTGTTGATCGACTGGCGCGAGGGTGAGCGCTTCTTTATGCAGCACTTGATTGATGGCGATCTGGCAGCCAACAACGGCGGCTGGCAGTGGAGCTCATCCACCGGGACCGATTCGGTGCCCTACTTCAGAATTTTCAACCCCTTGAGTCAGTCCGAGCGCTTCGATCCCGAAGGTCGCTTCATCAAGCACTGGCTGCCAGAACTTGCGACGCTGAATAAAAAAGAGATTCATAACCCGGCCATTGCCGGCGGCCTGTTTGGGGTTGCCGATTATCCGCGGCCAATTGTCGACTTGAAACACAGTCGCGAACGGGCCCTCAGCGCGTTCAAGAATCTGCCGTCGCGCCAGCTTTACGAGGTGTGCGATGGCTGAGACACGGCGTATCTGGCTTACCGGGGCCAGCAGCGGGATTGGTGCTCACCTGGCGGAACAACTGCTCAACAGCGGTGCCCGCCTGGCATTGAGTGCCCGTACCCTGCCCCCCCTGCAAGCGTTATCCGAACGCTACCCGGGGCAGGTGCTGCTGGTGCCCGGCGACCTGACCGACAGCCTGCAAGTGCGGGAAATCGGCAAGCGTATCGCCCACACCTGGGGCGCGCTGGACTGCGTGATTCTCAATGCCGGCTCCTGTGAATATGTCGACGTCCGGCACTTCGACGCAGCCCTGATCGAGCGCGTGGTGCGCACCAATTTACTGGCCAGCGCTTACTGCCTTGAAAGTGCGCTGCCTTTACTGCGTGCAGGCACCCGCCCGCACCTGGTGGGCGTGGTCAGTTCCGTGACCTTCTGGCCCCTGCCCCGGGCCGAAGCGTATGGCGCGTCAAAAGCCGGACTGCGCTACTTGCTGGAGTCACTGCGCATCGATCTCGCCCACGAGGGAATGGATGTCACCCTGGTCAGCCCCGGCTTCGTTGACACCCCGCTGACGGCAAAAAACGACTTCCCCATGCCCATGCGCTGGCCTGCACTCAAAGCCGCACAGCATATTTGCCAGCGTCTGGAAAACCGCCCGCTGGAAATCGCTTTTCCCTGGTCATTTATCGCCACTCTCAAACTGATGGCGAGCCTGCCAAAACGCCTGCAACTGGCGATTGGAAAACGCCTGGCACGGACTTCTGACGAGACACCATCATGAAAATCGCGATCATTGGCAGCGGCATCTCAGGCCTGACCTGTGGCTATTTACTGCATAAAGAACACGATATCCGCGTGTTCGAGGCCAGTGACTGGGTGGGGGGGCATACCCATACGGTGGATGTCGGCATCGGCGGGCGTCACTATCAAATTGATACCGGCTTCATCGTGTTCAACGACTGGACCTATCCCAACTTCATCAAGCTGATCGATCGACTGGGGGTGCGCTCCAAAGCCACTGAGATGAGCTTCTCGGTGCACGACCCCCGACGCAATTTCGAATACAACGGCAACAGCCTCAACAGTTTGTTCGCCCAACGCAGCAACCTGTTGTCCCCCGGGTTCTGGGGCATGTTGCGCGATATCCTGCGTTTCAATCGCCAGGCCGTACGCGACCTGCAACAACAGCGCATTGCCAGCGACACCCGACTGGGCGACTACCTGCAGCAGCGTGGCTATGGCCCCCGGTTTATCGAGCACTACATTGTGCCGATGGGCGCGGCGATCTGGTCCATGCCTCTGGCCGAGATGCAGGCATTTCCGCTGCAGGCGTTTATCCGCTTCTTCAAGAACCACGGCTTGCTGAGCATCACCAATCGCCCGCAGTGGCGAGTGATCGAAGGTGGCTCGAGCGCCTATGTACAACCGCTGAGCGCAGGTTTTGCCGAACACATTCGCCTCAACTGCCCGGTTACGGCGGTTGAACGCGACGACCTGGGTGTACTCATCCACAGCCCGGCAGGCATCGAGCGCTTCGACAAAGTGATTTTTGCCTGCCATAGCGATCAGGCCTTAAAGCTGCTGGCCCGGCCGACAGTCGCCGAACAGCAAATCCTCGGCGCCCTGCCCTACGCCGATAACGACGTGGTCCTGCACACCGATACCCGACTGCTACCTAAGCGAAAACAGGCCTGGGCCAGCTGGAACTATCGACTGGGCGATGTCGGACAACGCCGCGCCAGCGTGACTTACGCCATGAACATCCTGCAGGGGATCGAGAGCGAGACCACATTCTGCGTCAGCCTTAACCAGACCGAGGCCATCGACCCGCTGCAAGTGCTGGCCCGATACACCTACGCCCACCCGCAATACAGCCTCGATGCCGTAGCCGCCCAAGGGCGCTGGCAAGAATTGCTGGGGCCGCAGCACAGCTATTTTTGCGGTGCTTACTGGGCTAACGGCTTTCACGAAGACGGGGTGGTCAGCGCTTTGCGTGTCGCCTCAGCATTCGGCCAACAGCTATGAACAGCGCCCTGTACAGCGGCTGGATCGCCCACAGGCGTTTTGCGCCGACCAGCCATGCATTCCGCTACCGCATCGGCTTGCTGTATCTCGACCTGGACGAACAGGATGCTGTATTGGGGCTCTCACCACTGGCTGGAAAAAGCCGCTTTGCACCCTTCTCGTTTCGTGAAACCGATTACCTGAAGGATTACACCAGGACCGGCATGCGCCTGATGGATGCCGTTCGCCAACAAGTCGCCCGGGCCCTCGGGCATACGCCCCAAGGTGCCATCTGCTTACTGACTCAGGCCCGCAGCTGGGGCTTGAGTTTCAACCCGGTGAGTTTCTTTTATTGCTACGAGGCTGACGGGCAACTGGCTGCCATCCTGTGCGAAGTGAGCAATACCCCGTGGCGCGAGCACTATCACTACGTGCTCCCGGCCCTGGGTGACAGCCATCAGCATTTTGCCGTGGCCAAGGCATTTCATGTCTCGCCTTTTCTGCCCCGCGATCTGGAATACCGCATGAGTTTCAGCCCGCCCGCTGCCCGACTCGGTGTGCATATGGCGGATTGGCAAGGTGAGCTGAAAATGTTCGATGCCACCCTCAATCTGCAACGCAGCGCGCTCGACCGTCCAGGTTTGCATCGCTACTTGCGGCAATTTCCATGGATGACGGCAAAGACTTGCCTGGCCATTTACTGGCAAGCCTTGCGCCTGTTTCTCAAACGTACGCCGATCTTTTCCCATCAGGCCGCCGACGGCGCCTTTCGTATTGCCGCCCTGCAACCCAAGGATAAACGTCATGAAAAGCCCTAGCCTGGTGAGCAAAACCTCACGATTGAGTACCTACAATCTGACCAGCGTACTGCTGCGGCGCGGAGTCATGCGTCAACTCAGCCAGCTGCAGCACGGCCAATTAGTGCTGACTGAAAATGGCGAGCGCCATCTGTTCGGTGACAGCAACGCGACACTGATCGGCGAAGTGCACATCAGCGACCCCGGTGTCTGGGGGATGATCGCCAGCAACGGTTCCATAGGCGCCGGCGAAGCATTTATCCACGGCTACTGGAGCTCGCCCGACCTGACCAGAGTGGTCCGGGTACTGGTCAGCAACCTGAAGGTTCTGGACGCCATGGAGGGTGGGCTTGCCAGCCTGGGACGCCCGTTGATACGGGGCTTGCACTGGATCAATCGCAATACCCGCAAAGGCTCGCAAAAAAACATTGCGGCTCATTACGACCTTGGCAATGAGATGTTCGAGCAGTTTCTCGACCCCACCATGATGTATTCAGCGGCGCAGTTCCTCAGCCCTGACGACAGCCTGGAACAGGCCCAACTGAATAAGCTGCAACGCATTTGCCAGAAGCTCGACCTCAAGCCCGAAGACCACTTGCTGGAAATCGGCACCGGCTGGGGCAGCATGGCAATTTTTGCCGCGCAGCATTACCACTGCAAAGTGACCACCACCACACTCTCGAAGGAACAATTCGATTACACCCGTAAGCGTATCGAGGCACTGGGACTACAGAATCAGGTGACCTTGTTGCTGGAGGATTACCGCGATCTGACCGGGCAGTACGACAAACTGGTGTCCATCGAGATGATCGAAGCGGTCGGCCATCATTTTTTACCCAACTACTTCAAACAGTGTTCGCACCTGCTCAAGAGCCAGGGGTTGATGTTGCTGCAAGCCATCACCATTCGAGACCAGCGTTACGAGCAAGCCAAAACCGGCGTGGACTTTATCCAGCGCTACATCTTCCCCGGAGGCGCACTGCCCAGCGTGCAGAAAATGCTCGAGATCGTCACCCGCGATACCGACATGAACCTGATGCATATGGAGGACTTTGGCCTGCACTACGCCAGAACCTTGCGCCTGTGGCATGAGAACTTTCGCCGCGCCCACGGCCGTCTGACCGAGCTGGGCTATGACGAATACTTCCTGCGTCTGTGGGAATTTTACCTGTGCTACTGCGAAGGTGGCTTCCTCGAACGCAGTATCGGCACCGCGCAATTGTTGCTGGCCAAACCCGGGGCCATGCCGCAACCCTTGCTCGGGCGCTTTGATGCTTGATCTGAAGCTGCTGGCCAATGCCGGAATGTTCCAGCTTGGCTGGTTTGCCTGTGTGCTGGGTGGCAATAGCCTGTGGTTACTACTGCCGGCGGGCGTACTACTGGTGAACGGACTGTGGATAAGTGCCCGGTGGACAGAAGTGCGCTTGATCATTTGCGTCTGCTTGCTCGGCACCCTGGTGGACAGCCTGCTGCTCAATGCCGGGGTTTTTGAGTTCCGGCAGGAGGGGATTTTGATCCCGTTCTGGTTGATGCTGCTCTGGGCATTACTGGCGACCACCCTGAACCATTGCCTGGCATGGACGGCACGACCGGCATGGCGGGCGGTGCTGCTGGGCGCGGTTGGCGGGCCATTGTCGTATTACGCAGGGCAACGGCTGGGGGCAGTGCAATTCGGGTTCGGACTGTGGCCGACCCTGGTCTTGCTCGCGGTGTTATGGGCGGGGTTGTTCCCGGCGCTGCAATGGCTGGCGGGCAAGCAGACAGCCCAACTTCCGCTGCGAGAATGAGCTTGCTCCTACAGGGATGAATGGCGGTTTGTCAGCGGTTTTACACCTGACAGCTGCTCTGCCTTACACTGCGCGCCTATGACCAACATCCCCCTGACCGAAATTACCGAACCCGCCGTCACCTGTTCGACGTGCGCGGCATGCTGCTGCCAACTGGAAGTGATGTTGATCACCGACACCGGTGTGCCCGAGCGCTTTATCGACACCGATGACTGGGGCGGCGAGGTCATGCTGCGCCTCGATGATGGCTGGTGTGCAGCGCTGGATCGCAACACCATGATGTGCACCATCTACGAAAAGCGTCCGCTGATTTGCCGCGAGTTCGAAATGGGTGATGTTGAATGCCTGAACGAGCGTCAAGGCATCACAACCGCCTATCGGTAGCGGTTTGATCCCTTGTAGGAGCGAGCTTGCTCGCGAGCTTTTGCGGTATGGCATATCACGCTGAAAAGCTCGCGAGACAAGCTCGCTCCTACAGGGAAGACCTACGTTACAGCGGCAGACTGGATCGCAACACCATGATGTGCACCATCTACGAAAAGCGTCCGCTGATTTGCCGCGAGTTCGAGATGGGTGATGTTGAATGCCTGAACGAGCGTCAAGGCATCACAACCGCCTATCGGTAGCGGTTTGATCCCTTGTAGGAGCGAGCTTGTCTCGCGAGCTTTTGCGGTATGGCATATCACGCTGAAAAGCTCGCGAGACAAGCTCGCTCCTACGGGGAAGACGTACGTTACAGCGGCATTGTGTAATGCAGGGCGTAGCTCTCTATACCGTCGTTGGTGCTCGATAGCCCGGCATTGGAGTAATGAGTCGCTCGAATACCCACTTCATGCCCACCGGTAAAGCGCAGGCCAAAACCCAGGCGATCTTCAAACTGGAAAGCCGTCCCCAGCTTGTTGCCCTCAACTTCAGTGTGGGAAAACGCTGCGACCCCGATGCCGGCCTCTACATAAGGCTTGACCGTTTCACCGGCAAACTCGTACACAAATACAGGCGAGAACGACAAGCTGTGGTTCGCAGATGACTTGTCACCTTCCCAGTAGGTGTAAGCCCCATCCCAATAACCTGTAAGACGACCAACATCACTCTGCAGCCAGCTCTTGTCCCAATCGGACTTCAAGCCCAGCCGATAAGTCATGGTCGATTCACTGGTGTGCCCTACCCCAAACTCGATACCGGCCGCTTGTGCTGTGTAGCTGTGCCCCAGAACAGTGGCTGCCAGCGCAGCCAGGCAAAAAAATCGCTTCATAAGAAAATCCCGCTTCCGTATGCAAAGATCATTGTTGTGTGCCTCATCAGACAAGCGCTAAGAATCCAGTCACCGCCCGAAAGTTCAACCGTCTTGAACCTTTTCACACTTTTTTCACAAACCGAAGCTTTGCACACTCCCTGATTTATTCCACAACAGCGGCAGGATATTTTGCATGTGCTCCGGCGAGGCGCTGGTCCAGAACTGTGTTTGCCGGGCGGGGCCCGCTGCCAGCAGGCTTCTTTCACTCAACAACCGCTTGAGCTGGCGGGCCACTGCGGCGCCGGTGTCGATCAGGATGATCGAAGACGGCAGCATCTGGCTCAGCAGGGGCTTGAGGAAGGGGTAATGGGTGCAGCCGAGAATAATGGTGTCGCAACCCGCCGCCACCAGCGGTTCGACATAGCCGCGCAACAGGGTTCGCAGCTCGTCGCTGAGCAAGTCACCGGTTTCAATCAGCTCCACCAGCCCCGGACACGGCTGGGTGATCACCCGTACATCGCTGGCAAAGCGGTCAAGCAAGGCGGCAAATTTGGCACTTTGCAAAGTACCGGTGGTTGCAAGTACCCCCACCACCCCGCTGCGTGTGGCCGCAGCAGCCGGTTTGACCGCAGGTTCCATACCGACGATGGGCCAGTCGGGGTAAGACTGACGCAACTGCGCAACGCCGGCTACGGTGGCGGTGTTGCATGCCAGCACCAGAGCTTTAGCCCCCTGGCGCTGAAAAAAATCCGCCATCACGGCGCAGCGCTGGCGAATAAATTCAGGACTTTTTTCGCCGTAGGGAATGTGTCCGCAGTCCGCCACATATAGCAGTGACTCATTGGGCAACAGACCATGAATCTCCCGCAGCACCGACAGACCGCCGACACCGGAGTCGAAAACACCTACCGGTGCTTCATTCATGGCCCGTACCGCATACGCTGCACCCGGGATCGCGCTTGACTCGCAGTTCGCGAAACCGCGTGCCCAGGGCATCGATCAACAACAGACGCCCCACCAGCGGCTCACCAAAGCCGGCCAGCAGTTTCAGGGCTTCGAGGGCCTGCAGACTGCCGACCAAGCCTACCAGCGGGCCTATGACTCCGGCTTCACTGCAGGTCAGTTCGTCTTCGCTGCCATGACCATACAAACAGTGGTAGCAAGGGCTCGCCGGCTGGCGGGAGTCAAACACCGACAACTGCCCCTCAAGGCGAATTGCCGCACCACTGACCAGTGGTTTGCGCGCCACGAAGCAGGCCGCGTTCACGGCTTCGCGGGTGCCGAAGTTGTCGCAGCAATCGAGAACCAGATCAACCTGCGACACGGCATCTGCCAACGTGTCGGCATCCAGTGCCGAACGGTGGGCAACAAGCTTGATTTGCGGGTTTATCGCGGCCAGACGCTGCATGGCCGAATCGACTTTGCTCTGGCCGATGCTGGCGCTGTCATGAATGATCTGGCGTTGCAGGTTGGTCAGGTCGACGCTGTCAAAATCGGCCAGGTGCAGCTCGCCAACCCCGGCAGCCGCCAGGTAGAGCGCCACTGGCGAACCCAGCCCGCCCACACCGACGATCAGTACACGGCTGTTTTTCAGCTTGAGCTGACCTTCGATATCGACCTGTTGCAGCAGGATCTGTCGGCTGTAGCGCAACAGTTCCTCATCGCTCAGCACGGCAGGCGACCCAGGGTGATGCGTTCGTGGGTGCCCAGGTCCTTGCGGCTTTCGACCTGTGCAAAACCTGCACCCGATAACAGCTGGCGAACAGCGTCGGCCTGATCGTACCCGTGCTCGAGCATCAACCAGCCCCCTGGATTCAGGTGTTGTGGCGCGGCCTGGATAATTTCGCGAATGTCGTCCAGACCATCGACACCGGCGACCAATGCGCTTTCAGGCTCGAAACGCACATCGCCCTGGGCCAGGTGCACGTCGCCCGCGGCAATATAAGGCGGGTTGCTGATAATCAGGTCGAAGCGCTGATCAGCCAACGCACTGAACCAGTGGCTGGTCAGTACATGGACGTTTTCAAGCTGTAGGCGCTGACGATTACGCTCGGCCAGGGCTACGGCTTCAAGTACCCGATCGACCGCAGTGACGTGCCACGCAGGGCGTTCACTGGCCAGGGCCAGGGCAATTGCACCGCTGCCGGTACCTAAATCCAGAACCCTGGCGGGGCTGGCGGGTAGCAGATCCAGCGCAGTTTCGACCAGCAGTTCGGTATCAGGACGGGGAATAAGCGTGTGGGGCGCAACTTCAAGGTCCAGCTTCCAGAAGCCCTGCTGACCCAGAATGTAGGCAACAGGCTCACCGGCACGACGACGCAGCAGGTAGCCGGAAAAGGTCAAAGCCGATTCGCTGCTGACAATTTTTTCGGGCCATGTGTGCAGGTAACTGCGCGACTTGCCCAGGGCTGCGGCCAGTAACAGTTCCGCATCCAGGCGCGCCGTTGGCGAGTCTGGCAGTTCTGCGGCACGCAACAAGCTGGCAATAATGGTCATTTACTCACCCAGGGCCGTCAGTTGGTCAGCCTGAAATTCCGCTAATAACGGCTCAATAACGGCATCAACACCGCCAGCCAGTACATCATCCAGGGAATACAGGGTCAGATTGACACGGTGGTCGGTGACCCGCCCTTGTGCAAAATTGTAAGTCCGGATGCGCTCGGAGCGATCCCCCGAGCCCACCAGGGATTTTCGTTCGCTGGCAATCGCATTGGCAGCGGCGCTGGTTTGCTGGTCATTCAATTTAGCCGAAAGCCAGGACATCGCCCGCGCCCGGTTTTTATGCTGGGAACGCTCTTCCTGACACTCCACCACGATGCCCGATGGCAAGTGCGTGATGCGAATGGCCGAGTCGGTCTTGTTAACGTGCTGACCACCCGCGCCCGAAGAGCGATAGGTATCGACGCGCAAGTCGGACGGGTTGATCTCGATCGCTTCTTGCTCGTCCGGCTCCGGCAGTACCGCCACGGTGCACGCAGAAGTATGAATCCGCCCCTGGGATTCGGTCGCCGGTACCCGCTGTACGCGGTGTACCCCCGACTCGAACTTCAGCTTGCCGTAAACATTCTCGCCTTCAACCCGGGCAATGACTTCTTTGTAGCCGCCATGCTCGCCGCTGTTTTCCGACAGAATTTCCAGCTTCCAGCCACGACGCTCAGCGTAACGCGAGTACATGCGGAACAGGTCACCGGCAAAAATGGCCGCTTCATCGCCGCCGGTTCCGGCGCGAATTTCAAGGAATACGTTGCGCCCGTCGTTCGGGTCTTTTGGCAACAGCATGCGTTGCAGGTCTTGTTCCAGCTCGAGCAGCCGTTCTTTGGCTTCGCGGACTTCTTCAACCGCCATTTCGCGCATGTCCGGGTCGTTATCCTTGAGCAACGCCTGGGCGCCCTCAAGGTCGGCCTGTACCTTCAGCCACTGCCCGTAGGTTGCAACAATGGGCTCTACTTCCGCGTATTCCTTGGAATAGGCACGGAATTTGGTCTGATCAGAGATGACTTCGCCATCGCCAAGCAACGCGGTCAGTTCTTCAAAACGGTCCTGGAGGATGTCCAGCTTATTCAGCAGTGACGCTTTCATTACTATTTTTTATCCGCAGAGCTATCCGATGAGCCCTCACCGAGGGCAAAAAGTTCTTGGGCCATGGCCAGCGCATCGAGGCGGCCTTCGGCGGAAAGCTTTTTCAGCTGCACGCTGGGTGCGTGCAGCAATTTATTGGTCAGGCCGCGTGCCAGTTGTACCAGCACGTCTTCGGGATTGCTGCCGTTGGCGAGCATCCGCTGGGCCTTTTGCAGTTCTTCATCACGCAGGCGCTCGCTTTGCTGGCGATAGGCTTTGAGCACATCCACTGCCGCCAGCTCACGCAAACGCACCATGAAGTCTTCAGCACCAATGCTGACCAGCGCTTCCGCTGCCTGGGCTGCGCCCTGGCGACTCTTGAGGTTTTCCGCGACCACTTCGTGCAAGTCATCGACGGTGTAGAGGTAAACGTCGTCCAACTCGCCGACTTCTGGCTCGATATCCCGGGGGACGGCGATATCCACCATGAAAATGGGTTTGTGCTTGCGCAGTTTCAAAGCGCTTTCCACCGCGCCTTTGCCCAGAATCGGCAATTGGCTGGCGGTGGAGCTGATCACGATATCGCTGTGCACCAGCTCCTGGGGAATGTCCGACAGCAACACCGCGTGCGCCCCGAACTGTTCGGCCAGAGTACTGGCACGCTCCAGTGTACGGTTGGCCACGACTATGCGTTTTACCCCCAGCTCATGCAGGTGACGGGCGACCAGGGTAATGGTCTCGCCGGCGCCGATCAGCAGGGCCTGACTGCGCTGCAGGTCGCTGAAAATCTGCTTGGCCAGGCTCACGGCGGCAAACGCCACCGAAACCGGGTTTTCACCGATGGCGGTGTCGGTGCGCACTTGCTTGGCCGAGTTGAAGGTCGCTTGAAACAGCCGCCCCAACAAAGGCCCGACCGTGCCCGCCTCACGCGCCACGGCATAGGCCGATTTCATCTGGCCGAGAATTTGTGGTTCGCCCAACACCAGCGAGTCCAGGCCTGAAGCCACACGCATCATGTGACGAACGGCAGCATCGTCTTCATGGACATAGGCACAGGCACGTAATTCTTCGAGGCTCAGATGGTGATAGTCGGCCAGCCACTTCAGCACCGAGTCTGCCGAAAGGTGGTCCTGTTCTATATATAGCTCGCTGCGATTGCAGGTGGAGAGGATCGCAGCTTCGCGGCTGTCGGTGTGTCGGCAGAGTTGCTGCAAGGCCTCAACCAACTGCTCTGGAGTAAAAGCCACGCGCTCGCGGACGTCTACTGAAGCAGTCTTGTGGTTAATACCGAGTGCGAGGAAGGCCATTCAAGATCGCTGATGATGACGAGAAGCCGACAATTGTCCTACTTCGCCAGATTCAGAACAACCATTGCTGACTATTGTCTCTATAGTTAAGTTCTCTTGAAGCCCAATTATCAAACATCCATTGACCCAGATATTCGATAGTCGCACCTGTTAGGGTTTGCCCTGTCGCATGTGTCATGATGCCCGGACCGCAGGTAAGTCGCCCTTCTCCTATATGAATAGATCCTCCGCGTTGCTCCTCTCTCTCGTCCTTCTCAGTGGCTGCCAGGCTTTGGCCCCCACGTCACCGGATGATTCATCGCCGGCTGAAGAGGCTACTTCCACTCCGGAAAAACCCACGGTTTATGGCTCGTTCAGCGAAGAAACGCTGTACAGCCTGCTGAGCGCGGAGCTGGCCGGCCAACGTAATCGTCTGGATATCGCTCTCGACAACTACGTCACCCAGGCGATCAATACGCAAGATCCCGGCATTGCCGAGCGCGCCTTGCGAATTGCCGAGTACCTGGGCGCCGATCAGGCCGCTCTCGATACATCGCTGATCTGGGCTAAAAACGCGCCGGACGATCTTGAGGCACAACGTGCGGCTGCCATTCAGCTGGCGCGCAATGGTCGTTATGACGACGCCATGGTGTACATGGAGAAAGTCCTGCAGGCCAAAGGCGATACTCACTTCGACTTTTTGGCCCTGTCGGCTTCAGAAACAGATGCCGATACCCGTGCCGGCCTGCAGAAAAGCTTTGATCGCCTGCTGGTCAAGCACCCGGACAACGGCCAGCTGATTTTCGGCAAGGCCTTGCTGATGCAACAGGACGGTGACACTGAAGGCGCCCTCAAGTTGCTGGAAAAGAATCCGCCCCAGGATGGCGAAGTCGCCCCGGTGTTGCTGCGGGCTCGTTTGCTGCAAAGCCTCAATCGCGGTGATGAAGCCCTGCCGCTGCTGAAAAAAAGCATTCGCCAGTACCCCGATGACAAACGTTTGGGGCTGACATACGCGCGCACCCTGATTGAACAGAACCGTATGGCCGAGGCCAAAACGCAGTTCGCCAGCCTCGCAGAGCAGTACCCTGAAGACGATGAGCTGCGCTTCTCGCTGGCGCTGATTTCCCTCGAAGGTAAAAACTGGGATGAAGCCCAGGGCTATCTGGAAGAGTTGATCGAGCGCGACAGTCATGTCGACTCTGCGCACTTGAACCTGGGTCGCATTGCCGAAGAGCGCAATGACCCACAGGGCGCTCTCGCCGAATATGCCCTGGTAGGTCCCGGCAATGACTATTTGCCCGCGCAACTGCGTCAGGCCGATATTCTTGTCAGCCACGGCCGCGCAGATGAAGCCTCGAAAAAACTGGCCGCCGCCCGCGATGCGCAGCCGGACTACGCTATCCAGCTGTACTTGATAGAAGCAGAGACCCTGGCCGCGAACAATCAGACCGATCGGGCCTGGAATGTCCTGCAGCAGGCACTCAAACAGTATCCCGATGATCTGAACCTGCTGTATTCACGCGCCATGCTGGCCGAGAAGCGCAACGATCTGCAACAGATGGAGCGCGATCTGCGCGCAATCATCCAGCGCGAACCCGACAATGCCATGGCATTGAACGCGCTGGGTTATACCCTTTCAGATCGAACCACCCGCTATGCCGAAGCCAAAGTGCTGATCCAGCAAGCTTACGACTTGAACCCGGACGACCCGGCCGTGCTCGATAGCCTGGGCTGGGTCAATTTCCGCCTGGGTAATCTGGATGAGGCGGAACGTTTGCTGCGCCAGGCCCTCGAACGCTTCCCGGACCAGGAAGTGGCTGCGCATCTGGGCGAAGTTCTGTGGGCCAATGGCAAACAGCGCGAGGCCAAGCAGATCTGGAGCAAGTTCCTTAAAGAAAATCCTGAAAGCCCAATCCTGCGCAAGACCGTGTTGCGCCTGACCGGATCGGAGAGTCTTTAAATCATGTTATTTCGTCATCTGCGTCACCTGATTGTCTTTGGCCTGATTGCCCTCCTCGCCGGCTGCGCGGGTTTTGGCGCCCGTGAATCGGTTGAGGGCCACGGCAGCCCGGCCCTGTGGTCAGAACATAAACAGCAACTGACCCAACTCGACGGCTGGCAAATCAACGGCAAGGTCGGAATTCGCGCACCAAAGGATTCAGGCAGCGCCACGCTGTTCTGGCTGCAACGTCAGGACTATTACGATATTCGCCTGTCGGGCCCGCTGGGCCGGGGCGCTGCCCGCCTGACCGGTCGTCCCGGAAAGGTCAGTCTGGAAGTCGCCAATCAGGGCCGCTATGAAGCGACTTCGCCCGAAGAATTGCTGGGCGAACAGTTGGGCTGGAGCCTGCCGGTATCACATCTGGTGTGGTGGGTGCGCGGCTTGCCAGCACCGGACAGCAAAAGTCGCGTGACCCTGAATGCCGATAGCCGCCTGGCGAATCTGGAGCAGGATGGCTGGAAAATCGAATATTTAAGCTACGTCGAACAGAACGGCTTCTGGCTGCCCGAGCGGGTCAAGCTGCATGGCCCGGATCTGGACGTCACCCTAGTGGTTAAAGATTGGCAACCCCGTCAGTTAGGTCAATGACATGCAAAAAGATGCTCTGGTTTTGCCCTCCCCGGCGAAACTGAATTTGATGCTGCACATTCTCGGCCGTCGCGAAGATGGCTATCACGAACTGCAAACGCTGTTTCAATTCCTCGACTACGGCGATGAAATGACGTTTTCAGTACGTGATGATGGCGTTATCTGCCTGCACACCGATTTTCCCGGAGTCCCGCACGATGCAAACCTGATCGTGAAGGCGGCAAAAAAACTTCAGGAACAATCCGGCGGCTCCCTGGGAATAGACATCCGGATCAAAAAAGTCTTGCCCATGGGCGGCGGCATCGGAGGCGGCAGTTCAAATGCGGCAACCACGTTGCTGGGACTCAATCATCTTTGGCAACTGGACTGGAGCCTCGATCGACTTGCAGCACTGGGCCTGAGCCTGGGGGCTGACGTCCCGGTTTTCGTACGCGGCCACGCCGCTTTCGCTGAAGGTGTTGGCGAAATTCTTACACCAGTTGATCCGGAAGAACCCTGGTATTTAGTACTTGTCCCGCAAGTATCTGTAAGTACTGCAGAAATATTTTCAGATCCTTTGTTGACACGTGACTCTTTGCCCATTAAAGTGCGCCCCGTTCCCAAGGGAAACAGCCGAAACGACTGCGAAGCAGTAGTTAAGGAGCGTTATCCAGAAGTACGTAACGCTTTGAATTTGCTAGGTAAATATACCGAAGCAAAATTAACTGGAACTGGAAGTTGTATATTTGGGGCCTTCCCAAACGAAGCAGATGCTGATAAAGTGCTGCACCTTCTGACAGACACCCTTACAGGGTTTGTAGCAAAAGGAAGCAACGTTTCGATGTTGCATCGCAAGCTACAAGATCTGGCAAAGGAAACGGGTACACGGTACTCGTAGCAACAGATACAGGGGCGTCGCCAAGCGGTAAGGCAGCAGGTTTTGATCCTGCCATGCGTTGGTTCGAATCCAGCCGCCCCTGCCATTTCTTATACTCATCCAGGTTACCCTCAGCCTTCAGGTACTGCGCGTGTCCAAGATGATGGTCTTTACGGGGAACGCTAACCCCGATCTGGCTCGGCGTGTCGTACGTCAGCTGCATATCCCACTCGGTGACATCTCTGTCGGAAAATTTTCTGACGGCGAAATTACCGCTGAGATTAATGAAAATGTCCGCGGTAAAGACGTTTTCATCATTCAGCCGACTTGTGCTCCGACCAACGATAACCTGATGGAACTCGTCGTGATGGCTGATGCCTTCCGCCGCTCCTCAGCTACTCGTATTACTGCTGTTATTCCTTACTTTGGTTATGCCCGTCAGGATCGCCGTCCGCGTTCCGCACGTGTGGCTATCAGCGCAAAAGTTGTCGCTGACATGCTTACCGTAGTCGGCATCGATCGTGTTCTCACGGTTGATTTGCATGCTGACCAGATTCAGGGTTTCTTCGATATTCCTGTAGATAACATCTATGGCTCCCCAGTATTGGTGGATGACATCGAAGATCAGCGCTTTGAAAACCTTATGATTGTGTCCCCGGATATCGGCGGCGTCGTGCGTGCACGTGCTGTTGCCAAATCCCTGGGCGTCGATCTGGGTATCATCGACAAACGCCGTGAGAAAGCCAATCACTCGGAAGTGATGCATATCATTGGTGATGTCGAAGGGCGTACCTGTATTTTGGTTGATGACATGGTCGATACCGCCGGCACTCTGTGCCATGCGGCTAAAGCCTTGAAAGAGCATGGCGCTTCCAAAGTGTTCGCCTACTGCACACACCCTGTGCTGTCGGGTCGGGCAATTGAGAATATCGAAAATTCCATGCTGGATGAGCTGGTGGTGACTAACACCATTCCGCTGTCCGCTGCCGCACAAGCCTGTACGCGTATCCGTCAACTGGATATCGCACCGGTTGTGGCTGAAGCGGTTCGCCGCATCAGCAACGAAGAATCGATCAGTGCGATGTTCCGATAAGGGCCCTGCCCTTCTCTGACATCCCGCTGACGAAAAGCGCCCCGCCCCAGCAGCCTGTTGGGGCGGGGCTTTTTTGCCCATACCGTCCATAGCGCTGGTCGCAAACGCTAGGCCGGATGTGGTTATTTTGGAGATACAACATGAACGATTTTACTCTGAATGCTGAAGTGCGTTCCGACCTGGGGAAAGGTGCGAGCCGCCGCCTGCGTCGTCTCGCAAGCCTGGTTCCAGCTGTAGTTTACGGTGGCGAAAAAGCCCCTGAATCCATCAGCATGCTGGCTAAAGAAGTTGCCAAACTGCTCGAAAACGAAGCTGCTTACAGCCACGTTATCGAACTGACCGTTGGCGGCGTCAAGCAAAACGTAATCATCAAAGCTCTGCAGCGTCACCCGGCTAAAGGCCACGTGATGCACGCTGACTTCGTACGCGTTATTGCTGGTCAGAAGCTGACTGCAATCGTACCGGTTCACTTCATCGGTGAAGCTGCTCCGATCAAGAAAGGCGGCGAGATCTCGCACGTTGTTGCTGAAATCGAAGTTAGCTGCCTGCCAAAAGACCTGCCTGAATTCATCGAAGTTGACCTGGCTAACGCCGAAGTCGGCTCGATCATTCACCTGTCTGACATCACCGCCCCTAAAGGCGTTGAGTTCGTAGCTCTGGCTCACGGTAACGACCTGGCAGTAGCCAACGTTCACGCGCCACGCGTTGCACCAGAAGCAGACGCAGAGTAATTCATTACTCTGTCGTTGGAGTTATGAGAAACATCGCGAGCTAACACGCAGCGAGTAAAGCGGACAAGATCGCGAAGTTTACTCATGTAAACCCGCTTTTTTGTCCGCTTTCGCCGCTAACTGTCAGTGGCGATGTTATCCACAACTCCATAGAAGGGCCCTTGTCGTGACCGCCATAAAACTGATCGTTGGCCTGGGAAATCCAGGCACCGAATACGAACAGACCCGGCATAACGCAGGGGCCCTTTTTGTTGAGCGTCTCGCGTCGGCAAACGGGGTCAACCTCGTTGCGGACCGCAAGTATTTTGGCCTGACCGGGCGTTTCAGCCACCAGGGTCAGGATGTTCGTCTGTTGATTCCCACCACCTATATGAACCGAAGCGGCCAAGCCGTTGCGGCGCTTGCCGGTTTCTACCGCATTGCGCCTGAATCCATATTGGTGGCCCACGACGAACTCGATCTCCCACCCGGCGTTGCCAAGCTCAAACTGGGCGGCGGCCATGGAGGTCATAACGGACTGCGCGACATCATTGCGCAACTGGGAAACAACAATAATTTCTACCGTCTGCGGCTCGGCATTGGCCACCCAGGCGTCGCCAGCATGGTGTCCAATTTTGTTCTGGGTCGAGCGCCTCGCGCCGAACAGGAAAAACTGGACGCCAGCATCGATTTTGCCCTCGGCGTGCTGCCGGATATCCTCGCCGGGGAATGGAACCGTGCGATGAAAAACCTGCACAGCCAGAAGGCCTGACTCTTTATCCGAGGGGAAACACCATGGGATTTAACTGCGGCATCGTCGGCTTGCCTAACGTCGGCAAGTCCACCCTGTTCAACGCCCTGACCAAGTCTGGTATTGCGGCCGAGAACTTCCCCTTCTGCACGATCGAACCGAACACCGGTATCGTGCCGATGCCCGACCCACGCCTGGAGGCACTGGCTGCCATCGTCAAACCCCAGCGCGTACTGCCCACCACCATGGAGTTCGTCGATATCGCAGGCCTGGTGGCCGGCGCGTCGAAAGGCGAAGGCCTGGGCAACAAGTTTTTGGCCAACATCCGTGAAACCGATGCCATCGCTCACGTAGTCCGCTGTTTTGAAGACGAAAACGTGATCCACGTTTCCAACAGCGTTGACCCCAAGCGCGACATCGAAATCATCGACCTTGAGCTGATCTTCGCCGACCTCGACAGCTGCGAAAAGCAACTGCAGAAAGTCGCGCGCAACGCCAAAGGCGGTGACAAGGACGCAGTCGCTCAAAAAGCCCTGCTGGAGCAGCTGATTGCCCACTTCACCCTGGGCAAGCCGGCACGCAGCCTGATCAAGAACATGGACGCCGATGAGAAACAAATCATCAAAGGCTTCCACCTTCTGACCACCAAGCCGGTGATGTACATCGCCAACGTGGCTGAAGACGGCTTCGAAAACAACCCGTTGCTCGACGTAGTGCTAGCCATTGCCGAAGAAGAAGGCGCGATCGTGGTTCCGGTCTGCAACAAGATCGAAGCCGAGATTGCCGAGCTCGATGACGGCGAAGAAAAGGACATGTTCCTTGAAGCCCTGGGTCTTGAAGAGCCGGGCCTGAACCGCGTGATCCGTGCCGGTTACGAAATGCTTAACCTGCAAACCTACTTCACTGCCGGTGTACAGGAAGTACGCGCCTGGACCGTGAAAGTGGGCGCTACCGCTCCGCAGGCTGCCGGCGTGATCCATACCGACTTCGAAAAAGGCTTCATCCGTGCCGAAGTCATCGCCTACGACGACTTCATCAAGTTCAATGGTGAAGCCGGTGCGAAAGAAGCCGGTAAATGGCGTCTGGAAGGCAAGGAATACATCGTTAAAGACGGCGACGTATTGCACTTCCGCTTCAACGTGTAAAACACCACACGTATAAAAAAACCGCGCCCAGGCGCGGTTTTTTTTGGTCCCGGGTTTGTTCAGGCGCCCTCCCGCACTCTGCCGGGCAGTAAGGGTCTATGGTTAATGCCATCCTTCACCAAGATCGGGAGCATCGATGATCCCCAGTGCCAAATCCCTCAGTAACTATGCAGACTCCATTGCAGACAAAGTCAAAACACGTTGGGCCTCAGGTTGGCGCGACGCTCTGGCATCGGCCATCGCGGCTGCACTGGCCTGGATTCTCGCCAAATATTTCTTTGGCCATGTGCACCCGGTGTTTGCCGCCATCAGCGCCGTCGTCTGCCTGGCCCCCGGCCTGCCCAGCCATGGCAAGCAAGCCTTGGGTTTGATGCTGGGGGTAGCCACCGGGATTATCGTGGGCGAGGCCGCCTTGTGGCTGCCGGACTCCTACCCCTTGCTGCGAATCGGCTTTGCCACGTTCTTTGCTATCGCCATTGCAGCCCTTTACGGCCAAGGCCCCGTGGTGCCGATTCAAGCCGGGGTCTCTGCAGTATTGATGCTGGCCGTCGGCCCTGAAAGCGCAGGCTTTGTGCGCATGCTGGATGTGGTGGTCGGTGCGTCCGTGGGCTTGATCTTCAGCCAGATATTGCTTACGCCCAACCCCATCGGAATCATTGATAGCTCGGCAAAAGACCTGCTGGAAAAACTCGCCTCGGGCTTCAGCAAAAGTCTTCAGGCCCTCGAAGCAAAGGACGCGGCCAAGGCTCAAAGTGCGGTGCAGATCTTCTCTCGCGCTCACGACAGCCTGATTGCCCTGGAAAACGGTATCAGCATGGCTCGCAACACCGCGCGCTGGACGCTGCGCGGGCGCTTTGTATCCCGTGAGGTAAAGGACATTGCCGGGCGTTACGAACGTCACGCCGTGCGCCTGTACGCCAGCTCCCTGCTGTTCGCCGAAGCCTTTGCCGACGCCTTGCGCAAGGAGCAAGGGCCACCACCGGCCTCGCTGCACGAGCGGCTGAGCAACGTCGCCGCAGGATGTGCATCCATCGCCAGGGATGATGAGCGGCCAGAGTTGGTGGCGGTGTCCAAAGATCAGCTGGCCGATGCGGTTTCCGCACCGTGGCAACTGTGCTTACAGCACATGAGCACCGTTGAAAGTGCCCTGCTGACGTTTGGCTTTACCACGCAAACAGACGAAAAAAGGGTCATCGAAAATACTCGATGACCCCTGGCTGCTACTGATCAAACTTTTTTGGTTCGTGGCAACAGGATCGCCAGCACTCCGAACAGCGGCAGGTATGAACACAGCGTGTAAACGTATTCGATGCCGTGAATGTCAGCCAGATGGCCGAGCAATGCAGCACCAATGCCGCCAAAGCCGAACATCAGGCCGAAGAAGATGCCGGCGATCATCCCCACGTTGCCCGGCACCAGTTCCTGCGCGTACACCACAATGGCTGAAAAGGCCGAAGCCAGAATAAAGCCGATAATGACGCTCAGGACGCTGGTCCAGAACAGGTCGGCATAGGGCAGCAGCAAGGTGAACGGCGCCACACCCAGAATCGAGAACCAGATCACCGCCTTACGGCCGATCTTGTCACCAATGGGGCCGCCAAAGAACGTACCCGCCGCAACCGCTCCGAGAAACAGGAACAAATACATCTGCGAGTTGGCAATCGATACGCCGAACTTTTCAATCAGGAAGAAGGTGTAATAGCTGGTCAGGCTCGCCATGTAGAAGTACTTGGAGAACACCAGCAGCCCCAATACCACCAGCGCACCGATGACACGCTGCTTTGACAGGCCGTGGGTGGCCTTCTGACCGGCTTTGAGCTTGAACAGGTTCAAGTGATTGCGGTACCAGCGACTGATGACGTACAGCAGCCCTACGGCGAACAGCGCAAACAGGCCGAACCAGGCCACATTGCCCTGGCCAAAAGGAATGATGATCGCCGCCGCCAGCAGCGGACCGAAGGCAGAGCCGGCATTACCGCCGACCTGAAAAGTCGATTGCGCCAGACCATAACGCCCACCTGATGCCAGTCGCGCTACCCGGGAAGCTTCGGGGTGGAAGGTTGACGAACCGACACCCACCAAAGCCGCTGCGACCAGGATCAGCGGAAAACTGCCAACCTGGGACAGCATCAAAATCCCGATCAGGGTGCACACCATGCCCGCGGGTAACAGCAGCGGATTGGGATGACGGTCGGTGTAATAACCGACCCAGGGCTGCAACAGCGAAGCGGTGAGCTGGAACGTCAGGGTAATCAGACCGATCTGGGTAAATGTCAGGTCATATTTGGCCTTGAGCATCGGGTAGATCGACGGCAGTACCGCCTGGATCAGATCATTGATCAGATGCGCCAGCGCCACGGCACCGATGATGCGCATGACTAAGGGGCTGGATTGCGGGACAGAGGGGGACTCGGTTGTTTTTGTTTGAGCGTTGCTAAGGGACATTTTAGTTTCCGGACAACAGGTGAATGTGCACTTGCAGGTGCGTCAATGTGCCATTTTTTTACAGAAGATTTCCATTCCAGGCATGAAATCCTTAAGCAATTGATAGCACAGAGAAAAATTTCAGATATTTGCTTGACACATGTCCAGTACGAGGGAATAATGCGCGCCATTGGCTACATAGCTCAGTTGGTTAGAGCATAGCATTCATAATGCTGGGGTCCGGGGTTCAAGTCCCTGTGTAGCCACCAAACACCGGTTCAGGCTCATCGCAAGATGAAATCGAACCAACAAGAAGCCCGCCTAGTGCGGGCTTTCTTGTGTCTGGGGTATTGGTTTTGCCCTCGCTCTTGCAAACCGGAAAACGCCACGCCTGCTCCCCTTTCTTTCGGCACCATCATCAACAGCACTGAAGTGGCTGGCCTGAAATTCCAGCATCAAGCCTCAGGCAAGACTTTGCCCGGGTTCATCAGGCCGAGCGGGTCCAGTGCCTGTTTGATCAGGCGCATGACACCGACTGCCGCTCCGTGCTCCAGGTCCATGTACTTGATCTTCCCCGAACCAATGCCGTGTTCACCGGTGCACGTACCCTCCAATGCAATGGCGCGCTCCACCACACGCTCATTGAGCGCTTCGGCCTCGGCCATTTCTGCCTCGTTATCCGGATCGACCACCAGCCCCAGGTGGAAGTTGCCATCCCCCACATGCCCCACCACCCCGACGAAAAAAGAGACCCTGGCGACATCTTCGGCGGTTTCGGTAATGCATCGGGTCAGCGCCGAAATCGGTACACACACGTCAGTACTCCAGATCCGGGCATTTGGCCGCATGGACTGCATCGCATAGTGCACATTATGCCGGGCACGCCACAGGCCATTGCGCGCATCGGCATCCGCTGCTGCCTCAAACCCCAGCGCACCATTGCTTTGGACAATCTCGCGAGTCAGCTCTACCTGCTCCGCCACACTGGCCGGGGTGCCGGCGAACTCGAAAAACAGGGTCGGCGTTTCTGCCAGCGCCATCTTCGAAAAGCGATTGACCGCCTGCACCGTGCGCGCATCCAGCAGCTCAACGCGCGACACCGGGATGCCGTACTGAATGATGGAGACCACCGAACTCACCGCCGCCGCGATCGTGGGGAAGGTACAGACGGCCGCTGACGTCGTTTCCGGAATGCCGTAAAGCCGCAGAGTGACTTCGGTGATGATCCCCAGCGTGCCTTCCGAACCGACAAACAAGCGGGTGAGGTCGTAGCCTGCTGCCGACTTGCGCGCGCGGCCACCGGTCTTTATCACCTGGCCATCGGCGAGTACTACGGTGAGGTTCAATACGTTCTCGCGCATGGTGCCGTAGCGCACGGCATTGGTCCCTGATGCGCGGGTTGCCGCCATGCCGCCCAGGGTGCTTTCGCCTCCGGGGTCGACCGGAAAGAACAGCCCGGTGGTGCGCAGTTCGGCATTGAGCTGCATGCGCGTGACGCCCGCTTCGACGGTCACATCCAGATCATCAGGACGCACGGTAATGATCCGCTGCATGCGGCTCAGGTCTATGCAAACCCCGCCCCGGGTGGCGCCCACATGCCCTTCCAGTGAAGTACCGCCACCAAAGGCGATGATCGGCACCCGCTGCGCGGCACAAAGCTTGACGATGGCTGCGACCTCGGCTGTGGACTCGGCATAGCACACCGCGTCCGGCGGCAAGGTCGGGTGGTAAGACTCACCACGGCCGTGCTGCTCGCACTCGGCACGGCTGGTGCTTAAACGCTCACCGAGCAGCTCGCGCAAGGCATCGAGCAAGATGGGCAAAGAAGATGACTGAAGCGCTTGGGAAGTGGCCATTGAAACGTCCATATTATTGTTGGGGGACGAATCTAAGGTACAACAACTAGTATACAAGTTTAAAGCTGATGTTCCGTTATCATGATGCCCCACACAGCCTTGAGCCATGGCTCGGCGAACAAAACCTGCGTAGATCCGATGAGCAAATCCGTAGAAAAGTCCCTCGCCATGCGTCTGGCCAATGAGATCCGTGAAGCCATTGTCTCGGCGCGTTTCGACCTGGGCGAGGCGCTGTCCGAAGAAAGTCTGGCCGCCGCCTTCGAGGTCAGCCGCACGCCGGTTCGCGAAGCCCTGGCGCTGTTGCAGACCGAGGGCCTGGTGAACGTGGTGGCCAAATCCGGCAGCTACGTGTTCAGCCCGACCGAAGACGACATTGTCGAGCTCTGCGAGCACCGTGTGACCCTGGAGGTCGAAGCCTCGCGTCGTGCGCTTGAGCGTAACCCCGAGGCCACCCTGCAGGCACTGCGCGATGCCCTGGCACAGATGATCATGGCGCTGGAGCAGGATGACAGGCTGGCCTACGGCGCTGCCGACACCGAGTTCCACTTGAGTTTTTTCAAGTTCAGCGCCAACCGTTATCTGGTGGACGCCTACGAACGCAACCTGGGCCGTGTCGCGGCCTTGCGTACGCATCTGGCCCGGCGCGCCCGGCATGAGCCGGACCGTTCGTTCAACGATCACTGGCAGATGATCGAGCTCGCCGAGGCGGGCAAGCATGGCGCGCTGGCGACCCTGCTCAGCCGCCATATCCTGCGAACCCGCGAGAGTTACATTGCAACCCTGCGCGAGCGCCAGGAGCTGGCGGGCCCTAACAGTGACCGGGTGGAAAGAATCCGTCGCAAGCTGCGTTTGTAGCGAGCGGGCCGAACCCGCTCTCAGCCTGCATCGCTAACCTTCAGGGTACAGCTCCCCTTCAACCATCCTCGCCACCACGCCGTGCAGGCGGTTAAGCAATGCCTTGATCGCCACAGCTGACTCAGGGTTCAAGGACTCTCGCAGCAAGGCGATTTCACACTCATTGCATGCCGCCGCCAGATTGACCGCGCAGACCGTGGCAAATGAACCATTGATTCGATGCACATAACTGACCAGTGTTGCGCTATCGCCTTGCTGCAGCGCCAGCCCGGCCTGGGTCAGGTCCTCCTGCAGGGTGCTGATAAACAGGCGATGCATGGCCGGCGAAAGCGTAATCCAGCCTTCAAGGTCGTCTGCGGGTTCAGCCCTGGCGGCGGATTCCAGCACGGGCGCAGGGGCCTGCGTTGTCTGCGGGCAATAAGCGCACAGGGTCTGGCGCAAGGTGCTCAGGCTCAAGGGTTTGACCAGCCATGCATTCATCCCGACTTCCAGACAGTGTTCACCCTCCTCACGCATGGCATTGGCGGTCACACCGATAATCGGTACAGCCGGATCAAGCTCACGCAAGCGCCGGGTCAACTGATAACCGTCGAGCCTGGGCATGTTCACATCGGTGATCACCAGATCGAACGAGCCTTCGCTCCAGCGCACCAAGGCTTGCTCGCCATCCTCTGCCAATGTCACTCGAACACCCAGGGCTTCAAGCTGCTCCTTGAGGATTTCGCGGTTGACCGGATTGTCCTCGGCCACCAACACATTCAACTCCAGACTTGCCTGCGGCTGCGGCACAGTGGCGCTCAGCTGCGGTGCAGTTCCCTGCGCCACCTGCATCAAGGTTCTGGCAATCGCACGGATGTCATACGCATTGACCTCCCACCCCCGAGCCGTCCTTTGCGCCTGGCTGCGGCCCGACGCAGTCGCAATGACGCGCTCACCCGCAGCTTGTTGCGATTGCGTGGAACCCGTGACGATATCCAGCAGGATCGCATCCCGGTCTTCAGCTTCCGAGACCGGCAATAACTGCGCCCGCGCGCCCCAGGCACACAACCAGTCAACCAGGCTCTGGCCGATATCCTTGAGCGGCGCACGGACATGGATATTCACATTGCGCAGATCAATGTCTGCACTGTTGACCAGCGCGCCGGCAATGACGGGCAAGGACATCTGTAATGAGAAGCTGCTGCCAAGTCCCGGCTCACTGACCACCCGCAAGTTGGCGCCCATCATTTCACTCAACCGCGAGCAGATGGACAAACCCAGCCCTGCCCCGCCTGCCCGCTCGCTGCCACCGACCTGGGAAAAAGGCTTGAACAGGCGGGTCAGTTGCTGCTCGCTGATACCGATACCGGTATCAGAAACCTGCCACTGCAGCGACACATGGTCCGGTTCAATGGCGGTCACTTTGAGCCTGAGAACAACCCGGCCTGAATCGGTGAACTTGATCGCGTTACTCAGCAAGTTATTAATGATTTGCCGGATACGCACTGCATCCCCGCATACCAGTGGCGGCAAGTTTGCGTCCGCACAGGCGAACAGCTTCAAGCCTTTATTGCTCGCTGCCGCCGAGTAACTGCGCACGCAATCTTCAAGTAAATCCAGTGGGCAAAAGGCTTGGGCTTGTACCGCCATTTGCCCCGACTCGATCTTGGATACATCCAGTACATCGCTGATCAACTGAAACAGAACGGCGGATGAACGTTGAATGGTTTTCAGGTACTCGTGCTGGCGCTCATTCAGAGGCGTGAGCTCCAGTAGCTCCAGATTGCCCAGCACCCCGTACAGAGGGGTGCGGATTTCATGGCTCATGGTGGCCAGAAACAGGGTCTTGGCCTTGCTGGCTTCATCGGCCGCGAGCCTTGCCTGCTCCATCAGATTGGCGTCATCCACATGCCGGGTGATGTCATTGAAACCGCACAGCACCACATCCCTGCCCTTGTAGCGGGCGAATGCGAAACAGGCCTGCAGATAACGCCCGGCCACTTCAAGCTGGACCTCACCCGGCTCGCGTTCGGCATAATCACGCTTCAACAAGGCAATCAGTTCAGGTGTGCCCTGCCACTGCTGCGCGCGCTGGTTCTCCAGCAATATGACGCCGGTTGCACGCTCTACCACGCACAGGCCAACGGGCGCGTTATCGAGCATGACCCGATTGAACTCTTCACTTTCAGCCAGGGACTGGCTGGAGCGCTGAGCAGGCTCGATGATCCGCACCCGATACCAGCGGTTGACGCGCCAGCCAATCAGGACGAACAACCCAAACAGGCCCGCCGCGCCCATCAAGGGCCATTTCGCATAGCCAAAGAAGTTCTGATACGTGATGGCGTACAGGCCGATCCAGGGGTCGGCCCCGCCTGAGGTCAATTTGAAGCGCAGACCGTCACGGGTAAAACTCAGCCCGGGCGCCAGCTCTTCGACATTCCGAGCATCACCCAACAACACGTCGCCAGCAGGAGAGATCAGGGTCAGGCGACTGTTGGTGGGGCGCATCAACAAGCGTTCAAGGTCACTCACATCGCTGACATCAAGCAAGGCGCTGAGAATCACCGAACTCCCCTCGTTAGCCGCCTGCATAAAGCGCTGGGGAAGATTGACCTTGATAGCGCCCACTATGTATTTGCGCTTCTGAATGAGCTCGAGCGGAGCTTTCATCCACAACACTTGATCACTGTTGAGCGCCTGACGCCGGGGCAAAAACGCGTCGTACAAACGCTTGGTCACTGCAAAGAAATTATCCTTGAACAACAGCGGGTACTGGCGGGTGCCATCAATACCGGGGACGGCAATGGAAAACTGGGCGGTGGGTGAAAAGACAAACACTTGCGGTGCCGAATAATAAGAATCGGACCAGTAAGCCGTGAACAGATCGGTCAACTGTACGCCAAACGAATAAACCCCCTGCATATCATCCAGGCTGAACGTGTCGCGCTGACTGACGGTAAACGGCAGGGACTTGGCCGTGTCCCGGTTTTGAAATAAAACTTCGTTGTCCTGACGCATCAATTCAATGTGCGAGCGCGGCTTGTTGTCCATCGAAAAGTTGCCACTGGCGTGGTCATAACTTTCAGCGCCAATGCGTAAAAAGTCTTCGTGTTCATGAATACTTTCAATCAACCGTGCGAAGTGGAATTCGGTCTTTTCGCGTTCCTCCATCAACAAACGGTTAACGGCCCAATAACTCATGCCCACCAGCAACAGGGCAAGTCCGGTCAGCAGGAGCAACAGCTTGTTCAGTCGCAATGAACTCAATGCCAGTGCACCGAGACGTACCTTTGCTTGCTTCATTATTCAGCGCCGTCATTCAGCTGGATGGAGCCTGGCAAGCCCACTAGCTGCCAAGGTATCTACGCACTTTTAGAGCTACAAAAAACAGCACTTTGCCCGCCCTGGACCACGCTTGAAACGACGAACAGGAATCGTCTGATGGGGCTATTCCACGTTCAGCTGCATCCTGTGCAACACCTGCTGCGGCACGCCGCTGTCAGGCTGACACTTAAAATGAATATCACACTTCATCTGTTTGTAAAGGACGTCTCCCATGTTTCAAAAAATAGGCAAATACACGGCACTTTGTGGTTCTTCGATGCTGATCGTCATGGCAGCGGCGACTGCTCAAGCGGCTGACGGCCAGGTTGAATTCACCGGCGTCATCAACGACAACCCATGCACCATCAACAGCGAAAGCGTGAAGAAATCCGTTGATATGGGCCAGGTTCGTATCGCTGACTTCGCCAGCACTGTTGGCTCTACAGCCGGCGCCACTCCGTTCTCCATCTCTCTGGAGAACTGCAGCGGCCCAACCCTGAAAAACGCCTCCATCAAGTTCAGCGGCCAACAAGCCGTTACTGATGCAACCGTACTGGGCATGACCGGTGAGAACCAGATCACTGGCGTCGGCATTCAGATCAACGATGCACGCACCGGCTCCAAACTGGCACTGAACACCGCCAGCTCTGATTACGTACTGCGCCCTCAAGGCAACACCTTCGATTTCACCGCTTCCTATGTACGTCTGGCGGCAGACACTGAAGAAGTGAGCGGTATCGGTACCGGTAAAGTTAACGCCCTGGCCAGCTTCGACGTTACTTACAAGTAATTCATGTTTTTAAACGAAAGAGCTCGCGTTCAATCGCGAGCTCGGTCGTTAGGTTAAACAGAGGACACCCTTCATGCGTTTAAAAATTGCAGCCTTGTTGACACTGGCAGCGGTCTTTTGGCTGCCCCAGATTCAAGCAGGCGTCAATGTCGGCTCTACGCGGGTTATTTATCAAAGCAAAGACAAGGAAGCCAATCTTTCACTCTCAAACTCCGGTGACGACGGCGTACCGTATCTGGTGCAATCCTGGGTCAGCACATTCGACAAACCGGATGAGAGCGCAGATGAATTCATCATCACCCCGCCATTGTTTCGCCTGGATGCCAATAGCCAGAATATCTTGCGGGTAATTGCGACCAACGCGCAAAACTTGCCCACCGATAAAGAAAGCCTGTTTTTTCTCAACGTAAAAGCCATCCCGGCCCTGAGTGAAGAACAACGCAATCAAAACGTGCTGCAAATTGCACTCAAGACCACAATCAAACTGTTCTACCGCCCTGCCGACTTGAAAGGCACGTTGGTACAAGCCGTTGAAGGGCTTCAATGGCGAGCGGATGGCGGCCACTTAAGTGTGCATAACCCGTCGGGCTATAACGTGGTAGTCAGTGAACTGCTGATTAACAACAACGCCAGCACAGGCCTGCCCGAAGTCATAAAACCCGGCAGTTCCATTACTACAAAAATACCGTTTAAAAACAGCGACACCCTCGAATTCAGCTACATCAACGAATACGGCAGTACGGTCAAGACAACACCTGTTATTGCTCGCTGAATACTGAACTACACGCCGACTGGAAGAACTCTCTCATGCTGCGATTGCGCATGTGCGCCTTCGCGCGCCGAATAAACTACTGGGGTCTTCTGTCCCTCAGTGCGATCAGTCTCACAACGACTGCCGTTCGCGCAGACTACAGCTTCGATTCTTCCTTTCTGGAAATTGGTGGCGGCAACAGTTCGGCCGAAGTAGCCGAGCAAGTAAAAGCCATGAGCCAAAGCCAACTTCCGGGTATTTATCGTGTCGACCTGTCACTGAGCAATCGTTATCTCGAACAGCGCGACTTGCAGTTTGTCCGCGAAACGCCGAGCCAGACATCGACCCCTTCAGGCTTGTTTCCCTGCTTCAGCCTTCAGGCCCTGACTGATTTTGGCGTTGACCCCGAGCGCCTGAAAAACACTGAGATCAGTGCTGACAACTGTGTGTACTTCCAGGGCGACCTGACCGGTATCACCTATGACTACGACTTCAATAAACAGCAGCTTGACCTGCAAGTGCCCCAGGCTTATATCGGCAGCATTCCATTCGCTACCCGCCGTAAAAGCTGGAGCGATGGCGAGCAAGTCGCTTTTGCCAACTATAACTTTTCAGGCAGCCACTACGAGAGCCAGTACGGCAATCGTCAGTCCCAGTTCGGCAGTGTGCACAGCGGTTTCAATAGCGGGGCCTGGCGCTTTCGCAACTTCTCGACCTGGCAGAAGAGTACCAACGTCGATGGCAACTGGAAGTCCGTGGACACCTATGTGCAGCGGGACCTGGGCAACCTGATGGCGATTGCCACTGTCGGTGAAAGCTCAACCGACAGCGATCTGTTTGACACGATTTCCTACCGCGGTGTGGGCATTGCTTCTGACCTGGACATGCTGCCGGATGACTCGCGCAACTTCGCGCCTGTAGTTCGTGGCGTGGCCAATGGCCGCTCGCTGGTGACGTTGCGCCAGCGCGGCTATGTGATCAGCGAGCAGTGGGTGCCGTCCGGCCCGTTTGCGCTCAAGGATCTGTACTCGACCTCGGGCAACGGTGATATCGAAGTCACGGTTGAAGGCCCCAATGGCGAGCGTCAGGTGTATGTCCAGTCGTTCTCGTCCGTGCCCTACATGTTGCGCGAAGGTCAACAAAGCTACGCCGTGACCGCCGGCCAGTATCGCCCTGCAGACGGTGCATTGAACCCGCAAAAGCCGGGCTTTGTACAAGGCACCTACCGCCGGGGTCTGACTGACGGTACCACCCTGTTCGGTGGCACCATCGTCAGTGAACAGTACCACTCCGTGCTGGCGGGCTTTGCCCACGACTTTTCGGGTTTCGGCGCCATTTCGCTGGACGTGACCCATGCCATCAGCGACGACATGGGCCCGGACTCCAAGACCCTGTCGGGGCAGTCTTTTCGTTTTCGTTATTCCAAGTCCATCGATCTGACCGACACCAGCTTCAGCCTGATTGGCTACCGCTACTCCACCAGCGGTTATTACAGCTTTAACGAAGCGATCAATGCGCGCGCCAACAACTCCCTCGAACCCTATGTGGACGAGACACTGACCGAAAGTGCGATGTATACCCCGTACTTGAGCGGCCATATGAAAAGCAGCTTTACCGCCAACGTATCGCAGCAATTCGGCTCCTATGGCGGCATGTACGCCAACCTGACCAAAACCGATTACTGGAACCTGGCCAAGAGCAATACCTCGGTGCAACTGGGCTACAGCTTCAGTGTCGGGCGCGCGTCCTACAACCTGGGCCTGGCGCAGAACAGCGGCGTCGGTGATGACATTCGCAGCGTATCGTTGAGCGTGAGCATTCCCTTGGGCGATCCGGGCAGCAGCAGCCGTCTGGGCCTGAGCAACAGTCAGGATTCGAGCGGCAATGCCAGTCGCAACGCCACCTTCAGCGGCTCGTATTTCCCCAACGACACCCTGTCTTACAACCTGGGCATCAATCAGCAAGTCAGTGACGACGAGCGCTTGCTCGGCGGTTCGGTTGCCGCCCGTTACAACGCGGCCAATGCCATCTGGCACGGGTCTTACAACAAGGACCAGAACACCCGCCAGACGGACTATGGCGTGGAGGGTGCGATCGTCGCCACCGGTGACACCCTGATGTTCACCCAGCCTTTGGGCGAGACCAACATCATCGTGGCCACGCCCGGTGCCGGGGACGTCGGTGTGCTGACCAAAAGCGGGGTCAAAACCAACAGCAGCGGTTACACGATTATTTCTTCTGCCCAGCCCTACCGCAAAAACAAGGTAGCGCTCGATACCGACTCGTTATCGGACAACACCGACGTCGAGCAACTGGTGCAGGAAGTGACCCCCAATCGTGGCGCTTTTGTACTGGCCAACTTCGAGACCCGCAACGGTCGCCGCCTGTTGATCAGCCTCAGCGCCAAAGATGGCAAGCCGGCACCCTTTGCTGCCGAGGCTCAGGTTTATGGACTGGACGGCACCTTATTGAGCAACGCCATGGTGGCAGACAAGGGTCGGGTATTTCTGACCGGCGTACCCGAAAAGTCGCGACTGGTGATCAATGTCAGCGGCCGGCAGTGGTGCGCCACAGATCTGGACCTGAACAATTACACGCTGTCAGACACGGGCATCGGCCAACTGCAGATCAGTTGCGATACCCCGTCGGCCGCCCATACAGACACTCAAGGTACTCCCGATGCATAACTCAACAATCACGCGACCTGATTCGCGCTGGGTGGGACGCAGTTTACTGCTGCTTGGCCTGCTGTTAAGTCTGGGCTCCCAACAGGCCTTTGCCTTGATTCAAAACAACCTGTCGTGTAACCCGACAAGTCCCACGGTTGTGAATTTGGGGGATGTAGAACGCTCGACATGGGTAAAGGTCCCCATGACCGGCACATGTACAGTGACGCGCAACTTTCCGTATGGATCGTCCCTGTCTTCCCAGAGGGAGCAATTTACACCAGGGTTTCTTCTCAGTTTAAGAAAGACTGAGGGTGATTTCAGAGGAATCCCTATGTATGCGTGGGGCACTGCAACAACGGATTGCTTACCTACCTCAAGTAGTGAATGCAGGCCTTTGCCCGTGCGCACCGTCGTTACTTACAACCTAGAGGCTGAAGGATGGTCACCCAGTACGACCGGGGACCATTCAACCACTTTCTTACTGACAAGTACTTCAATCAAGGGCTACGAAGGCTACGTCGATAAAATTCAAACGCTGACCATTAATTTACGCGTCATCAACCCAGCCTGCACCATGGGGTCAAGTAGTACGTTGAACTTGCCGTTTGGTACTTTGAATTCAAATGACTTCGCGACCTCGCAGCAACTGGCCAATGTCACGCTGAACTGCACCCGCGGCACCCAGGCAACTGCCACGCTGGTGCCCAAGCAAAGCGCTGTGAGTGGCAGCCCCGGGGTTTCGGCGACCACCCTGGCCGGCCTGTCGATGGCCGCCACCTGGGCCGATAACAACTCTGCCGTGACCTTCAACAGTCCGCGTACGCTAAACCTGACCACAGGCGCCAATACCATTCGCCTGGGTTTCCGGCCGCGTCTGAATACCAGTGTTTCACCCACTGGAAGTTTCACCAGCCAATACACCCTCAACATCAACTACCTCTGAATGACCACAGGAACCGATCATGAACTTGCGCTTATCACTGGCTGCAGCCCTTCTCACTGGTCTGGCATGCACCTCTTCGTATGCAGACGACACCGTCACCATCAACGTCAGTGGCACCCTGACCAAAGCCCCCTGCTCCCTGACCAGCAGCAAAACCTTGACCGCCAACTTTGGCAGCATCCGTACCGACCTGATAAACAGCGCCAGCAGCGTGGATATTCCGGTCACTCTGAACTGCCCGGCCAACTCGGCACTGAACGTCAGCATCAAGGCTTCGGGCGTCTATTCAGGCTCCACCACTTATGCGACTACCAGCAAGACCAACCTTGTGTATATGTTGTCGTGGAAAAGTGACAACTCCGTGGCCAACGTCACCGGCACCAAACGCAACCTGACCAATCAAAGCGGCACCGTAAACCTTGGCTTGACCGCCAAGCTGATTGCTATCGCCGCACAGACCGAGGGTAGTTTCACCGGTTCGTCGGTCATTACCCTCGAGTACCTGTGAGATGTTCATGCAGGCCAGAGGCAGCATGATTGCAGCACTGCTGGCGAGCGTAACGCTGTGCAGCAGCACAGCGTATGGCGACGAGGAGGCCAGCCGGCTCGATATTACCGGCACCCTGATAAAACCGCCCTGCACGGCAAGTTTCCCGACGTCGCAGAGTGTGGATATCCCCAAGGCGAGCCTGAGTGTGCTGAGCGCAGACAGTTCTGAATGGACTGATGTGGACTTGAACTTTCAATGCCTCAAAGGCAGCCAGGTGCTGCTGCGCTTTAGCGCGGGCAATGGTTCGTTTGACAGCAACACGCTGCGCACCACCCTTGACCGAGTGGGGTTGAAAACCCGCCTGAGTGATGTCAGCAGCAGCGTCAACACGGTGGATTTGACCCTGGGTGAACAGCATGCCTTCGCAGTTGAAGACACACTGTTAAAGCTCAAGCTCTCGGTGCGGCCAGTCAGGATCGGCAATCAAATGCCCGCAGTCGGCAGCTACAGTTCAACGCTGTTGATGGAAATGATCTACCAGTAAACCCGCTCGGTCAGGTGAACAGATTGGCTTTGAGGCACAGGATCAGCAACGCCTGATCATTGTCGACATCAAGCTTGCGCATTGCCGAAATCTTCAGGGTGCTGATCGTTTTAATACTGCGGTTCAGGCTCTGCGCAACTTCCCCGACCGCCATGCCAGAAGCAAACAGTCGCAGGACCTCGAATTCCTTGACGGTTAATTGACTGAGCCTTTGCGCAACATCATCCAGCTCCTCACTCGACGTACCCTCAGGCATGTCTTGCTGGTAATGCCCCTCCCGATAGAACGCATCCAGTGCGACCAGAATCTGCTCCAGCCCCGAGCTCTTGGATATGACCCCGCTGATGCCCAAGTCATACAACCAGGTCAAAACCTGCGGATTGGAAATCACTGTCAGCACTATGATCCGCGGCTCGGGAAAGTGCCGGCGCAGGTATTCCACCAGACGCGAGCCATCGCCGTAATGTTCATCACCCGGCATGTTGTAGTCCGTGATAATCACGTCAGGACGCAGTAGCGAAATCTTTTCGATTAATCCGGACGGACTCAGCGCCTCGCCCACCACTTTGAAACGCGGGTCGCGCTCGATGATTTCACGCACCCCCATCAACACAATCGGGTGATCATCGGCCAACAAGACTTTCATTTGCGCCATGGCTTACCTAACTCCAACTTTCTGTGTAGTCGCATGCCCCTATGGGACTGTGATCTGTCGGGTTCTTTCGTGCCATTCGCAGCCCCGTGCCCGGGCAACGACTACAGGTTCCACGGGTCAGCCTTTATGCAGTAAGTGAGTAAAGCATGGTCATTCAGCACTTCCAGCTTATGCATCGCAGACACTTTATGTGTGCTGACTGTTTTGACACTTCGATTTAACTGACGGGCGATGTCCCCCACGCTGTTGCCGGCCACAAACAGCTGCAGCACTTCAACTTCGCGGGGTGACAGTGTGGAGAAACGCTCATCAATGACCTTGAGGTTGGTGATTACCGACGTGGCCGGAGCCGCCGCCCCGGCATAGGGCCGGCCCTTGGCCAGAGCATTCAGCGCTTTACCTATTTCTTGATAGATATGATTTTTTGCAATCACTCCCGCCACGCCCATTTCCAGCAAGCGAGAAATAATCAGCGGATTACTCTCCATGGTCAGCACCAGGATTTTCACCCCCGGAAAATGTTCAATCAGGTACTCGATCAGCTGCAGTCCATCACCAAAGGTCTCATCACCGGGCATGTTGAAGTCGGTAATCAACAAGGCAGGTTGATGCACTACCAGCTGCTCTACCAGTTGCGACGAATTCAGGGCTTCGCCGACAAGATTGAAACACTTGTCCCGTTGAATCACTTCCCGAAGCCCCACCAGGACCACCGGGTGATCGTCGGCAATCACAACCTTTAACTCGCGCATTGCCTGACTCCATATTGATGACGCAACTAAAGCGGGAATGCCCTGCAGGGGCTAGTTGCAGGTTGGCCAGGAGCTGTCTTCGAGCAACAGGGTTTCGAAATCTGTGCATGAGACGGCGCCGCAGATCAGGAATCCCTGGGCCTGATCACACTCAATGCTACGCAAGAATGCAAGTTCTGCCTGTGTCTCGACCCCTTCAGCAACCACCGTCAGGCCCAGCTTTCGGCTCAGCTCCACGAGACTGCGCAGGGCCGAGGCCAGATTTTCATTTTCAACACAGCCATGCACCAGCGAACGGTCGATCTTGAGTTCGCTGAAGGGGGTTGAGACCAGGTTGAAATAGGAACTGAAACCCTTGCCGAAGTCATCCTGGGCCAGGCCAAAACCCATCATGCGCAAGCGACAGGCGCCAGCATAGTAGTTACTGAGCTCTTCTGTGGTTGAGCTTTCCATCAGCTCAAACACGATGCTGCGCGGCTCGCCGCCATCGGCCATCACATAATCGCGCAAGCGGTCGGCCAGATCGTGGTTGTCCAGCAAGTGAGTAGGCAAATTGATGGAAACCGGGATATCCCAGCCCTGCTCGCGCCACTTTCTTTGTGCCTGCAATGTTTGCTCGAGCATCAGCCACAGCAGTCGCTCCTCCAGCCCCTGGTTGATCAAGAGCGCAAGAAAGTCCTTGGGCAATAACAGCCCGACTTCGGGGTGAGCCCAACGGACCAGCGCTTCAGCGCTGAGAATATTGCCGTCGCGCAGAGACTTCTTGGGCTGGAACCACGCCTGGATCTGGCCGTTGCCCATGGCCGTTTCGATACTTTGCGGATCGACCTGTATACCCTGCGCAGGGTCCATGGCGCCGTTGAGCCGGAAGATCGCCATACGCTCTTTCAAACGCATGACGGCATTGATTTCCACCGGCTTGGAAATCAGGCCGACCACTGTAATACCCAGGTTTTTCGCCGCCAGGCCCGCACTGATCAACATTCGCCGCGACGAGGCACTCATCAGCGCCAGCGCCGGTGTTTTTTTCAGGGCCGCAATCCTCTGGATCAATTGCACGCCATCCATGCCCGGCATCAGCAAATCGCTGAGCAGCAGGTCATAGTCATTACGGGCCAGGCATTGCAGGGCACCCGCGCCGTCCCAAACGGTGTCAACTGCAAAGCCCCCCACTTCGCTGAATACATTCAGTAAATACTCATGCTGAAAGGGATGATCCTCGACGACCAGTACACGATAGGG
Source organism: Pseudomonas sp. PAMC 29040 (assembly GCF_003994535.1). Taxonomy (NCBI): domain Bacteria; kingdom Pseudomonadati; phylum Pseudomonadota; class Gammaproteobacteria; order Pseudomonadales; family Pseudomonadaceae; genus Pseudomonas; species Pseudomonas sp. PAMC 29040. The sequence continues at coordinate 447,324 of NZ_RZAA01000004.1, forward strand.
CTTCACTGGATCCTCCTTTAAAGTGCTGAAGACAGTTGTATAGGGTGTGCAACGTGAAAGGCTTGATCAGGCAGTGATTCATCCCGGCGTTCAGGCAACGCTCGGAGTCGTCGGGCATGGCCTTGGCCGTTGCTCCGATGATTGGCTCAGTAATATTCATGGCCCGTAATCGGGTGGCCAGCTCATAACCGTTCATTCTTGGCATGTTGACGTCGGTCAAAATCAGATCGAATGTCCCGTGCTGCCAGAGCTCGAGCGCCTCCAGACCATCACTGGCCAATGTCACTGTGCAGCCCAGCTCCTGGAGCTGGTCACGCAAAATCAGCTGATTGATGACGTTGTCTTCCGCAACCAGGATTCGTAATCCGAGATTGAGCTCTGCCCTGGCGGCTCCCGTTTTTAAATGACTGTCTGTGCGCATGCCCTGCGCCTCGCACAGGGCGCGGTATACGTCCTGCAAGCTGTTGAGGTCGGCGTGCCAGCAAGGATTGGCAGTCGAGAGTGGCTGCGAACTGTGACTGGCGGCCACCACCAGCGGCCCCGTCCAGTCGGGCTCCAGCAATTGCCGGGCACAGCCCGGGTGCAGTTCCAGCAACACCCCATCGTCACAGGCATCGCCCTGCTTCGGGGCTCCCAGATGAGCCCGTGCGCCCCAGCGTCGTAACCAGGCGCAATAACATTCAGCCAGCTCGCGCAGGGGCGAAACCACATACACCACACTGGAAGACAATTCGCCCAAGGGGCTCAGGCGCGAAGGCGCCTTGACCTGTACCAAGGGCAAATGCAGGGTAAAGCTGCTGCCCAGGCCCGGCTCGCTGACCAACCGCATGGTGCCGTTCATCAAGTGCATGAGACGCTTGCAGATAGAAAGCCCAAGCCCCGTACCCGCGACCACGTGCTTGGCAGACTCCACTTGATAAAAGGGCTCGAACAAGTGGGCCTGTTCTTCATGGGCGATCCCTTTACCGGTATCCGAAACCTGCCAGTGCAACATGACCCGCTCATCATCGCGGCTGTCCATTTTCAGGCGCAGCACGACTTTTCCGTAGTCGGTGAATTTCAGGGCGTTGTTGAGCAGGTTGTTGAGGATCTGGCGGATACGGGTGACATCCCCGCTGAGCCACTCGGGCACCGTCGAATCAATCAGGGCAAACAGCTGCAGGCCCTTGGCCTGAGCAGCACCGCTGTATCCCTGAATCACCTCCTCTATCAATTCCATCGGGCTGAAGGTGTTGAGTTCAAGCTGAAGTTGGCCCGCCTCAATGCGCGACACATCCAGTACGTCGCAAATCAGCTGCAACAGATTGCCGGAAGAGCGTTCGATGGCTTTTAAATAGTTGTTTTGCTGATCGTTGAGATCGGTGCGCGCCAGCAATTCAAGGGTGCCTAAAACACCATACAAAGGCGTACGGATTTCATGGCTCATGGTGGCCAGAAACAAGGTTTTGGCCTCATTGGCCCGATCCGCCAGCTGCCGGGCACGCTCCAGCGTCACTTCTATCTGTTTGCGCGCACTTATGTCGCTGAACGCACAAATCAGCACGTCTTCACTCTTGTAACGGGTCGGTGCAAACGCGAGGTAAAGAAGACGACCATCTTCCATCTCGATTTCATCGCTGTTGCTCAGGTCGGACTCGTCGAAAGCGCGATGAATCCAGCCATGGCACAACTTGCCACGCTCACTGCTACTGCCCAGCCACTGTTGCGAAAGCGAGTTTTCCAGCACCACCGTGCCGTCCGTGCGGCGAATGACGCACAAGGCGACCGGCGCGACCTGCAAGGCAGCTCGACTGAAGGCCTCACTTTCAACCAGCGCCTGGATACGGTTTTCACCCGGAGTAATCAGGCGCCGGTCGATGCGCACGATCAAAAAGCGCAGCCCGATGCAGACGGCAATGAACAACAGCACACACACCGCCAAAGGCCAGCCCAATACTGGCAGCAACGATTTAATGTCCACGGCATAGACGATTTGCCAGCCTGAATAACCCAGTTTTTTGCGGATCGCCAGGCTGTCGGGCAACCACCCTGAACCAATAAAGCCAAACGAGTTTCTGGCTTCCAGGGCGTGTAATGAATCCACCAGGGTGGACTGCGCGGCATTGGTGAAAATGATCTGCCCCTGACCGTCCAGCAACATGAAATCGCCAGCGCTATCACTGCGTAAAGCCTCGATCAGGTCCGGGACCTCAACTTCAATGCCCAACCAGCCGGAAGACAGGTTGCGGCTATCAAGGCGTGCGAATAAATAGAACGGGGAGTCCAGGACCTTGTTGTCGGTCAGCCAGAGGTCATCATCAAAGGAATACGCCCTGTCGCCCTCCTCGGCCAGACGTTGCAGGACCACCCGGGGCAAGAGGGGGTCCAGACCGGGGGATGCGTCAAACAGACGTACCACCTGGGGTTGATCGGCTGGCGGGACGTACAGCAGATTGACTTTGCTCTCGTACAGATAGTCCATCATGCGTCGGGTCAGCCACAGGCTCCAATGGCCCGCTTCACTGCCCAGACTGATTTTTATCTCTTCCAGCGGATCGACACTGTCAGGCGTTTGAGACAGTGCGGTGTCCGGCACCGTTGCCAGGACCAGACTTTTGAGCAAGGTCTGGCGGCTGACGAAAAAATCCTGAGCGTTGAACACTGCCTCGTTCATGACGCTGCGGCGCTGGGATACTTCTTCGTTGAAGACTGCCCGCAGGTAAACGAACGAGCTCGCGAAAACCGCAACTAACAGGCCGCAGGCAAAAAGATGGAGAAGTTTTCGGGCGGCTTGGGGAGTGGATTTCATGCCCCAAGCCTGAGGCCGGGGCATGATAAAAATAATCAGACAATTCCTGAAAGCACTCCCCCCCGTAGCAGCTGACGAGGAACCAGGCTGCGTCCGGCGGCGCCTACAAGAAATGCGCTACAGGGTTAAGCCGGGCGAACCGCGCTCAAATCCATACGCCCGTCTTTCATCGGCGGGCACCAGTAATAACCGCCGCTCAATGGCCGGCTATAACGGTACAGGCCGTCAACGATGCCGTCTTCAAGACCGCTCATCCGACGCAACTGAACTTCGAAGGCATTCAGGGTGCGACTGAAGGAGACAAACATCAGCCCGGACTTGCCGTTTTCAGTCCACGGCATGGAACGGCGCACGGTAAAGGCTTCAGGCGAGAAGCTCTCCTGGGCGGTGCGTTTGACGTGGGCCGAAGCCGGTGCATCTTCAAGCTCTTCGTTGTCGCTCAGGCGACGGCCGATGATGTTGTCCTGCTCGGCCTGGGGCAGCGCGGCAAAACCGTTCAGATCATGCTGCCACTGCTGCACCGCGACAAAACAGCCACCGTCCAGGCCCGGGCCGGCATTGGCCACGATGGCCGCTTCTACCGCCGCTTCGTCCACCGGGTTCTCGGTACCGTCTTCATAACCGGTCAGGTCACGGTCGGAGCCGTAGCGGAAGCCTTCGGTTACTTGCAGCACGTTGAACGCAGACGCCAGCGCGGTCTCGATCTTCTGACTGCGATGCAGCAGTTCGCCGCGGTCATCACCCAGCAACCACAGCCACAGTGCGTGCTGGGTCGACGGGTTTTCAACCATGGCATTGAGTGCCGGGAACACCCGCAAACCTTGAACTTTCGCGCCCAGGGCCATTACCAGAGGCGACCCGAAGCCTGCCACTACACTTTTGCCATCCACCCACTGCGACAGAACGTCGAGCGCTGCCGGCAGTGCTTCTACGGACTTGAGGGCAAAAAACATGTAGCGCCCCTGGGAGGGTACGGGTTTGGCGAGGATGCCAGGCTGGTAAAGACTCATAGAAACTCCTTCAGGAAAGCCGGGAGTTTACCCCTGCAGCAGCGCCTTTTCGCAGATCGGGGGGTTATTTTTGTTAAGGGCTACCCTAGGTGTGCATAGCAATGCTGCTCGCTGGCGATACCCGGGTCGAAGAACACCTCGCCCTTTGTCAATTAAACGGAATTTTTTGATGACCAGAGACTCACTTAGAAACCACAGGGAGGTTTTTTTGAATCATGAATTCGGCAAAGCTTTACGTTATTGAATACACACTGCACGGGGCCCCTAAATCTTTCATCATCCGCCTGGCGCGCATGGATAACGCCGTTGCGTGGCATTGGGCCGGGTGTGATGCGGGGGTGGTCCGTATCGGCCGGCCAGGTCGTGAAAACGAGAACAAATCCAGCCGTCTGGAAGTGGAAAAACACGGTGTTGCGGATGTGAAGTGGCGAGCCACTTGAGTCGGCTCTTCGCCAGAGGACTCGCGCAGTGCAGAACTGCGCGAGGTTTGGCTGATTACCCCTTGTCACCACAATGGCAGCCGCTGGAGGTGGCGCACGCCTGGCCTTTGGGGTGATGGTCAGCACAGGCCTGGCAGCAATAGTGCTTGCCGTCGCGCTCAATGCCATTGGTGCCTACCTTGCAATTACAGTTCGGACAGTCACATGTGTGCTCTTTCATCTTGAACTCCAAGTTGTCTGGTCGTCACAAAGCGACAGGCTTGCCGCTTATAGTCAGTGACTGTAGACCCCGAGCGTTGGTTCACCCTTTATCCCATCGGAAATACCTGCGAATTGATTTATTGTGCACGCCAGGCTGAAACCGGCCCTTCAATAATCATAAGAACACTGAGGTATTTTCCATGGCCGCTGAGATTGCAGACAGCCGCTCTGCCCGCTTTGCCCTGCGCTGCTCGAACTGGGCCGAGCGCTGGTTCCCCGACTCCTGGGTATTTGCCGCCGTTGCCGTGATCACGGTGGCGCTGGCCACAATGGCGATGGGTGCCAAACCCACCGACGCCGCCGTGGCATTCGGCGACGGGTTCTGGAGCCTGATCCCGTTCACCATGCAAATGGCCTTCGTCGTGATTGGCGGCTATGTGGTCGCCAGTTCACCGCCCGCCGTGAAACTCATCGACAAGCTGGCAAAGGTCCCGAAAAACGGGCGCCAGGCAGTGTGCTGGGTGGCCCTGATTTCGATGGTTGCATCCTTGCTCAACTGGGGCCTGTCGCTGGTGTTTGGCGGGCTGCTGGTACGTGCACTGGCCCGGCGTACCAACTTGCGCATGGATTATCGCGCCGCCGGTGCCGCCGCCTACCTGGGGCTGGGTGCAGTCTGGGCTCTGGGCCTGTCGTCATCTGCCGCGCAACTACAGGCCAACCCGGCCAGTCTGCCGCCGTCGATCCTGTCGATTACCGGGGTCATCCCGTTCACTGAAACCATCTTTTTGTGGCAGTCCGGCGTATTGCTGGCGGCGCTGGTGGTGGTCTCGCTGATCGTTGCCTACGCAACGGCTCCGGGCCCGGACTCGGCACGTGATGCCGCCGCCTGCGGAATTGACCCGACCTTCAGCACACCCAAATTGCCCCCGCGTACCCGGCCCGGCGAATGGCTGGAGTACAGCCCGCTGCTGACCATTTTGCTGGTACTGCTGGCTGGCGGTTGGCTGTTTCATGAGTTTTCGACCAAACCGGCGATTAGCGCCATTTCGGGGCTCAACACCTATAACTTCCTGTTCCTGATGCTCGGCGCGCTGCTGCACTGGCGCCCCCGCAGCTTTCTCGATGCGGTAGCCCGCGCGGTGCCCACCACCACTGGCGTGATGATCCAGTTCCCGCTGTATGGTTCGATTGCCGCGTTGATGACGGTGGTCAAAGGCACTGACGGACAAACCCTGGCCCATCACATTTCGTCCTTCTTCGTGCAGATCGCCTCCCATGACACCTATGCCCTGTTGATGGGGGTGTATTCGGCGATATTGGGCTTTTTCATTCCGTCAGGCGGCGGCAAATGGATTATCGAAGCGCCCTATGTGATGCAGGTGGCCAATGATCTGGGATACCACCTGGGCTGGGCCGTACAGATTTACAACGCGGCCGAAGCCTTGCCGAACCTGATCAACCCGTTCTATATGCTGCCGCTACTGGGCGTGCTGGGATTGAAGGCACGGGACCTGATTGGCTTTTCATTCGTGCAACTGCTGGTGCATACGCCCCTGGTGCTGTTTCTGCTGTGGGCGTTGGGGACCACGCTGACCTACGCGCCGCCAGTGATGCCGTAACAGCGAAAAACACTTGCTCGCGATGGCAACCCCGGCGTTCAGGGCTGCCATCGCGAGCAAGCTTGCGGCTACAGGTGGCGGGGGCGTTTCAGACCGCCCCTGCCGGGCGCAAGCGGTATTGCGGCGGCAACTGGTCCAACCCGCTGATGGTGGTGTTCAGGCTTTTCCAGCGGCCGTCCTTGATGCCGTAAATGCAGCCGTGGACCGAGAGCTTCTGCCCGCGATGCCAAGCGTTCTGCACAATGTTGGTGTGACCCACGTTGGCCACTTGCTGGATCACATTGAGCTCGCACAAACGGTCGACGCGCTCTTCCTCGGTCGGCAACAGCGCCAGCATTTCGCGGTTCTCGTAATACAGGTCGCGTATCGAACGCAGCCAGCCGTCGATCAGACCCAGCTGCTGGTCCTTCATCGAAGCCCGCACCCCGCCACAGCCATAGTGGCCGGTGACCAGAATGTGTTTGACCTTCAATACATCCACTGCGTACTGGATGACCGACAGACAGTTGAGGTCGGTGTGCAGCACCACATTGGCCACATTGCGGTGTACGAACAAGTCGCCAGGCAGCATGCCGACGATTTCGTTGGCCGGTACCCGCGCATCCGAACAACCAATCCATAGGTATTCCGGCGTTTGCTGGCGGGCCAGTTTGGCAAAGAATTCGGGATCTTCCTGCTTGATCGCATCTGCCCAGCGTTCGTTGTTATCAATCAGGTCTTGTAGTTCGTTCATGCTGTGAAGCCTCAAGAGTTGATGCGCTGCTTTGACAGCCAACCGCTGGTCGGGGTCACGTGGAATCTTCAGGATCGTCTAGAGTCCACCGTAACAGGACTCACATTATGAGGAATTACCATGACTGATTCACGTCGTCCGTTTGGAGCAGAAGAACCCGAGGACATCGACGATATGGAAGACCGCATGGGCTCGGTTGAACCGCTGGACTTTGACGACCCGCAGGATACCCGCGAGTCGCTGGATGATCTGGTGACCGATGAAGAGTACAAGCGCCATATTGGTGACAATCGCCCGCGCAACCGGGAAATCAGCGGAGCGGCACTGCCGGGCAATGGCTCGGACCCGGATGATCTGGATGCGCAGATGCTGATACCCGAGGACGGAGCACGGGATGCCTACGAGGCAGTGGAAGAACGGGGTGGCGCAGCAGACTGGGATCTGAGCGTGGTCAAGGAAAGTGAAATTGGCGCAGGCCACGGCCTGGACGAAGCGGAGCTGGCAGATATAGATCCGGTGGGGCGTAAACCTGAATGACTTGATCGCTGGCAAGCCAGCTCCCACCCCACCTGCAGGAGCGAGCTGTATGTTGTTAAAAGCTCGCTGGCAAGCCAGCTCCTACCAAGCCGGCTCCTACCAAGCCAGATCCTGCCAAGCCAGATCCTGCAGGGTGGCGGTGCGGTTCAGTCGACCAGGGTGCAGGCCATCACGACTGCATCTTCACGTCCGCCAACCGCCGGATAGTAGTCACGGCGGCGGCCGATTTCGTTAAAGCCATAACGCTCATACAACTTGAACGCAGCCGTGTTGCTGTCGCGCAGCTCCAGGAAACACTCCCGGGCCTTGTTGGCATAGGCAATGGACATCAGGTGCTCGAGCAATTTGAGTCCCAGGCCACGGCCCTGGCTTTCCGGCTTGACGGTGATGTTCAGCAAATGTGCTTCATCGAGGATGATTTGCACCACCCCGTGGCCCACTTGCTGCTCGCCTTCAAACATCAGCCAGATCTGGTATTTCCCCAGACCGTCGAGAAAAATACCGCGGGTCCAGGGGTGGCTGAAGGCGGCGTATTCAATTTTCAATACGGCTTCAAGGTCCGCCTCGGTCATCGGACGAAAGGTTACAGCGTCACTCATCGTTTTGTTTCCAGCGCGCCATCAGCCGGCGCATGGCTTGCCACACATGCGCTTTGCGTTGTGGCTCATCCATTAAGAGTTCCAGACCCGGCAGCGCCCATGCGCAGCCCAGCCCTTCAATTTCAAGTTCAGTGTTAAACGCTTGCGCGTCTGCCTCACCGGCAAAACGCACCGCTGGCAGCCCCACCAGCCACAAGCAGGCACACTCGGCCTCTTCGAGACGGGCCATGACAAAGCCCTGCACGAATTCCCGCGCGGCTTCCGGCCCCTGGTCGACATTGCCCCGGCGCAACAACGGCCAGCGCACGGGCTCGCCAATGATTTGCGGGCTGTCGGGCAGACCGGCAGCGCGCAACATGTCCTTTAACAATAAATACGCCGGATCACGGCTCTGGAACGCGCTGCCTGTGGGTAACTCCACCAGCACCAGACAACGCCCGGCCCGCAGCAACTGCAAGGCAAAGCGCGGCGGCGGCAGTTGCACCACCTTGGGCGTGACCGGTACCGGTTCGGCTTCAACCACGGGCTTGCTGGCCGCACGCACAGAGATCGAAGGCCGGGGCACTTCGATCTTTGGCCGCTCTGCAGGCGCGCTCGCAGCCGCCACTGCCTTGACCGCAGGCCGCGTAATCACGGGCTCTGCGGGCGGCTCGGGGAGTACCAGCAGCTCGGGCCGCGAAGGCGCGGCAAATGGCAATTCGGTGCGCGGTAACCAGCTGACCACCTGCATGGCAGTCATATACGCGCGGCGGCGGGACTCGTTCAACAAGGGGCGGCCATCTGTGGATAACTAAAGATGGGCAATTCTACCGCCCTTCTGCCCTTCCCGCCCCCAGTTGATGAAAAACGGATGCTCGGCGGGTTGCACCTCTGATCGTCAAGTGATGACTCGACGGCACGTTGCAGTACAATCGCGAACTTTCATTGCCAATTGACCGGCCCTCCCATGATCGAACCCAAGCGCGTATTACGTGCCCTTGCCGAGCACTGGGCACTCCTTGAGCCTTTGTGTGAACACTTCGACCAAGGCACGTTGAGCCTCAGCGAACTACGTCTGCAATTGGCTATCCATCAAGTGGATAGCACGCCACAGGACATCACCAACGTCCTCGACAGCTGGATCCGGCTGGATATTCTGGTGCCGGTCGCCAAAAGCCCGAACCGCTTTGAGTTAAATGCACAGATCCTCGATTTTCTGGCGTACCTGAGGCGCGAGCACCGCCTTGGCCTGTGCCTGGAGATCGAAGCCTATCTGCGTCATCTGGAGCGTCTGGCAGGGTACATCCAGGATGCGTTCGACATCCGTGACGGTCATGATCTGGCGCGCCAGCTGCGCTTGCTCGATATGCGCGTTCGCGATGTGCTGAAAAAACTCGCCAATGACGAACAGGCCCTGGTCGCGGTAGCCGAGCGGGCCAAGACCAGCGACCGGCAGATCCCGCTGCGCCAGCGTTATGCCGAGGTTCTGGCAACGTGGGACGAATACGTCGAACCCATGATCCAGCTGGTCAACGCCGACGGTGCTTTCGAGCAAGGCGTGCGCAAGGTTGAAAACGTATTGCTGCGCATGCTCAGCGAGCAACAGCGACTCGGCCATCTGGTGGACGACGACATGTTGCTGCGCACCCATGCGCGGATCCTTGAGATGCAAACCAGCGCCCAGCTGACTTTGCGCCATGCCCGCGAGCTGTTGCTGCCGCTGCGTGAAGAAGCGCGCCGGCACAATGCCGTGACCCGTGGCGCCGCACTGGCGCTGGCAGCCATCCGCCGCAAAGGGCTGGACGCCGTGCCACAAGCCTCGATGCCGATGTTCACGCGCCCGCAAAGTACCTTTTTGGGCAGCGCCAGTCAGGTGGAGGCCTACGTGTATGCGCTGGCCCGCTTCGAAGCAAAACCGGCACGTTTCCCCAAGGCGCATAAAGCCCACCGGGGCGAAACACCCAAAGCGCCGCGTACGGTCAAGGAAATGCTCGATCGTTGCAGCGACGCGCTGCCAATGCCGGACTTGATGAACTGGCTGCTGGCACAGGAGCCAGACGGTGACACCGACGAGTTGCTGTACTGGTTCTCCCGCCTGTCACGGGAAAAACGCTTCGTGCGCGAACGCCTGGAGCGCCGCGATTATCACACCCACGAACATCTGGTCAGCCTGCGTTCCTTCGCCCTGCTTTCTCGCAACGAAGACGCAACCGAGACTACAGCGAGCCCTCTCCATGCATCTTGATCTGTCAGAACTGTCCCAACTTGCGCCGATCTTTCGCGAGTTGTTCAAGGGTTACCACGTCAGCCGTCGTGACCCGGAGCTGTACGCGCAACTGTCAAACTTTCAGGATCAATACCGCGCCCTGTTCAAGGCACTGGGCTTTGAGCTGGTGTGTGATACCCGCGGCTTTTATTACTTCGTGCCCGACACCGCCACCGCGCAAGTGAACAAGACCGCACAACGCCTGGCACTGTTCACCTTTATCATCGTCGAGCATCTGGCCGATCAGGGTCGCGACCCGATTGCCGTGCTCGATGGTGGCAGCCTGGGCCGCGATGAACTGCCTGCGCTGCTGGAGAAATACCGTGATCTGTTTGTACAGGCGGAGGTCACTTCCCACGAAGAGCTGGAAGAAAAGATCATGCGCCGCATGACCCAGCTCGGATTCGCCAGCGAAGAGCCCGGGATCTACCGTTTTCTGCCGCCGATGCACCGCTTCCTGGATGTTTGCCTGTCGGTTCAGCAAGACCGCGATCTGGCCGCCAGCCTGCACAGCATTCTGCCGCTGCCTACGCCGGTGTTGATCGACGATGACGCTGAGCCCGAGGAAGAGGACGAAGAAGCCGCACTGGCACGCGCCATTGCCGCCGAGCAACAGGAGATGGATGCATGAGCCAGGAACGCTACGGAATACGCCGTTTTGCCTTGTTGAATACCGCCGGTTACAGCCTGGGCCTTTTCCCGCTTGAGCACCCACTGTCGGTGTACGGTGCCAACAACCTCGGCAAATCAGCTTCGATCAATGCCTTGCAGTTCCCGATTCTGGCGCGCATGTCAGACATGAGCTTCGGCAAGTACAGCCTCGAACAGTCGCGCCGCTTCTACTTTGCGTCCGACACCAGCTACATCCTCGTCGAAGTCTCACTGCCCCATGGCCCCCATGTAATCGGCGTGGTCGGCCGTGGCCCGGGTGGCGGCTTCGGTCACCAGTTCTTTGCCTACGCAGGCAAACTGGACCTGGCCCATTATCAGAAAGACGACACCTGCCTGCGGCAGAAGGAGCTGTTCACCAACCTTGAGCGCAATGGTCTCAAGGCCTATGAGCTCAAGCCCGACGAACTGCGCCGTCTGCTGGTGGGCGGGCACACCTCGATTCCGCTGGACCTGACGCTGATCCCGCTGCGTTCCACCAGCGAGCAGAGCATGAAGACGTTCCGCGCCCTGTTTATCAACCTGCTGCACATGCGCGAAATCACTGCGGCCAAGCTCAAGCAACTGTTCCTCGATGCCTTTGAGCACAGCCTGCGTTCGGGCAGCGTCGATTACATTGCCGCCTGTGAAGAAGCCTTCCGCGACGTACGCCGCATGGAGCAGGACTACAACGCGCTGGTGGGCGCCGGGCCTCTGGTGGAAGCGCTGGCGGCCGGTGTTCGCCAGCGTGATCTGCTGCGCGGCAAGCTGCATCGCCTGTCGCCGCTCCTGGATTCTCTGCTCGGCACCTGGCAAGACTACGCCGGGGTACGCAAGGAAGAGTTGCTGATTCAATCCGAGCATTACCGCAACGAACAGGATTCGCTGCAAAACGATCAACGCAGCAGCACCCAGGAACTGATGCGCCTGGAGCGGGAAATCAGCGGTATACAGCGCTGGCTTGGTGAGCTGTCAGTGCTCAAGCACCGCTTTGCCCTGGTTGACGATGTGAAAGTGCTGGAGCAGCAGCTGCTGGCCGCCAAGGATGCCCATGATGAGTTGGCCGGGGCCCTGTCCCAGTCGCGTCAATTCAGCGCCGAGGATCTGGATGAGCGTCTGCGGGATCTGGAAAAACGCCTGAAGTCTGTCAAGCAGCAGCTCGACCACGCCGACAACAACAGCTACGCCCGTCTGCGCGAAGAGTTTTCGCAACAGGATGTAGAGCGCCTGATGCGCCTGTTCAACAGCGCCCTGTTCAGCCTGCCGCTGGGTGAGCACGGCATTGCCCTGGATGACAGCGATGCCTGGGTCAAATCCCTGGAACTGATCCTCGCCGGCTTCAAAGGCGAGCGCTTTGAGGCGCCAGGGCTTAGCATCGATCTTGGCCATATCGAGCCGCCGGCCCTGCAGGCACTGGCGGACCGCGCGGCATTGCGCGAGCACAAAGAGCGTCTGGAAAAAGAACTCAAACAACTGAAAACCCAGCAGGCCGTGACCTCTGACCGGGCGGCGAGCAAGAGCGAAGCTGAGTCACTGTATCAACAGGTGCTGGACGCACAAAAGGCGCTGGAAGACTTCCGCCGCAGTCAGACGTTGAGTGCCGAGGAAGGCGAAAAGCTTGAGCTACTGGCCCAGGCCGAAGGTGCGCAAGACGAACTGAAACGCTCCAGCGATGCGTTCACCGAACGGGTGCAACAACTGTCGGCCAAGCTGCAGCTGGTGGGCCGCCAGATCGGTGACATGGAAGCCAAGCAGCGCACCCTGGATGACAGCCTGCGCCGTCGTCAGTTACTGCCTGCCAACCTGCCGTTCGGCACGCCGTTCATGGACCCGGTCGACGACTCGATGGACAACCTGTTGCCGCTGCTCAATGACTATCAGGACAGCTGGCAAAGTCTGCTGCGCAGCGACGGGCAGATCGAAGCCTTATATGCCCAGGTGCGGTTGAAGGGAGTGGCCAAGTTCGACAGCGAAGACGACATGGAGCGCCGCCTGCAACTGCTGATCAACGCTTATGCCCACCGCACCGAAGAAGCCCTGACCCTGGGCAAGGCCCGTCGTGCAGCCGTGACTGACATCGCCCGCACCCTGCGCAATATTCGCAGTGACTACGACAGCCTTGAACACCAGCTGGCGTTGTTCAACCGCGAGATCAACAAGCGTCAGGTCTCCAACCTGCAAAGCTTCCGTATCGTGCTGGCACCGAACAAGGAAGCGCTCAAGCATATCGATCAGATTATCCACAGCGCCGGTCAGTACGAAGAAGGCGAAACCCTGTCGGTGTTCGACCTCAGCCAGAGCGCCGAGCAGGACAACAAGAACGAAGAGGCCAAGGAGTATCTGGCGCGACTGGTAGCGGCAAACCATAACCAGTTGGGGCTCAAGGATTTGTTTGAGCTGGCGTTCGAGATCACCAAGGTCAATGGCCAGCCGGTGATCCATACCGATATCGACGGTGCTGCGTCCAACGGTACGACCATGACCATCAAGGCGCTGACCAACATGTATCTGTTGCTGCACTTGATGGACCGCGATCAGGCCGGGCGCATTCGACTGCCGTACTACCTCGACGAAGCAGCCGACATCGACGAGAAGAACCAGACCGCGCTGCTGGAAACCAGTCTGCAGCTGGGGTTTGTACCTATCCTGGCCAGTGTCAAGCCGCAGGTCTGTGCCCACGTAGCCATCGACCTTGAAGGCGGCAGCGGCCCGAACGGGATTTACATCGACGAGGATGACTGGAAGTACATTCGTCGCCATGACGAAGTGCAACCGGTCGCTGGCGTACCGGTTCAACAGCCGGAGCTGGATGAGGTCTGAGACCTGAAATGCGCTGCAAACCAAAAGACCGCGATCATTGATCGCGGTCTTTTGTTAAGCGGGTGCAGCTGAAGGCTATTTAGCCAACGGGATTTTCGGTGCCCATTGCAGCCACTCTTCCTCGAACTTGTCGAACAAGGGGAAGGTTTGCTCCGGGCGGGCCTGATTACCCATCTTGCCGTCATCCGGGGTAGCGAATGCGATACCGCCCTGGACCAGGGTCTCCAGGGACTCGGTACGGATTGTGGCGCCTTTGAACAGACCAAAATCGACACCAAAGCCGCTGCTGTTCCAGAAGCGGCTGCCAGTGCGAACCAATGGCGCGTAACGCGGCTCGATCAGGATATGCACCAGTACACGGTCAGCGGTATTGCCCAGCTCGTATCCAGTGACCTTGCCCACCGTAACTTCACGGTAGGTCACGGGTACCCCTTCCTTGAGCGAACCACGGCGTGCCGCACTCAACACCAGGCTTAACCCGGCTTGCGAGACGGCAGCCTCCGGGGCTTGATCCAGAGCGACAAAGCTGGTCTGCGGACCCAGTTGCCGGGCAGCAGGCTGCACTTCTATGTACTGACCGGTGACCAGGGTTTCCAGGTTGGCGGTTTTCATCAATCCAAGCTCGGGTTTGACGACCCAGAATTGACTGCCCACCCGTGCTATCCGCCCCGGCACTTCGGTGATACGGGCCTGGAGCATGACCGACTGCAGGTCGTCACTGAGGTCGATGCTTTCGATCTTGCCTACATCCAGACCTTTGAAACGAATCGGCGTACCGCTGCGCAGCCCGTCGGCACGTGCCACTTTGATTGTTACAGCGACACCCTGCTGCATCGCCGCGTCGCGGTCGGTATACAGGCGGAAACGAGGGATGCGTTTTTGCAGGGGCGCCGCGGCTTCCGGTGTTTCGAATGCAATCCCGCCGGCCATCAGGCTTTGCAGGGACTCACTCTTGACCTGAATCCCCCCGGTCAATCCGCCAGTGAGCGTGATGCCGCTGGCATTCCAGAAACGGGTCGAGGCGTTGACCAGGTTTTCGTATTCTTTCTCGATGTGGACACCAATGACCAACTGCTTCTTGGTGCGGGAGAACTGATAGCTCTGGACCGATCCAACCTTGACCTGCTTGTAGAGAATCGGGCTACCGACATCCAGTGATCCCAGGTTATCGGTGAAGAGCACCATGTGCAGACCCGGTGAGCGCAGATCCAGCGGTGGTGCTTTGGGCCGCGCAATGAATTCGCGTTCCGGTGTGCTGCCTTTGTCCCCCGGGCGAATGGCGATGTAGTTGCCTTTCACCAGAGCTTCCAGCCCCGTAATCCCGGCCAGCGAAATGGAAGGTTTTACCACCCAGAACTGGGTGCCCTGCACCAGATAATCTTCCGCCAGCGGATCAAGGGCCAGTTCGGCACTGGCACTGGTGAGGTCCGGGTCAACTTTCAAGGCCTTGAGGCTACCGACCTGAATACCTTTGTACATGACCGGTGTACGGCCTGCCTGCAGGCCTTCGAAGTCACTGAGTTTGACTTTGACCTTGATCCCCGCCTGCGCGGCATCAAAGTCCTCATACAGCCGGAACGGCAGATTTGTGTCTGTTGGCGGGCTGTCTTTACGGTTCTCCGGCGTCGCGAAGGCTATGCCTCCGGCAACAATGCTGGCCAGAGACTCACTGCGCACTTTCACCCCTGAAAGGTTGGCGTCGATGCTGATGCCGCTGGCATTCCAGAAACGCGTGTGTTTGCGCACCAGGTTGGCGTAGGTCGGCTCGATAAAGACTTTGATCTCGACCGTACTTTGATCTTCAGAGAGCACGTAGCTTTTGATCTGACCAACCTGAATCTGTTTGTAAAACACCGGACTGCCCCGGTTCAACGAGCCCAGGCGGTCTGCCTTGAGCGTCAGGTGCAGTCCTGGCTTGGCGTCAGACAGAGGCGGCTCTTGTGACAAGGCCTTGAATTTGCGCGTTGACTCGCCATCTGCCGGGCTGACGGCGATGTAATTGCCGGATACCAGTGTTTCCAGGCCGGTAATACCCGCCAGAGAGACGCTGGGTTTGACCAGCCAGAATCGGGTGTTGGTTCTCAGGTACTGCTCGACGTCTTTATCCATCTCGACGGTGGCAATGACCCCGTTGCTCGGGCCAGCTTCGTCCAGAGCCAGGGTTTTGACCTTGCCCACGGGCATGCCTTTGTAGACCACTTCAGTCTTGTTGGCGACGATGCCTTCGCCACTTTCGAAGCGCACCTGAATGTCGATTCCGGTCTGGGTATAGGCACGCCATCCCAGCCAGCCACCGATGATCAGGGCAATGAGCGGGAGAATCCAGATCGCCGACCAGTTGGAAGCCGGGCGGGTTTTAGCGGTAGGCAAGTCACTCATGGTCGTCGTCCGACTCCGTGTTATCCCAAATCAGTCGGGGATCAAAAGTTACAGCGGCTAGCATTGTTAATACCACCACACTGGCAAAAGCCACCGCACCAAGATTGGCCTCGATGCTGGCTATCCGTCCAAAATTCACCACCGCCACCAGAATGGCGATGACAAAAATATCCAGCATTGACCAGCGGCCAATGAATTCGATAAAGCGGTACATGATGATTCGTTGCCGGGCTGACAGCGGCTGACGGCGTTGCACTGAAAACAACAGCAAGGCGATGCCGACGAGCTTGAAGGTTGGCACCAGAATACTGGCCACAAATACCACGGCCGCAATCGGGATCATGCCGTGCTGCACCAGCTCAATGACACCCGCCATGATGGTACTCGGGGAACCCTGGCCCAAAGAGTTGACGGTCATGATGGGCAGCAGGTTGGCCGGAATGTAGAGAATGGCCGAGGTTAACAGCAATGCCCAGGTACGCATAAGGCTGTCGGGACGACGCGCATGTACCAGAGCGCCACATCGGGTACAGCTTTGCTCGTCGGTCTCGGGGTCTTGTCTGTTCAGCTCGTGACACTCGCCACAGATCAAGATACCTGCATCAATCGCCCGCATGGACATCCTCCCCGGATAATGCCTGCCAGATCTGGTGCGGCGACATCACAACTTCCAGCCAGACCTGTACCAGCAATAAGCTGACAAAACAGGTTAAACCAAGACCGAGGCTCAACTCTGCAAGGTCGGACAATTTCACAATCGCCACCAGTACTCCCATCAGGTACACCTCAAGCATGCCCCAATCACGTAAGTGGTGATAAATACGGTAAATGAGCAGCCCGTAGCTACGGCCTATGTTCCAGCGAATGCTGAGTAACACGACGAGCTGGCATAGCAGCTTGAGCAGTGGAATTCCCATGCTGCACAGGAAGACTACAACGGCGATCCCCTGCATGCCGGTATTGAACAGGCCAAGCACACCGCTCCAGACCGTGTCTTGCGACGCCTGGCCCAATAGATTGAGTTGCATGATGGGCAAAAAGTTCGCGGGCACGTAGAGCAGCAAAGCGGCGATCACCAGCGCGAGGCTGCGTTCGACGACTTTGTGCCGATGAGCATAGAGCTCATACCCACAGCGCGGACATTGGGCTTTTTCGCCGAGAGCGAGATGTGGCCTGCGCATCAACAGATCGCACTCGTGGCAGGCCACTAACTCGTCCAGCGGTAGATCTGACACCCTTTGGGGGTCAACCGGATCTGGCATATAGGGAGTCTCGGGCTCAGAAAATGACTGCGCCTATTCTAGTGCGCGGACTACAAAATAACTGTGCATATTTGTAGGACTTGAGCTGCAGGTGAATCTGGGCACGCAGTGCCCGAGTTGCAGCTTGTTGCGGCCAGGCATGTTGCAACTTTTCTCGGCACAAAAACAAACCCCCTGTCTGCGTGAGCAGACAGGGGGTTTGGAATTTAATCTTGACGATGACCTACTCTCACATGGGGAAACCCCACACTACCATCGGCGATGCATCGTTTCACTTCTGAGTTCGGGATGGGATCAGGTGGTTCCAATGCTCTATGGTCGTCAAGAAATTCGGTAGCCAGCGCGTTTACCTTGCGGTCAACGTTCCAGCGAATGGGTATGTAATAGATTTGTGTGTTATGCAAACTTTCGGTTTGTATCGTCTTCACACACCGCAACTTGTCTGTTCTTGTCACCAAGAACGCAAATTGCTTGGGTGTTATATGGTCAAGCCTCACGGGCAATTAGTATTGGTTAGCTCAACGCCTCACAGCGCTTACACACCCAACCTATCAACGTCGTAGTCTTCGACGGCCCTTTAGG